>DASXYH010000039.1:0-20998 GCA_036502545.1 Spongiibacteraceae bacterium
GCCGAACAAAAACGGTTCGTATTCGGCGTGCAAGTGTTCGGACATCAATGGCGCGGTGCCTTCGCGCAAATCAGCGCCGGCGCAAAAGCCTTTGCCGGTTGCCGTGATGATAACGACGCGCACCGTTTTATCGATCGCGAGCTCTTGCGTTATCGCGCGCATGCCGGCGCGCAGTTCGGCATTGCAGGCGTTGTAAACTTCGGGACGATTGAGAGTGATCGCCACAACTTGATCGCGATATTCCACTAGCACAGCCGCATTGCTCATCGATTTTTCTCCCGCGTGATCGATATCTGTTAGCTGATTGTTAATCAGTTACATCAGTGCCGCAACAGGAATCAATGCGCCGTGCACCGCGCGCGCGGCATCGGACGCGAGAAAACAAATCACATTGGCGAGATCGGCCGGTGCGAGCCATTTGCTGAAATCGGCGTCGGGCATATCGGCGCGATTGCGCGGTGTATCGATCAGACTCGGCAACACTGCGTTGACATTGATGCCTTGGTGTTTCACTTCTTCCGACAACGATTCGGTCAGGCGCATGACGACACTTTTCGATGCGCAATAAGCGCCCATATGGCCCGCGCCTTTCAATGCGCCGAGCGCGCCGACGTTGACGATGGCGCCGCGTTGCTGTGCCAATAATTTCGGCACCGCCGCGCGCACGACATTGTGCACCGTGCTCACATTCATCTTGAACAGAAAATCCCACTCCTCGTCGGTGGTTTCATACACGGTCGGCCCCATCGTAAAACCGCCGGCGAGATTGAATACCGCATCGAAGCGACCGATTTTATCGAAGCATTCGCGCGTCGCCGCGGCACTGCCGAGATCGACATTGTATCGGCTGATATCGGCATTATTTTGCTGCAGTTGTTCGGGCGTAAAAGTGACATCAAGTAAAACCAGTTTCGCGCCATAACCGCGCGCTGTATCGGCAACCGTTTTGCCGAGGCCGCCATTGGCGCCCGTAATAACAACTGTTTTGCCCGCTAAATTGGTCATAGTGTTTACCTCAAAATGATCGGTTTGAAACGAAGGCAGATATTAACTCGGTATCGAAAAATGTCGGGCTAATAATGAACACAGAATGCGTTTCAGGCGCTTTAGCCGCGCAATCGATACATCGGGAAGATGTATTTCGATGCCGGGTTAATAGTGCGTTAATGCGGCGCGATAATACAACGGTTGCGGCCGGCTTCTTTGGCTTGATACATCGCCGCATCGGCGCGCTCGAACACCGCCTCTGGCGAGGCGTCATCGACGAATGCGGCGATACCCGCCGACAACGTCACCGCAACCGGTTGCTCGCGAAAATGGAAAGGGCATTCGGCGACTGCTTCGCGAATGGTTTCGATCGCGCGAAACGCTTCTTCGCGATCGGTTTCGGGCAGCAATATCACAAACTCTTCGCCGCCGAAACGCGCGATAAAATCGGATTTGCGCAAACGCGCGCGCAGTGTTTTGGCGATGATGCGCAATACTTTATCGCCCGCCAAATGTCCGAAATTATCGTTGATCGATTTAAAATTATCGAGGTCGCAGACCGCTAATGTCAGCGGCCGCGCATAACGCTTCCAGCGATCGTATTCTTCGTGCATGCGCTGCTCGTAGGCTTGGCGATTCGGCAATTGCGTCAATGGATCGAGCAGCGCGAGCCGCTGCTGTTCGAGCATGCGTTTTTCGATCGCGAGCGATTGCACTTCCATTTCGCGCATACGCTCGGTCAACGTATTGAGTTGCTGTTCGAGTTCGCGCTGACGCTGCTGCTCGGAAACACGGTGGTGATCGAGCGCGCCGACAATCGTATCGAGACGCGCGCCAATCGCGGATTTCAAAAAATCCATGTGCGTGGCTTCGGCAACCTGCACCTGCATTTGCTGCACTTCGGAACGCACCGCGACATTTAATGTTTCGTCGGCGTGCCGGCGCTGCTCCTGATTTTGTCGCGACGCGCCGAGCACGTGATGCGCTTCTTCGAGTCGCTTGCTGATGCCGAGCAAAAACTCCTGAAACTCACCCTGCCCGCGCTCCAATGCGGCCAGCACAATGATGCCCACTTCCTCAAGCGTGGATACCAGCTCGTACCAATTCAAACCTTTCGCGATTTGTTCGCGCGCATGGCGGTAATTATCGGTGGCGGAAGGCGGCGGATCGATCTGCATCAACAAGTGATCGAGCACCTGACACACTGCGATGCTTATTCTTGCGAACGGCGGTTCGCTTTCAGCAATGCTTGTTGCCTCAGGCGCGGCTGTTTCTACCGCGGCTGTTGAAGTTGCAACGGTAGAAGTTTCCAGCACGGGCGTCGACGATATCGGCTCAGCATTCTGCCGAATTGCTTCGCTGGCATTTCTTGCAATTGTGCCGTCGATATCCCTGTCTTTGATATCTGCGTCATCGACGTCGATTTGCACCGTGCTTTTACGCGCAGTTTCATCGCGGCCGAACAATCGCGAAAATAAACCGCCGCGCGCTGTACCGGCGCCATCCAGCACTTGCGCCTGCAACGCCGGCAGTCGCGCGAACAGTTTGAATTCCTCGCCATCGGCCAGCTTTTGCTTAAAGTCTTTTTGCAGATTTTTTAATTCGCGCGCGACACTCGCGCTGGGTTTGTACGCCAGTAATTGTTCGATCATTCGCTGCAACGAGCTTTGCAATAAATCGCCGCGCTGATCGCGTTCGTCATCGACATCCTTGATGCGCGCATCGATGGCATCGACCAATAAAGATAATTGCTGTGGATCGTCGATATCGCGCCGCAGCAGCTGGCGCAACTCGCCGAGCATGTCGTCAAGGCGGCGATCGATGCCCTGTGCCGCAACCGCCAGCCGCGATAGCGCGCGACAGAGCAGGCGAACCAGGTGATCGTGCTCTTCTGCTTTGCGCTTGCCGTTATCGCGCGAATCCGCTGTCATTTTTATTTTTCACCCGATTTATTTTGCACGGACCAAAAAAACAAATTTATTTCGGCGGTTTTTCCGCCTTCTCTTTGCGCTCTTTTGCCACCAGATAATCGGCAACTTCCAGCATTTTACTAAACGACGCCTGCTCGCTTGCCTCGTGAAATGCGCTGCCGCTGATGCGGTATTTACCGGCTACCAGCAATTCCGGCGTGCCTATGCCGGGTGTATTTTCGGCTGGCTTGTACGCCATCAAGCGGTCTTTGGTTTCTTTCACCCGACTGTTGATCGCATCGGATTTTTCAAAAGTTTTATCGAACTTTTCGCCATCGATTTTTTGGTCGAGAAAAAGCTGTTTGATGCGGCTTTCCGAATTCAACGGGCCGGGGGGATTCGGCGCATTCCAAATAGCCGCAAAAATCGCATCGTGAATTTTATCGGCAATACCAAATGCCTGTGCGACATACAACGCGCGCGCCTGCAGCTCGGTTTCGCTGTCCCACACTACCGGCAGGCGATAAAAATCCACGTCCTTCGCCAGCGTGGTTTCCCATTTCTTTACCAAGGGATCGAATCGATAACAATGAATACAACCGTAGCGAAAAATTTCCATCACTTCGATTTTTTGGCGATCGCGCACACTCAACGGTTGTTGCAGCGAAAAATAATCTTTGCCGAGTTGATACGGCTCCAGTTTCAGCGGCTGCGCATTCGCTGCCAATGCCGTAACCAGCAGCAGCAGACCGGCAAAAAAAGACGGACGGTGGCGAATCATGAATTACTCCTTCTATGTGATATGCAATACGGAATTCGACTGTGTTGGACCGATCGCATTTGAGCGAGGTCCGCCACAGTGCAAATAAATCACAACATCCTATTAAAATTCAGGTAAAAAAAAGGTGGCGCGCAGCCACCTTTTCTATCCGCGATCTCAGTGCAAGCCCGAGACGTAGTTCGCCAGCGCGACGATTTCACTATCGCTCAGGCGCGAGGCAATGCTGCGCATGGGCTTCGCGTCACCATCGTTGGCGCGACCGGTCGCGTCGCCATCCGCCGCGGCACGATAGGCTTTCAATTGCGTCGCGACATAATCGGCATGCTGGCCGCCCAGCCGCGGAAAGCCGGCCGGCGCATTGCCAACGCCGGCGGGCGAGTGGCACGCGGCGCACGCGGGCACGTTCTTATCGCGAATACCGGCGCGGAAAATTTGCTCGCCTTTGGCAATCACATCTTTTTTGGCCTGATTCATCGATGGCTGTTGCGACGAGAAATAGGCGCTGAGATCCGCCATATCCTGATCGGTGAGATTGGCGACAATGCCCGCCATCGCCGGCACCGGGCGCACGTTCGCTTTGATATCGTGCAGCTGTTTGTTCAAATAGCGCTCGCTCTGCCCCGCCAATTTTGGAAAGGTGGGTGCCGCGCTGTTGCCGTCCGGGCCGTGGCAGGCAGCGCAAACGGCCGCCTTAGTTTTTCCCGCCGCCGCATCGCCTTCGGCTATCGCTATCTGGCTGACAGCGCTAATCAAAACTATACCGGCCAATATAATTTTCTTCATTTGCTCACACTCGAGAACAGTTATTGCGACGCGCGGCGACGACACGCGCAGAATTATTTTTTCGGGGTCGACATATATCGAATCAGCGCTTTGTAATCGGCGTCGCTGCAATCCGGACACATACCGCGCGGCGGCATGGCATTGAGGCCATTTTTAACGCTGAGCAAAAGCTTATCCATGCCTTTTGCCAGACGCGGCTTCCAATCCTCGGCAACGAATGCTTTCGGCGCGTTGGAGACGCCAGCCGCGTGGCAGAACGTGCACGCTTTGCTGTAGCGATCGGCAACCGATTGATCGGCGGCTACTGCAACCCATGAGGTCGCGGCAAAGAGCGAAGCAACGATGAATGTTTTCATGATGGAACCTCTTACCAAGCGCCGAGAACGGCGAGTATGATGACGCGCTTGATGCGACTGCGCTCAATTACGCTGCGCTACCTCGATACTCGCGGATGACTGTCACTTGCAATGAAGTATCCGCACAAAAAACGGCGGCATTATAACTGATCGCCGCTACGAATCACTATCCCCATCGGTTTTTAACTGCATGCTCAAACAGGAAAAAAAAGCGCTCGATTATCGCCGCGCTCAATTTTTAAAAAGCGCGCCGACACTGCGCGAATGCCCGCCTGACAACGGCGGCGAGGTGGCGTTTGCCGGCCGTTCGAACGCGGGCAAATCAAGCGCGATCAACACGCTCACCGGTAATCGCAAACTTGCGCGCACCAGTAAAACGCCCGGACGCACGCAATTGCTCAATTTTTTCGGCCTCGATGAAACGCATCGCCTGGTGGATCTGCCCGGCTACGGCTTCGCCAAAGTGCCGCTCGCGGTGAAGAACGAATGGCAGCAGCATCTCGACGCGTACTTGAGCGCGCGTCAGAGTCTGCGCGGCCTTGTGCTGTTGATGGATATCCGCCATCCGCTGCAGCCGTTCGATACGCTGCTGCTGGATTGGGCGGCGAAAAGCGCGATGCCCGTGCATGTACTGTTGACGAAGGCGGACAAACTCACCTACGGCGCGGGCAAATCGACGTTGTTGCAAGTGTCGCAAACGCTTTCTTTGCAAAAAAAGCTACAAGCCACCGCGCAACTGTTTTCGGCACATAACGGACAGGGATTGGAAGACTTGCAGCAACGCCTCAACGCGTGGTTGCTCGATGACGAGCCTGAGCCGATTAACGCAATTGATTTTGAGTAGCCGCAGCTGAGCTTGAAAAAAAAGGCCCGGCACACGTTTGGGGGAGTTATGTGCCAGGCCACCAGCTCTATTTGGGGAAAAACACTGGAAGATACCCGATCCGAGCCCTTGGAAACCCCGATCAGGCAGTGGCTTTCACCACATCAAATAGGACTACCGCTCAATGCAGAAGTTCATTCAATGCGCTTGATCCCAATTGTCGCCGGCGCCGACATCGACGATTAACGGCGCCGCGAGCTCGATGGCGTCGGCCATTCGCCCAGCTATTTCGCGTTGAAACGACTCTACCAGATCGACTCTCACCTCAAAGACCAGTTCGTCATGCACCTGCATAATCATGCGCGCATCAATGGCATCGCGATGCAACCAGCTATCAATTGTCACCATCGCTTTTTTGATGATGTCTGCCGCGGTGCCCTGCATCGGCGCATTGATCGCGGCGCGCTCGGCAGCCTGACGACGCTGCGCATTGGTGGCTCTGATTTCGGGCAAATACAGCCGTCGTCCAAATAACGTTTCGACATAGCCGCGCTCGGCGGCTTGCGCGCGCGTGCGATCCATAAATTTTTTAACACCGGGATAGCGTGCGAAATACAAATCGATATACACCTGCGCCTCGCTGCGGCTCACTTCCAATTGTTTCGCCAGCCCAAACGCGGACATGCCGTAAATCAAACCGAAATTGATCGCCTTCGCGCTGCGGCGGTGATCGCCGCTCACCGCGTCCAGACTCACGCCGAAAACTTCGGCGGCCGTGGCGCGATGCACGTCTTCACCTTGCGCAAACGCGCGCAATAAACCTTCATCCGCCGACAGATGAGCCATGATGCGCAATTCGATTTGCGAATAATCCGCCGCGACGATGCGATATCCCGGCGTCGCAATAAACGCCTGGCGAATGCGTCGTCCTTCGGGCGTACGCACGGGAATATTTTGCAAATTCGGATCGGCCGACGACAGTCGCCCCGTTGCCGCAACCGCCTGATGGTATGACGTATGAATGCGCCCGGTGCGGGCATCGATCATTTCCGGCAGCTTATCGGTGTAGGTGGATTTCAATTTCGACAAGCCGCGATATTCCATCAATACACGCGGCAGCGGAAATTCCTCCGCAAGCTCGGCAAGCACATCTTCAGCGGTGGAGGGAACGCCGGTCGGTGTTTTTTTTGTAATTGGCAGACCCAATTTCGTATACAAAATTTCGCCGAGCTGTTTCGGCGAGCCGAGATTGAATTTTTGCCCCGCCAGCTCGAATGCCTGCTGCTCCAATTCCAGTAAACGCAAACCCAACTCATGACTTTGCTGCGACAGCAATTCGCGGCTCACCAGTGCGCCGTTGCGCTCGACCCGCGACAGCACCGGCACCAGCGGCATATCGATCGTCTCGAATACCGAGCGCAATGCAGGCTCCGCTTCGAGCTTTGGCCACAGATTGCGATGCAATTGCAACGTGATATCCGCGTCCTCCGCGGCGTATTCCGCCGCCATTTCAATCGCAACCTGACTGAAACCAATATGCTTGGCGCCTTTGCCGGCGACATCTTCGTAATGAATCGTTTGCACGCCGAGATATTTGAGCGCGAGGCTATCCATATCGTGGCGCGTGGCGACCGCGTCGAGCACGTACGATTCGAGCATCGTGTCGTACACGATGCCGTTTAATTCAATGCCGTGATTGGCGAGCACGCTTTTGTCGTATTTCAAATTTTGCCCGAGCTTCGCGTGCTGCGAGCTCTCCAATAACGGCCGCAACTGTTCCAACACACTGGCGCGCACTAACTGTTCGGGCGCACCGGGATAATCGTGCGCCAGCGGTACATAGGCCGCTTCATCGGCAACAATCGCGAACGACACGCCGACAATTTCGGCCTGCATGTAATCGAGACTGGTCGTTTCGGTATCGAAAGCAAAAACTTCAGCTGCACTGAGACGCGCTATCCAATCGCGCAAATCGGCCTCGGTGAGAATAGTGTGGTAATTGCGCGCGGGCCTTGCGGCGGCGGCGGGAATTGCATTGATGTCCGCTGCCGCGCTCTCGGCAAGTTCATTGAGCCAGGTTTTGAATTCGAGTTGCGTGTACAAATCGCGCAGCGCGACTTGATCTTCCAGCGATGCGGCGAGTTCATCGTAAGCGAACGGCAATTCGACATCGGTCTTAATCGTCGCGAGCTGATACGACAAGTACGCCTGCTCGCGTTCTGCAACCAATTTTGCGGATAAGGCTTTAGCGCCGCGCACATCGAGATCGGCAATTTTTTCGAGGTTTTGGTAGAGCACGTCGAGCCCACCGATTTGCGTCAATAATGGTACCGCCGTTTTTTCACCGATGCCGCTCACGCCCGGAATGTTATCGCTGCTATCGCCGACCAGTGCCAGATAATCAATGATAAGCGCCGGCGGTACCCCGAATTTTGCGACGACACCGGCTTCGTCCAACACGCTGTTCGTCATCGTATTGATCAGCGTGATGTGCGAATTCACCAACTGCGCCATGTCCTTATCGCCGGTGGAAATGACTACCGGCTGAGATTGCGCGGCAGCCCGGCACGCGAGCGTGCCGATCACATCGTCCGCTTCGACGCCATCGATAATCAGCAGCGGCAGGCCCAAGGCGCGGACGAGCTTGTGTATGGGTTCGATCTGCGCGCGCAAATCATCCGGCATCGGCGGACGGTGCGCTTTGTACTGCGCGAATAAATCATCGCGAAACGTTTTGCCTTTGGCATCGAACACCGCGACGATCGGACTGCCGGGGTAATCCTTTTGCAATCGGCGCAGCATGCTGATGACGCCTTTTATCGCGCCGGTCGGCTGTCCCCTGGAGTTGACCAGCGGCGGCAGTGCGTGAAAAGCGCGATACAAATAAGAGGAGCCATCCACCAGGATGAGGGGAGTTGATTGAGCAGTCATATTGTTCCGCTGGCAGTTTTATTCGCGAGGCGGCAAAGTGTATCACGCACCTGTTTTTATTCAGGGACATCGCATGGCGGTTTATACCGAGCTGGAATTTGCTGAAATCGAAGCGCTGGTCGCGCCGTTGTCGCTGGGGCGACTAGTTGCCGCTGAAGGTATCGCCGCCGGCATCGAAAACACGACGTATTTTCTCGACTTTGAGCGCACTACACCTGCTTATCAGATTGAAAAGTTTGTCCTCACTATCGTCGAGTCTCTCTCGAAACCAGAGGTCGAATTTATCGCGAGACTTACCACCTATCTTCATCAACATGGATTGCCCGTGCCAGCTCCGGCACCCAGCGCGAGTGGCGCGACATTATCTGTTCGCGGAAAACCTGCCTTGGTCATTCCAAAAATTAGCGGTCGCCATATAAATTCGGCGTCCCCGGAGCTTTGCCGTAACCTCGGCGAAGTCATCGCAAAGCTGCATTTGGCGACCTCTGCTCCAGGATTCACTCACGAAAGCCATCGCAGTCTTGGTTGGGTTTTTAAAACGGGCAGCGCTTTATTGCCGTGTCTCGGCGATGCCGATCAACACTTATTGAGTACTGAGCTATCGGGACTTAAGCGATTTGTAAGTACTAACATTTCGCTGCGTCAAATTACGATTCATGGCGATCTTTTTCGCGATAACGTGTTGATCTTTGCGCAGAGAATTGTCGCCATTATCGATTTTTTCAGCGCCGGAACCGGTTACCCATTATTGGATGTGGCCATTGCGGCCAATGATTGGTGCTTCAACGCCGAAGGCGTGTTAAATCTGGAAAACTATCGAGCATTACTGACCGGTTACAGCGCCTTTAATCCGCCCCACGCCGAAGAAATCGGCCATTGGCAGGAATTCATGCGTCTCGCCGCGCTGCGGTTTTGGGTATCTCGGCTAAACGAACAGTTCATCCCCGTCTCGCACGCGCCGCCTGGACGGGGCAAAAATCCTTTCCCGTACCGAGAACTGTTAATCAGCCATCGCAACACTCCTTTTGAATGGCTTGATTGATCCCTTTTAAAAGTGTTACCAAAATTTAACCTCGCTGACATGTTTCCGCCGTAAGCGATTTAGCATAATTACAAAAATTAGTTTTTGTAATTATTTATTAAAATAGATGTTTTTCAAAGATTTATACAATAAATCGAATATGTTTAGCTAACTCTTATGTGCGATCAAGTTATAAAAATAACAAAAAATTAATAAAACCTGCTTGATTCAGTCATCCTCAGCTTGTTACTATTAGTATCACAAAGTAACAACCGGCAGAAGCCAGTCAAAAGCCAGCAGAAGCCATCGCACGCAAAGGAGAGAGTCCATGAGACGCATAGCAGTAGTAGCCGTATTAGCCGCCGCCCTGGTTGGGGCCGTCGGCGCAGAGAGCATCATTAAAGCAAGACAAGCCAACCTGCCCAAAGGGACGATTACGGTAGAAGAAGTTGATTCCGTAGTGGTCGAGGCAAGCCGATTGAATGGCGCGAACGATCAAACGCCGGTCGCAGTTGAAAAGCACGATTTACCGGCGCGAGACGTGACTTATGCGATGCAGTGAAGGCTAGTGCCGGGGTCTCCCCAGATCCCGGCTTTTTAATCCGGTTTAATGTCCTCGCTTGAATAGACCTCGCCAGAAATCACTACATCGCCACACACGAAATCACCGCTTCCCATAAACCCTGATAAAACTGCAAGGCCCCATCTTTATTAACTGGGATTCGTGCGGCCATCGCATCGATTGTCACGATTTTTGGATTGCTGTCAGCGATTACACTCTTCAACAGTTTTGATTCCTGCGGCTCGCGCCAAACACAGGTAACGCTGCCATCATGCAATTGCCGTTTAATGCTCAGCATGACGGTAGCGCTCGGCGGCAAGTCGGCGACGTTAGTTAAAGCGGCGTGATGCGTTAAACCATAGCGCGCTTCAAAGCGGCTGTAAGCATCGTGCTCAACCATGTAGCCGTGCACAGCCGTCAATCGTTTTAATTCAGCGCGATGATTTTCATCCTGCCGTGTAAGCGCTGCAGTCAGCTGTTCGGCATTTGCGCGAAATAATGCTTTCTGTGCCGGGCGCAGCTCGGAAAAAATATCCGCCATCCGCCGCGCAATTTGTATTGCGGCGATTGGATCGAGCCACATATGGCCGTCTTGCTCAGCATCTTGCAAGCCTACGATTGCGGCGTGCGCCGGCAACGCGCTGATGACGGGCTGCAGAAATAATTCGAGATGCGGGCCAATCCAAAATATGACGTCCGCATTGTCGAGCTTCGCGCGATCCGATGGCCGCAGTTGATAGTCGTGCGGCGAAAATTGCGGATCGAGCAGCGAGCTAGCCGTAATTGCATCACCACCTACAGCGACGGCCAGCAACTGCAATGGCCTGATGCTGGTAAGCACGCGCAGCGGCGCATCAGCCACGGCGATCGATGCAAAACTAAAAGTAGCCATCAGTAACAATGTGCAAAAAATTCGAACCATAATTCGACGATGGCCTTGGATCGGAAACAGTGTAATATTATAACATTGACTAATCGAGTAACGCCCATGTCCGCGCGTAAAAACAATCTCGCATTTCGCGATCACGATCATTCACGCTGCGTTGACACCGCGGTGGCAACGGCCAAGCGCCTATGCGACGAGCGCGGCGCGAAACTGACGCCGCTGCGCGAACAGGTTTTGCAGTTGGTTTGGCACAGCCATAAACCGCTGGGCGCGTATGCGATTCTCGATCTGCTGACTACAGATTCAACGGCAAAACCGCGTCGACAAGCGCCGCCAACAGTGTACCGAGCGCTGGAGTTTTTGCAGGAACACGGCCTGGTGCATCGCATCAATTCATTGAATGCATTTATCGGCTGCACGCAACCGCATGCCTATCACAACAGCCATTTTTTAATTTGCCGACAATGCGAAACGGCGATCGAAATTGCCGACAATACAATTGCAACTGCAGTGCAAAATGCCGCACACGCCGCGCGGTTCAGCGAACCGAATGCCTGCGTCGAAATTACCGGTCTGTGCCCGAATTGTCAGCGAACTACACGATGAGCGAAATATTATTCACGCTGGAGCGTACGTCCGTTGTCATCGACGGCCGACCAATTCTTGAAAATATTTCGCTGGAATTACGTCGCGGCCAGATCATTACCGTTATCGGTCCCAACGGTGCCGGCAAATCCACGCTGCTTAAATTAGCACTGGGATTGATAGCGCCAACCGGCGGCAATGTGATTCGCCGCGCAAATTTGCGTATTGGTTACATGCCCCAACGCTTGCACATCGATGCGAATCTACCGCTCAGCACGCTGCGCTTTTTGCAGCTGGGCGGCGCGAAAGCAAGTGCTATCAACAGCGCGCTGAATGAAGTGGGTATCGCCGGTATCGAGCAGCGCGCTATGCAGACGCTGTCGGGCGGTGAATTGCAGCGCGTATTATTAGCGCGCGCTTTATTGCGCAATCCTGATTTATTGGTGCTCGATGAACCGGTGCAGGGCGTCGATATCGGCGGCCAAACCGCCATGTACGAATTGATCGGCGCACTGCGACATCACCATCACTGCGGCGTATTGATGGTTTCGCACGATCTGCATTGGGTAATGGCGCAAACCGATCACGTGCTGTGCCTTAATCAGCACGTGTGCTGCGAAGGTCATCCGGAGCAAGTGGGCAGCGATCCCGCTTATCGCGCGCTATTCGGCGACGCTGCGATCAATATTGCGCCGTATCACCATCATCACAATCACGCGCACGATTTGCACGGCGCCGTTCATACCGAGCACGAGCATCATCATGGCTGATTTTCTGTTATTCGCCATTTGCGCCGGCGGCATCGTGGCCATGGTAGCTGCGCCTTTGGGCACGCTGGTCGTGTGGCAGCGGCTCGCGTATTTCGGCGATACATTGGCGCATTCCGCGCTGCTCGGGACCGCGTTCGGATTGTTGTTGCATATCAATCCGTGGTGGACGGTATTCGTTGTCGCGCTATTAGTCGGTGCGTTGTTGGCGCTATTGCAGCGCCAGCCGCAGGTCAGCGCCGACAGTTTGCTCGGTATTATTGCGCACGGCAGTCTTGCGCTCGGCCTGGTTGCGATCAGTTTCACCAAAACCCGGGTCGATTTGAACAGTTATTTATTCGGCGATCTGCTCGCAGTGACTGTCGGCGATTTATGGCTGATCGCCGCGCTCGGCAGCGTCATTATATTTTTGTTAATTTTCTATTGGGATAAATTACTCGCCATCACCGTGCACCCCGAATTGGCAGTGGTCGAAGGATTGCCCGTTGCGCGCCTGCGGTTGCTGCAATTGTTATTGCTCGCATCGTTGGTTGCGGCGGCGATGAAAGTTGTCGGCGTACTGCTCGTGACAGCGCTGCTGATTATTCCCGCCAACAGCGCGCGGCCATGGTCGCGCACGCCGGAGCAGATGGCAGTATTCGCCGCAGTATTCGGCGCGTTCGCCGTGTTGTTCGGCATTGCCCTTTCGGTTTGGATCGATACGCCGACCGGCGCTTCAGTGGTGTTGTGCGCAACAATGTTATTTATCGTATCGCACGGCACGCGCAAATGGACGACAGCGTGACGGCCAGCGAATTTCATTTGACGATTGATGAGGATGGCACGCGTGCACTCGATGCACTCGCGTCCGCCACTCAGCTGCCAAAATTGCGTTTAAAAGATGCGTTGAACAAAGGCGCGGTATGGCTGCGCGGGCGCGGCGGCGAACAGCGTTTGCGGCGCGCAACGAAGTCATTGCGGCGCGGCGATCAAATCGCGCTGTATTACGATGAAGCACTACTCAAACTCGAACCGCCGCAGCCGCAATTGATTGCCGATGAAATCGCTTACAGCGTCTGGCACAAACCGGCCGGTTTGCTCGCGCAGGGCACGCGCTATGGCGATCACTGCGCATTGCTGCGCTGGTGCGAAAAACATTTTACGCCGGCGCGTGATTGTTTTTTGGTGCATCGTCTCGATCGCGAAGCCGAAGGCTTGATGCTGATCGCGCACACGCGCAAAGCGGCTGATGCGTTTTCAAAATTGTGGCAGCAGCGCGACATCACAAAACAATATCGCGTGATCGCACACGGCAACATCGGCGCTGTCGGTGAACAGCGAATCATCGAATTGCCGCTCGACGACAAACCGTGTCGGACTGAATTTCAAATTGCCGGATACGATGCAAACAACTATCGCACCACGCTTGCCGTGACACTTATCACCGGGCGCAAACATCAAATTCGCCGGCATCTGGCGAGCATTGGTTTTCCGGTGGTCGGCGATTATCGTTACGGCAAAGGCGGTGAACCATTGGCGTTACGCGCGGTGCTACTGGCGTTTCGCTGCCCGCTAAGCGGACGCGAAAAACTTTTTAGCATCGAATAAAAATTTGGATCAAGTATTTTTGTTTAGCTATTGCACCGTTCTCGCAGCGGGTTGGCGTCGGAGGGAGTTTTCTTTTTCAGGACAAGAAGGTGATCTTGTCGAAGCTGCGGTGCCATTCGTCATCGGAGAAGTCGACGAATTCTGCTAGGCCGATCACACCGAAGCTACCGGAATGCTCGCCACAGCAGTCCTGAAAAAGAAAACTCCCTCCGGCGCCTCATGCTCTGCTACAACGTGCCTTTTTAAAAAACACAAAGAGATTGTGAAACACAGTTGTTCAAGCGACTCAATCGCGCGTGATGCGAATCGATTGGTAGTTCGTCAATAATTTATCCAATTCTTGCGGCGCTTTAAAAAAGCCGACGTAGTGCCCGGCCGGATTGATGATCGCAATACTGCCGCTGTGTTCGATTTGATAATTATCGCCCCCGTCGGGGATTTTCGAAAACGGAATGTTCAACGAGGTGGCGAATTTCTGCAATGCTAAAAATTCGCCGGTGACGCCGCGAAATTGCGGATTGAAGTAATGCACGTACTCATGCAGTTTGGCGACATCGTCGCGCGCGGGATCGACGCTCACCATAATGATTTGTGTGTCCTTTGCATATTCGGGCCGCAGCTTGCCGTAAAACTGATTGAGCTGCGCCATCGTCGTCGGACAAATATCGGGACAGAAAGTATAACCGAAAAATAACAGCGACCATTTGCCGCGTAAATCGGCAGGCGTGAACGGTTTGTTGTTATCGTCGATCAACGCGAAATCGCCGATATCGCGTACCGCATCGAACAAAAACGTATTGTTTGCGCGCAGCGCGCTATCGCTCAGCGCGCGCGGCTTGACCATCGTGTAGACAAAACCCGCCACAACGATAACGATAAATACCAGCACCAACGCAACCGTAAGACGAATACCGCGTTGATGCGACGAATTGATTTGCGGTATTGGTTCTGGATACGCCATCAGCTGGTCATCTCCACGATAATTTTCATCGGGAAAATGTAGTGATCGGCGAGCATGATGATGAACAGCGCTATTAAATAAATAATCGAGTAGCGAAAGGTCTGCATGGCGGCATTCGGATTTTTGCCGATCAGCATCGCTACCGCCCAATATAAAAAGCCGACGCCGAGCACTACTGCGCCCAGCAAATAAAGCGGGCCGCTCATGCGCGTTGCAAACGGCATCAGCGTCACGGCGAATAAAATCAGCGTGTACAGCAGCGTGTGCAATTTCGTGTACCGAATACCGTGCGTGACCGGCAGCATCGGAATATCGGCCTTCGCGTATTCATCGCGGCGATGCACGGCGAGCGACCAGAAATGCGGCGGTGTCCATGCGAAAATAATCAGCACCAGCAGCAGACCGTGACCGTCGATCGAATTCGTCACCGCTGTCCAGCCGAGCAGCGGCGGCGCGGCACCCGCGAGCCCACCGATCACGATATTTTGCGGCGTCGCGCGCTTGAGCCACAGCGTGTATACAACGGCATAGCCGAGCAGCGATGCCAACGTGAGCCACGCGGTCAATTGATTGACCTGCGTGATTAAAATCGCCATGCCGAGTGCACCGAGAATCAGCGCGAATAAAATGGCGTGCGTGGTATCGATACGGCCCTGCGCGATCGGACGATCGTGCGTGCGCGCCATGATCAAATCAATGCGCCGATCGACCAGATGATTGACCGCCGCCGCCGAGCCCGCGCATAACGCGATACCGAGATTGCCGAACAATAATATCTGCCACGGCACCATGCCCGGCGTCGCCATGAACATACCGATGATCGACGTGAGCAGCATCAACAGCACAACGCGCGGTTTGCACAATTCATAGTAATCGTGCCAAGCGGCCGGCGCAGCGAGCGCATTAACGGATGATTTAGCCATGGCGGAAGTCTCTTAACGCGGCTGCGCGGTGAACACGCGATGATTGAGGGTGACGAAGGCGAGCAATAATAACGCACCGGTCAGGTTATGCGCGACCGCAACGGCAAGCGGAAAACCCAATACCACGTTGCTGACACCCAAACCCAACTGCGCAATCAAAACGATAAATAACACGATCGCGATGCGCCGCGTTTCGGGAAGCGCCAGCCAATACAATCGCAGCGCCAACGCAATCACGTAAATTGCCGTAATCAACGCGCCCACGCGATGAGCGAAATGAATCGCGACGCGCGCGCTGTTATCCATTATTCCGCCGAGATAATTCGGTCCAATATGCTGAAAAATATTAAAGCCGTCGGCAAAATCCATCGGCGGCAGCCAGTGCGTTTGACAGGTGGGAAAATCCGGACAGGCGAGCGCTGCGTAATTCGACGTGGTCCAGCCGCCCAAACTGATTTGCGCGATCGCGATAATTAACCCCAACACTGCCCATGGCCGCAGTGCGATAACGCGACCGACATCGCGATCGTTGAGCCGCCAATTCTGATTATTGAGTCGCAATGTCAGCAGCCACAATAAACACAACATCGCGAACCCGCCGAGCAAATGCGCAGTGACAATTTGCGGCCACAGTTTCAGCGTGACGGTCCACTTGCCGAATAACGCTTGCAGAATGATGAACAGCAAAATAAATATTGGCAGTTTCAATGGCTGCGCCGGTTTGTGTCGATGTTTGATCGCAAGCACAAGAATGGCAACGGTGAGAAGCACTAAGCTGCCGGCGAAATAGCGGTGTACCATTTCCGGCCAAGTTTTATCGAGCTGCACGGGCATGTCGGGATAGGCCGCATTCGCTTGCGTAATTTCGTGCTCGGCCTGCGGCGCCCAGACATGGCCATAACAACCGGGCCAATCGGGACAGCCAAGTCCCGCGTGCGAGAGCCGCGTAAACGCACCCAACCCTACTACAACAATCGCCAACGCACTGGCGATCAATGCCAGATAAAAAGCCGGTTTGCGATTTTGCGCATCGTTGAACAACGCCATTAAATTTTTCCCTCTTGCTCGTGTGGCTCTTGTTCATGGGACTCTTGTTCATAAGAGTTGGTGAGCAAAAATTTCAAATCCTTCATCACGGCTTTGCCGTCGTGTTGCGGTCCGTAATACATCATCAACCAACCGTCCGGATCGACCAGCAAATACTGATGATGTTGCAGCGGTTGCAAATCGTTGCGCGCGAAATAATTCGAGAACTCGGTATCATCAACTTTCAGCACTTCGAGTTTCGGATGATCCTTGAGTAAATTTTCGAATTCGGTATCGAGCGGATAAGCGGTCGCGATTAAATAACGGCGCACACGATCGGCATATTTACCCAATGCGATATGAATCTGTCGCGTCAAATACAGCGTTTGTTGGCATTGCGCATCGCAATGCGCGGAAACCGGAATGATGATGCTCCACTGTTTCGGCTGTTTGGCGAAATCGAAGCGATCGCCATTGCTCGATTGCAACGGCAATTCGGCAATCGCACGCGGCGGCTGTATCAATACGCCGTTATTTTTTGTGCCGAGCAGCGCGGGCAGATCGATCTGCCCTTTTATCGCGGCGCGAAATAATAACGTCGATGCGAATACGACCAAAATCAGCGAGCCCATAATTAGCGCGGGAATACGCTTACTGTTGGTTACGGGTTGCGAATCACGCGCCACTGGAATTCCTCTTGATCAATTGCGCCAAATTACTGCTTAACAGTAACCAAATAACGATTAGCGTAAATGCCATTGCGAACCAGGTAACCGCATACGCAATGTGGCGCTCGGGGCCGAAACCAGTGCTGAACACCTGCCACTCGATCTGATACGCACCCGGCATCGCGGCATCGAGTCGCACAATAAATGGAAAAATTGGCGCGCCGAGTTGCTGCTGTAAATCATCGAGCTGTAAATTTTGAATAAGTTTCGGCCACTGCGCTTCGTGCAAGTTATCGAAAAAATGCAGGCGAGCGGTGTCGCGATACACCGAGCCAACAATACTGACTTCGCCTTCGACCGCGTCGATGGTCGGGCGTTGCACGCGCGAAGGATCGCCTGCGACCCAGCCGCGATCGACGAGTACGACTGTAGAGCTATTCGCGGGCCGGAATGCGGTGAGAATTTCATAACCGAAGCGACCGTGTAAAATGCGATTATCGAGCAAAAAACTGTGCGCGTTATCGTACCAACCTTTTAATTGCACGCGCGCATACATGGCGGGTTGCGCCGGCATTTGCGCGATGTCGCGCGGCGTCGCATCGCGGCCTGCATCGAAAGCGATTTGCGCGGCGCGCTTCTGGTCAGCGCGCTGCAATTGCCAGTGTCCCAGACTTAACAGCAACGGCAGTAAAATCGCCGTTAGCAACGTGGTCGGCCAATGAATTTTCCAATGCAGCGCAGACTTCATGATGGCGCGCCAGACGGACCTGGAGGCTTGTGTATACTGCGCGCCTCGCCGGCTATGGCCGCATACTCCGTGGGGAGACATTTCATGTGGATCAAAGTAGTCGTCGTCCTGCTGTTCATCGCTCTGGTCGTGAGCCTGTTCAGCGGTTATGTATTTTTGCTCAAAGATAAGGGCACAAGCTATCGCACGTGGTATTCGTTGTCTGTGCGTTTGATTTTGGCTGTATTGCTGATGGGCTTTTTACTTTACGGTGTCTACACGGGACAGCTGGGATCGAAAGCGCCGTGGGATGCGCAACTCGCAATTCCCACGGCGGCACCAAAATAAATTTACAGGATATACACGAACAGGAACAGGCCGACCCACACCACGTCGACGAAATGCCAGTACCACGACGCAGCCTCGAAACCGAATTGGTCCTCAGCGCTGAAGTGACCGGCGACGCTGGCGCGCAGAAATTGCACCAGCAGAATGGTCGCGCCCATGATGACGTGGAAACCGTGGAAACCGGTCAGCATAAAAAACGTGGTGCCGTAGATGCCCGATTTCAGCGTCAAACCCAACTCTTTAAACGCTTCGTGATATTCGTTGTATTGCAAAAACACGAACGTCAAGCCGAGCAGCACGGTGATAGCGAGCCATAATTTGAGCTTGGCGCGATTGCCTTCTTTGATGCCCATATGCGCGATGTGCACAGTGAAGCTGGAGGACAACAGTACGATCGTGTTCCACAGCGGCAACCAGTGCAGCAGGTTGCCCCAACCCGGGAACGACAGATTTTCATGCGGGCCGACAAACGCACCGTTGTTCGCCATATATTGCTTGGCGATACCGACTGCCTGCTGCGGTGTTTCCATCATTGGCCATTGGTATTTAAAATTGCCCCATAATAAATAATTCATCGGCTTGTCGCCTTCACTCGCCAGCCACGGGCCAGCCAGTGTGCGCACGTAAAACAGGGCGCCGAAGAAGGCACAGAAAAACATCACTTCGCTGAAAATGAACCATTGCATACCCAACGCGTAGGAATGTTTTAATTGTGCGCTGTTAATACCGGAAAGATTTTCTCTGATCGTGGTACGGAACCATACGAATAACGTGGAGATAAAAAACGCCAAACCGGCAAATAAAATAAGCCCGGAATGCGAGGGCTCGCCGGCATGGTAATGCGCGTCGTTGATGACATTCGCGGCGCCGAATACGGACAGAAATAGTCCAAACGCAGCGCAAATTGCCAATTTGCTCTGTTCCGGGACGTGGTAATGCTCATATCCCGCACTGCTTTGACCTGCCATGTTGTGTCTCCGCTTTTTAAAACCGGTTATTGCACCGATAGTGTCAGCACAATCTCATAACTATTCAGCGATAGACGACACCCTTGCCGCTCGCCTTATCCATTTCGGTGACGTCGAAAATGGTATATGACAGCGTGATGTCGCCAACTTCCGCCGGCAATCCCTGATCCACAATGAATTGCACGGCCAGCTTGGTTTCTGCGCCGGCTTTCAATGGCTGGCGTCGAAAACAAAAACATTCCGTTTTATGAAAATATTGCGCCGAACGTGCCGGCACGAAACTCGGTACTGCCTGCGCCACCATATCCTTGCCGGTGACATTCTTGGCGTAATACTCGATGGTATTTACCGCGCCTGGATGCACCATTACCGTCGCTTCGACCGGCTGAAATTCCCAAGGCATTCCTTCGGCATTGGCGGCAACAAATTGCACTTTGATTGTGCGGGTGTTGTCGACCTGCGCCTTCACTACCGCATATTGCTTGTTCGTGTATTTGCCATTGAGACCCAACGCTGCGCACAACGTGTTGTACAACGGCACCATCACCACAAACACAAACGCAAACATCGCAACCACGACAATCGACAACTTGCCTACGGTTTTGGCGATTTCTTTATCCGCCATGCTCACGCTCTCGATTAAAACTGCTAGGCGGAAACTTCCGTGTTTTCGCGCATTGCCCGCAGCGATTATTTAACTTCGGGCGGGGTCGTGAAAGTGTGGTACGGCGGTGGCGTCGGCACTGTCCATTCCAGACCTTCCGCACCTTCCCATACTTTTGGATCGCTGATCGGCTTACCCGCAACAATCGTGCGAACCACATTGAACAGGAACAATATCTGACTCGATCCGTAAATAAACGCACCGATCGACGACATCATGTTGAAATCGGCGAACTGCAACGCATAATCAGGAACACGACGCGGCATGCCGGCGAGACCAACGAAATGTTGCGGGAAGAAGGTTAGGTTGAAACCGATAAACGAAACCCAGAAATGGGTTTTGCCCATGGTTTCGTTATACATCTTACCCGTCCATTTTGGCAGCCAGTAATACGTCGCCGCCGTTAGCGAGAAGATCGCACCCGCCACCATTGTGTAGTGGAAGTGTGCGACGACGAAATAAGTATCCTGATACTGAAAATCCACCGGCGCCATCGCCAGCATTACGCCAGACAATCCACCGACGGTGAACAAAAACACAAACGCGATCGCGAACAACATCGGCGTTTCGAATGTCATCGAACCGCGAAACATCGTCGTGATCCAGTTGAACACTTTCACGCCCGTCGGCACTGCGATCAGCAATGTCGCGTACATGAAGAAGAGTTCGCCGGCCACCGGCATGCCCACTGTATACATGTGGTGTGCCCACACAATGAACGAGAGGAAGGCGAT
>DASXYH010000040.1:0-10112 GCA_036502545.1 Spongiibacteraceae bacterium
GTCGACGATCATTTAATCGTCGTCGACAAGCCGTACGGTTTACTTTCGGTACCGGGCCGCGATCCGGCCAATCGCGATTGTGTGCCCAGCCGTCTGCTGGCCGAGTTCGGCGAGCTGCGCATCGTGCATCGACTCGATTTCGATACATCGGGATTAATGGTATTAGCGCGCGATGCCGCAACGCATCGCCATCTCAGCCGCCAATTCGAAGAGCGCAAAGTCAGCAAGTTGTATGAAGCATTAGTTTGGGGGCTGCCCCAGCAGGATAGCGGCGAAATCAATTTACCGATTTGTGTCGATTGGCCGAATCGGCCAAAAAAAATTATCGATTATGTCAACGGCAAACCGGCGCAAACTTTTTTTTCGGTATTGGCGCGCGATGCCGAAAAACATATTGCTCGGCTCGAACTGAAACCGATAACCGGGCGCTCGCATCAACTGCGCGTTCACTTGGCTGAGATCGGTCATCCGATTCTTGGCTGTCCTTTTTATGCGCATGATGAGGCAAAAAATGTGGTGGATCGATTGACATTGCACGCGCGCGAATTGCAATTAACGCATCCTGCCAATCAGCAGCGAATGATCTTTAACGCCACCGTGCCTTTTTAATTGCATTGCTAATTTTTATTAAGGAAATTTTCAGGATAACTGCACCAGTCACTCCAACTGCCCGCATATAACTTCGCATCGTCGCGGCCAATTTGCGCCAGCGATAACAAATTCACGCAAGCAGTCACACCCGAGCCGCAGTACACCGCAATTTCGTTGGCCGTATTGATTTTCTGCCAATGCTGTTGTTGATCGTGGTGAGATAGCATCTCGCCATTCGCGTGCGTCACTTGCTGCCAGGGATAATTAACGGCGCCTTCGATGTGTCCCGCGACCGGATCGATCGGCTCTTCCAAGCCGAGATAACGTCGCTGTTCGCGCGAATCGATCAGCACTGCCTGCTCGCGCTGATTTATTTCGCGCACTGCATCTCTCGCTATCAACATTGATTCCCGCGGCACGGCGACAAAATTGCCATGCTTGGATTTAGGCAAGATAGTCGATATCGGTTGTTGCGCAGCGCACCAAGCCGCATAGCCGCCATCGAGCACTTTCACCTTGTCGTAGCCGCAGTAACGCAGCAACCACCACAACCGCGCCGCGAATGCGAAACGGCTGTCGTCGTAGGCAACAACCAGCGTTGAAGTAACGCTATCAACGCCGATAGCGCTCATCGCAGCGGCGAATTTTTTAAAATCCGGCAACGGATGTCTGCCGCCGTGGATATCTTTCTCACCGCTGAGATCGCGATCGAGATGTAAATAATGACTGCCGGGGATATGCCCCGCTTGGTATTGAGCCTCACCCAATGCTGGATCCGCCAATGCAAACCGGCAATCGATGACAACGGTATCGGCGTTTTGATAGCACGCCGCAAGCCCGGCAGCGGAAATTAAATATCGATTCATACTCTCCCCTGATGCATTCTCGCTCCTATTGAATGACGATTCGATCAATTGGCATATCGATATTTTGCGGGTAATCTCGCTCGATGACAGCCGATGAGGCGATAGTATCGTGGTGACTTTACAGGAAAACAGCGATGAGGCATTACTCGTCGCGCAGCCCAATCGCTCGGCGAGTTGGCAGCTCAATAAACTGGTGATCGCTGCGTTCGCCTGCTGGTGGACATTGATCGCCAGTTTTTTTGTATTGAAAGGCTTGTGGCCGATTGTTCCCTTCGCTGGCATTGAGGTCGGCGGACTCGCGCTGGCGCTCTACTATGTCTGCTGGAAATTGCAGCAGCGCCATGTGCTGCATTTTCACGGCGCACAACTGACGTTACAGAAAGGCGCGTATTACCCGCGCTTCTCCTGGAGCTTTGCGCGCGATGCGGTATCGCTCTCGGTGGAGGTGCAGCCGCATCCCTGGGATCCGCTCAAAATATTTTTATGCAGCCGCGAGCAGTATATTCCTGTAGGTAATTTCTTGAACAAGGATGACAGCAGAAAATTGCTTAAGCTGCTGCGTGAACAAGGATTGGCCGTGCGCAATTTCAGTGAATTGAGCCGAATGGACAGCTAACGCTTGGCAGCGATTTAGCAGCGGCGTATATTCAGCTCGGCGCCAAGCATGGATGGCGCTAATGCCAAGGAGGGCACGCAAATGTCCGACAGTACAATCTCCGCACCGCCAATCAATCCACTCAACGCGTTAGGGCGTTTCATATTTTTGCTGTCGCTGATTGTCGCGGCGATTGCGGCGTATTACTTTTTTTTGATCGAGCGCGGCAGCGAGCATGTGTATCGACGCGATTTGCGTTCGCTCGCGCAGATAGAGAGGCAGATCAACAGCGGCTTCGATCGTGTAGTGCAAGTGGCGAGCACGCAAACCTTCAACGGCGGCGATAGAAAAATACCGGTACCAAAAAAGAACCAGCAAATCGGCGGTCGCACATACGAGTTGGAGCACATACCGGGCGACAGCAATGCGATGTTCAATACCAGCAGTGAATGCGCATCACAATCGGACGATTTACTTGCTTCAGCAGCGCCGGCCATGTTGTTCAAAATCATTTCACACGGCAGCAACGTGCTGCTCGATTTTTGCGTGAAATCTTCAAACAATGCGGGCTATGTCGTCGTACGTCATGTGCCGCTCGCGGATTTTGTCAGCGCCAGTGAAGCGCTCGAACAATTCCACCAAATACTCGTGTTCGATAGTTCGCGTAATTTAATTTTTAGCTCGGGCGGCGATGCCAACGAGTTATCGCCCGGTAATGTGTATGATCTGCTCGCGCAAAACGCCACCACGCACGAATCGCTGGTCGGCCTGCCCGACAGCTGGCTGCGCAGCGACGACGATAAAAAAACGGATAAAGCCACTAAACAAACCGCAAAAAGCAGCACTGAAGAAAACGGTAATGCAAACTCGGGAACGATACCGTTCAGCAAAGTGCAGGAATTGGCGATCGGCGAACAAAAATATCTCGCCTTTATTCGGCCGTTCAAACTGGATTACAGCGGATTAAACCATCCTAATGAAGCGCCCACCTGGTACGTGGTTGGCATTACCACCAAGGCAGAATTCAACGCATCGCGTTTTATGATTCCGCGCTGGTGGGTTGCCGTTATGGTGCTCGCATTGACCTTGCTGTTGCTGGGAACGCCTTATTTGAAGCTGAGGCTGCTGGGACCGCGCGATTTGATTCGATCGTCGACCATTGCGCTGACTATCGTCGCACTGCTGTTCGCCGCGATGATTACGACGATCATGTTACTAAATTTGAGCGCATACGCGCTCACTGAACAGACCATTCACAATCAATTGCGGGTCAGCAGTCAATTGCTGGCGGGAGCATTCGAGACCGAACTGAACGAGAAAAAGGCCGCGCTGGCAACGTTCATCAGCGCAGGTCCTGCGCAAAAAAATCCCCCATTAATACGCGCGTCGGTGTTCGATGCCGACGGTAATCTTTCGGCTTTCTGGAGCGCGGGGGATACGCTGAAACCCGGCAGCTTTTCAGTAAGAAACCGCAACTTCTGGCAACAACTTGAGCGCTTTTCTGCATTTCCGCTCGATAAATCCGATCTGGCTTATTCGCTTGATAATATTTTAAATCGCATCGACGGCAAAAAAATAACGGTATTGGCGCAACGCGTTACGGAACCATCGAGTTCGTTGGCCAAGCATGCCGGCTGGATACCTATCGGAGAATGCAAGTCGAGCGATAGCAATTTACCCTGCAACAAAGCTTTCAGCGTAGTCACGGGTCTGTTTAATTTTAATGTTTTTAACCGTTCGCTGCTGCCGAAAGGCTATGGCTTTATCGTGATCGATAACGCCAGTGGCACCGTGCAATATCACGCTGAAGCCGGTGCCGACCTGATTGAACATTTGTACGAAGAGACCGACAACAATCCCGCGTTGAAAACCGCGATCAACACCGGTTCGCCCGATACCTTTCAAACCAATTATCGCGGCCACAGTTATTTGTTTCATACGCGTCCGCTCGCATATTCACACTGGACGCTGATCACCTATTTCAGTCAGGAATTACTCGATAGCGTCAATCTTGGATTGCTGCTGGCGGCTACCGGGCTGAGCGGCGGCTTCTTATTGCTCTACTTGATCGTCGGCATCGTCGGCTTCAAATTCTTATCGCGCAGTAAAATCAATTTATTGTGGCCCAATCCCACGCAAACCAACGGCTATCGATTGCTGTTGGGACTGTTGATCGCGTTGTGTGTCGCGCTGATTACGGCGATCTCCAGCTTGCGCGCCGATCAGCTATTTTCCGTTTTAGCCATGGCGCCGCTGGCCGCTTTATCCGGCGCCTACATTTGTTTGATTAAACGTTATCAACCCTTTCAAAGTATTGGCATCGATAGTATTAGTGTCGACAGTATCGGCATCGAGCACGGCCAATCGTCGCGCTTGAAAAATATCGGGTGGCAAATCGTCGTCCTATTGGTGCCTGCCGCGTTCATCGTATATGCGCTGCTCTGCGCAAACAGCAATTGGCCGTGGCAGCTGATTCCCCAGCGGCATGGCATCGAGAAATTTATTGCCCACGGCAGCGGTGTCTTCATCGCTCTGATGATCGGTACGGCCGCTTTTTTAATTTTGGCATTGCCGCCGATCGCGAATTTGATCAATGCAACCAAAACGGAAAAAGCGTGGGCAAATTGCGACTGGCGGCGTGCGCTGCTGCATACGCTGTTTATTATTTGCGGTATCACACTGGTGTGGAATCTACCGTTGTTCGTCGCCATGACTACAGCGGTTGCGATGCTCGCGGTGATGACGCAGCCGTTATGGGCGCGTTCGTCCGCTGCAATCGATAAACATTGGCGCGAATTATATATGCCGTTGGATCGGCGTTCGGATCGCAGCCACGTGTATGCGCTGCATCGCCTCTGCGTCACGTTAATTATCGTGATTGTGGTAATGCTGCCGGCGGTCGCGTTTTATCGCGACGCCACCAGTTTATATATTCTGCGCTGGTCGCAACAGGATGCGCAAAAGCTCAGATCGCAACTCGAATACTTAATCACAAAACCGGAAACGGGAACCGATCAAACGACTTGCGGCACCGATTGCAAATTAACCGCAATTCTCGATGAGAATAAAAAGAATGGATTGATTGGAGATTTTCCGCCTAGCGATGCAGTGCATAAATTTAACGATGGCAACTTTACGGCGGCGCCGGCGCTGCAATGGCAACCGGGGCCGGTGTTACTCGATGTTAACGCTTCGGCGGAAGAGCGTTTTATGCGACCGGTGCGGGAAATCAGCAGCAGCATGGCGTATATCGCCGGCTTCAGCAAAGAGGAAAACGATACGCAGGACGATTTGCAATTCAGCGCGTGGCAGATAACTCGCGACCGCAACGGCCAGCATATGCTTGGCGCGCTCAAACTCAATCACTCCGATTATTGGCTGAAACTTTATTGGCCGCATTATTTCGATTTTGGTTTGCTGAGTCAGTATCGGCTGTGGATATTACTCGGGCTCGCGGCATTTGCCGCACTGGCGATTTATCCGATGGTGCGGCTGGTTTTGCGCGAATTGGTTGCCGAAGCCGATCTGCGTCCGCATCCCGTATTGACCGCGGCGGAACTCGATCTGTTAATTCACATTTGTCGCAGCACTCTGCTGCTCGTCAGTAGTCATTCGATCGATAAATCCTGCACCGCCATTGCCGATGTGGAAAATGAAGTCGTTAAGGAGCTGAAAAAAAATCTGGTGCAAAACACAGCCTCTTCACCGACGATCGATACGCTGCCTTACGATTTGAACGATTGCCAACACGCCGCCGACATCATGGTGGTCGCCGAAAAACGCTGGCAGACAATTGCTGAAACGGAAGGATTGGACAATAAAATACAAACGCAGCCACGGCTTTCCGCGCCCACCTGGCAAGAGCTGCTGCACGGCATCAACAAGCTGCGCTATCCCGACGATGTTGCCGATTTAGCGATGGATTACTGGCAGCTCGACCGAACCTGTACGCTGTTGATCTGCCCCAACATCGAAGCGCAAAAGACTTTGGCGGCTTACGCGACGAAATACGGTTGGCAAGCCCAATTGCCAGGCACCGCTGGCGTCGGCGAAAAAATTTGGCTGCAGAATATCGAATCCATTTTATTCGAACCGCATTTGCGCAAAAATTTGCTGAGTATTTTGGAAAATTTGCAGACGCATGAATCGGCGCGCTCGCTGGTGCTGACGAGTTTAATTCTGCCGCATTTGTGGTTTACCGAAAAAGGACAATGGCGCGAAGAAGAATTTAGCGCGCGCGAACAGACGCGTTGGCTGGCGGTGCTGACGCGCATCAATGTGCGCACGGTGACACCGCTCACGATTGAACAGCATATCGGTGAAATCAATCGCAGCCGTCATGCGCTGCCGCGCGCGGCACGCGAAGCCGAGTATGCGTTGTGGTGGCAATATTCGACAGCGGGTGAACGCATGGCGTTGGCCGCGTTGACGCATGAAGGTTTGATCAATCCTTATAATCGCAGCGTAATTCGCAGCTTGATGGCGCGCGGATTAATTTTTCGCGGCAGCACGCTGCATTTCTGCGACAAGGGCTTCAAGCTTTTCGTCAAATACAAATTTCCGGTCACGCTGCTGCGCCGTCAGGCCAATGTCGAATTACAACACTCCAGCTGGGGCGCAGCGCGCGGTCCGTTATTGATTACGCTGGCGCTGCTCGGCTACGGCGTAATGGTGATGGGCGGCGGCGCGTTCGAAACGATTCTGGGTCTCGCGACATCGATCGGCGCGTCAATTCCGGCGCTGCTTAATCTGGCGCGGCTGATCAAGCGTGACGGCGGCGCCTGAAAATATCGATGGCCGAAAATGGCGAGCATGAAGCGCGGGGCGCGCTTAAACTGGCGCCATGACATTCGCTTCCGACGCCATGCTATTGGATCCCGATCACTGCTACCGCGCCCTGCTCGCGCACGATACCCGCTTCGACGGCCGTTTTTACGTGGGCGTCAGCTCCACGGGTATTTACTGTCGCCCGGTATGTCGCGTACGTACCCCGAAGGCGGTGAATTGCCGCTTTTTTCCCAGTGCGGCCGCCGCCGAGCTCGAAGGCTTTCGTCCCTGCCTACGCTGTCGGCCAGAGCGCGCGCCTATGGGTAATGACGCTGCGACGAATGATGAAGCGGGTATGCGCTTTGCACAAATCGCAGCGCACCATATCGATTCGGGCTTTCTTGAAAATCGCTCACTCGCCGCGTTGGCCCGACAACTCGGCATCAGCGAGCGGCATCTGCGCCGCGTGTTCGCCGATACGTTCGGCGTCGCGCCCGTGCAATATGCGCAAACCCAAAAACTGTTGATGGCGCGCCGTCTGCTGCGCGATACCGATCTGCCGATCACGGATATCGCATTCGCAGCGGGCTTCGGCAGCCTGCGGCGTTTACATGCGTTATTCAAACAAAAATACGAAGACGCGCCGGGGCCGTGGCGCAAACGTCATTCGCAACAGCGTGCGATAGATACCGCGCGCTCGTATCACGACAGCATCGAAATTGAATTAGCTTATCGTCCGCCTTACGCCTGGCAGGCGCATATCGATTTTCTCGCGGCGCGCGCCATCGCCAGAGTGGAGGCGGTCATCGACGATCGCTATGTGCGTTCGGTGCGTATCGAACGCGACGACAAACTTTATGCCGGCTGGATCAGCGTGGGCAACATTCCTTCGCGGTATAGCTTAAGCGTTAGAATCTCCGCAGCGCTGGTTCCCGCGATTTCGATCATCTGCGCGAAGCTGAGACATCTGTTCGATCTCGGCTGCGATCCGCACAGCGTTGCCGCCGCACTGGGCGCACTCACCGACTCACTACCCGGTTTACGCGTACCGGGTGCATTCGACGGTTTTGAAATGGCAGTGCGCGCGATTCTCGGTCAGCAAATCAGTGTAGCCGCGGCGCGCACACTCGCCGGACGCATCGCTGAGCAATTGGGAACAGCATTTGCGACGCCGTTTGCAGAAATCACTCGCAGTTTTCCAACGCCGGCGCAATGGCCGTCCGATGCGGCGGTATTGCAAGGGCTCGGTATCACCGGCAATCGTATTGCAGCGTTAACCGATCTCGCGCAGCACTGCGCGTGCGGCGCCCTAATATTGGAACCGACTGCCGATGTCGAGCGTGTACTGAAGGAATTGCAAAGCATTCGCGGTATCGGCGAGTGGACTGCGCACTACATTGCGATGCGTGCGTTGGCATGGCCCGATGCTTTTCCGCATACGGATTACGCCGTTAAAAAAGCATTGCAGGAATCCAAGCCCAAGCGCGTGCTCGCGATTGCCGAACAGTGGCGGCCGTGGCGCGCGTACGCTACGCGCTATCTTTGGCATTCGTTATCAACGCAGGAGACGATCGAATGAAAAACTCGACCATTTATTGCATCGCCATTCCCTCGCCGCTCGGGAAGATATTTGCAACGGCAACGGCAGATGTCGTCACCGGCTTGTATTTCGAAGGGCAAAAATATTTTCCGGCAACGCTGCCGCCGTTGACTGAATCCAACGCAATCCTGAAAAAATTGCAAAAAGAAATCGACGATTATTTCGCCGGCAAACGCAACAGCTTCAGTGCCGAATTGCAACCGCACGGCACGCCGTTTCAACAGCACGTATGGCAAGCCCTGCAAGGAATTCCGCGCGGAAAAACGCTGACCTATAGCGAAATCGCCGCGCAACTCGGCCTTCCCACGGCAACCCGCGCGGTTGCCGGCGCGATTGGGCGCAATCCAATTTCCATCGTAATTCCGTGCCATCGCGTCATCGGCAAAGATGGCAGCTTGACGGGGTATGCGGGCGGTGTGGAGCGAAAAGCCGCATTACTGCGGCTTGAGCAAGACAATCTTTTATTCTGAAAACCATTCGATACGTCCGAGCCGGCCGTAATCCGCAACGTAAATACCCTTTTGCAATGCGGTCGGTTTGCCGAGCGTGCCGGTAATCAATACCTGTCCGCGCTCGATAGTCCAGCCGCTGGCAAGCGTGCGATTCACGAGAAACAACAACGCCTGCCACTGATCGTTCAGCGCATCGCGACCATTGCCGTGCGTCACCATTTCGCCGTCGCGGTACAGTGTGATCGACACCGAATTCGGATCGATCGCGTTCGGCGCGCGGCCCGGGCCTGCAATAAAATGTTTTGCGCCCGCGTTGCTCGCGATGATATCGACCGGCGTCCATTTCTTGTCGGCATCAACATGACTTAAATCGGGTAGTTCGATTGCCGGCATCATTTCGCTCACCACTGCTTTTAACGCCTGCACATCGGGCAGCGGATATTGGATGCGCTCGGCAAAGCGATAGCCGATTTCAACTTCGACGATTGGCTGGCGATACTGACGAATATTCACGTGGTAGCCATCTTCTTCTTTTTTCAATTGGCTGCCTGCGGGTAATACGGCGCCGAGCGGCTCGGTCGCGCCATATATTTGTTGACTAGCGGCATTCGTCAGCGCCGCTTTAAACCCTTCCGGTGCGCGCGACAACGGCACCTGATGCAGCGCGTTGAATTGAATCTGATAAGCCGCATCGGTTGTCAGCGTTTTGCCGTAACTGGAGCTGAGCAGCGGCACCGGCTCGTTGCGGGTCCACGCATCGCTGATGCGCTTGCTGCCTTCCGGTACGGGATCAACAACACTGCATGCGGCTAAAAGCAATGCGATAAAAATGGCGTTTCCAAATCGATACATTAATTTTCTCCTTAATTGGTTCATGGCGCTGACATCCTCCCCTGATAAGGGAGGTGCTGAGCATAGCGAAGCGGAGGGGTTTTTGTTTAATGGCAAAACCCCTCCCCAACCCTCCCCTTGTCAGGGGAGGGAGTTGCTCACCCCGTAAATTATTGCCCGATACACCTTCGTCATCTACGCATGCGACCCCGGCGCGACTCGGGTAAACTACGCGCCCTTACGGCACCGCCAGCAACTTCGCAGAGATCACGCATGTCAGCCAGTTCCCCATCCAATTCCAACTCCCGTAAAGTAGGCTTTGTCAGCCTGGGCTGTCCGAAGGCGCTGGTCGATTCCGAACGCATCCTCACGCAATTGAAACTCGAAGGCTACGACATCGTACCGACGTA
>DASXYH010000041.1:0-4441 GCA_036502545.1 Spongiibacteraceae bacterium
CATGGATGCCGCGGCCGAGCCTACATGGATGTATTTACGGCGTGTCGCGGCAAGCAATGAGACTGAGCGGCTCGCACCAAGAATTGATTAATTTTAATTAAAGGCTTTTTCCTTCCGCGCACGCCTGCGCGCATGCAGTACTGGTTCAGTATAACCGTTCGGTTGCTCGCAGCCTTTGAATATCAAATCGCACGCGGCTTGAAATGCGATATTGCCCTCAAAATGCGGCACCATATTGATGTAGAGTGGATCGTGGGCATTTTGTTGATCGACGATCACTGCCATCCGTTTCAATGTCTCCAGCACGTGTTCGCGTGTGCAGATTTTATGGCGCAGCCAGTTTGCAATATGCTGGCTCGAAATACGCAGCGTCGCGCGATCCTCCATCAGGCCGATATTGTTGATATCGGGCACCTTCGAGCAACCGACGCCGTGGTCAATCCAGCGCACGACATAACCGAGAATACCCTGCGCGTTATTGTCGAGCTCCTGTTGAATATCCTCTGTTGACAGCACTGTATTGCCGAGCAGCGGCAGCGTAAGAATATCGTTGAGCGACGCGCGCGGCCGCGTCAGCAATTCCTGCTGGCGCTGCTCGACATTGATTTGATGATAATGCAATACATGCAGCGTCGCGGCGGTGGGCGATGGCACCCATGCGGTGTTGGCGCCCGCTTGCGGATGCACGATTTTTTGCTTGAGCATTTCCGCCATTAGATCGGGCATCGCCCACATGCCTTTGCCGATTTGCGCGCGCTGATGCAAACCGCATTGCAGACCGATATCGACATTCCACTGTTCATACGCCTGAATCCAGCGCTGCTGTTTCATCGCATTTTTGCGCACCATCGGTCCCGCCTCCATGCTGGTGTGAATTTCATCGCCGGTGCGATCAAGGAAGCCGGTGTTGATAAATACCACGCGCTCTTTCGCGACACGAATACATTCTTTCAAATTCACCGTGGTGCGGCGCTCTTCATCCATGATGCCGACTTTTAATGTATTGCGCGCGAGGCCAAGCATCGTTTCAATGGCGGAAAACAAATCGCAGGTGAACGCGACTTCTTTCGGTCCGTGCATTTTGGGTTTGACGATATATACCGAACCGGTCCGCGAATTGCGACCTTTGTTATTCAAATCGGATGTAGAGGTTTTTAAATCGTGCATCGCCATCAACGCGGTGACCGCGCCGTCGAGAATACCTTCCGGTACTTCGTTACCGGCGCTGTCGAGCACCGCGTTGGTCGTCATCAAATGGCCGACGTTGCGCACGAACAATAAACTGCGGCCCGGCAATGTCAGCGTGCCGCCATCGAGCGCGGTAAATGTGCGATCAGAATTGAGCGTGCGCGTCAGTGATTTATCGCCCTTGCTGAATGTTTCGCTGAGATTGCCTTTCATCAGGCCGAGCCAGTTGCGGTACGCAACCGCTTTATCCTCACCATCCACGGCCGCGATCGAATCTTCCAAATCCTGAATGGTCGTCAACGCGGATTCGAGCACAACGTCTTTAACTCCTGCGGCATCGGTGCGCCCGATCACATGCGCGCGATCGATTTGAATTTCGATATGCAGGCCATTGTGTTGCAGCAGTATCGATTGCGGTGCTTCAGTAGCACCGAGATAACCAACTAACGCTTTTGGTTGCGCCAATTGTGACGTGCTGCCATTTTGCAAACGTACTTGCAATGCGCCGTTGGCAATACTGTATTGCGCCGCATCGGCGTGGCTGGCATTGACGAGCGGCACTGCATCATCGAGAAATTTGCGCGCGTACGCGATCACGCGCGTGCCGCGCACAGCGTTATAACTTGAACCAGATTCCGCGCCGCCCGCTATGTCGATCGCATCGGTGCCGTACAGCGCATCGTACAAGCTGCCCCAGCGCGCATTCGCGGCATTCAACGCGTAACGCGCATTCATCACCGGAACGACGAGTTGCGGGCCGGCCAGTTTTGCGATCTCGGTATCGACATTTTGCGTTTCGATTTTAAAATCCGGCCCTTCCGGCAATAGATAACCGATGTCGGCGAGAAATTTTTTATATGCAGTTAATTCGTATGGATTGACGCGATGCCACGCATCGATTTTCGCCTGCAGCGCATCGCGCTCGGCCAGCAACGCGCGATTGCGCGGCGCGAACTCCGCGATTAAATCGGCAAAACCCTGCCAAAAATGCGCGGCGCTGATGCCGGTACCGGGCAGCGCCTGCTCGATCAGCGCATGCAGCGGTAGCGAAATTTGCAGGCCATTGGCATTAATACGTGTGTTCATGGCGGTCTCTTCCTACCGATTATTAAAGATTAAAACCCGCTGTCGTTGGCATGCTGCGCGAACCGCTGTTTCTTGCGATACGGAAACACATCGTGCACGACGCCGGCCGCTATCTGCCGCTGCATGTCGAGCCAAAAATCCGAATCGTAAATGTCCGGATGCAATTGATCGAATGCCGCGCGCGCGCGTTGATTGCCGGAAAAGAAATGGCGAAATTCCTCCGGAAAAATATCGTTGGCGTCGACACCGTACCACGGCGTATTGGCCATTTCATCTTCTTCATTATTTGCGATGGGAATGCGGCGGAAATTGCATTCGGTCAGCGGCTGCAGTTCATCGTAATCGTAAAAAACGACGCGGCCGTGACGGGTGACGCCGAAATTTTTAAGCAGCATATCGCCGGGGAAAATATTCGCCGCAGCCAGTTGTTTGATCGCATTGCCGTACTCGTCCATGACATTATGGATTTGCTCATCGTCCGCTTGTTGCAGATACAAATTTAACGGCGTCATACGACGTTCGACGTAGATGTGTTTGATGATTAGCGCGCGGCCGCGAATTCGAATTTGCGAGGCGCACTCGCGCTGCAACTCATCAAGCAGCTCCGTCGAAAAACGGCGCAGCGGAAACGCGAGGTTGCGAAATTCGTGCATGTCGGCCATGCGTCCGGCGCGCTCGGAGCGGCGCACGAAATCATATTTAGCCCGCACCTGCTCGCGCGTCGATTCTTTCGGTGGCGCGAAACGATCCTTGATGATTTTATAGACGTAATCGAACGATGGCAGCGTGAATACTTCCATCACCATGCCTTTCACGCCCGGCGCGACAATGTATTCGTCGCCGGAGTTATGCGTATGCGCGACGGCGGCGCGATAAAATTCGCTCTTTGCGTGTTTGACGAAACCGAGCGCAGTGTACAGCTCGAATGCTTCTTTATTCGGCATCAGGCTTTTCAAGAAGCGCACGTATTGCGATGGCACCGGAATATCCACCATGAAGTAGGCGCGCGTAAAGCTGAACAATATGCTGAGATCATCGGCGCTGAATAATGCGGTATCGACATAAATGCCGCCGTCTTCATTGTTCAGCAGCGGTAGCACGAAGGGGCAGCTGCGCTCATCGCAATAAATTTTGCCGATCAGGTAGCCGGCCTTGTTGCGATAAAAAATCGAATCGAGCATATCGATGCGCGTGCGACCCGGCACCAGCAGTTCGGCCGTTTCAGGATTTTCACGCGCGGCTGCGACGATGTAATCGATGTCGCGTTCGATATCCTCGAATGGAATGGAGAAATCGGTATCGCGCAATATTTCATGCAGCAAAGTCTGCAGCGCGTCGGTGTAGTGATAGCTGCGCAATACGCGCTCATGGCTCGCCGGTGTCGACAGCGGCTCTTCGAGTGCGAATGCATTGAGACCGCTGACTTTTTCGTGGCCGAATACGTAGCAATAGCACGAATTAAAAAATGTTTGCGCGATTTCAGCGTTGCTGTGCGTGAGCACGAGATCGGCGTATTCGACTTTTGCCTCGCGCCACAACAAACGATCGTGCAAATGCTCGCCGGCAATGGTGCCGATCGCCACCGCCGTATGATTGACTTTGCGACGGTAAATGGTGAGGCGATCAGCCATCGCGGTATGAATAGCCTGCCATTCCGCGCGTTCGAAACGCGCCTGCGCACCCAGCGTGATGTTCTGCCATTCGGCGAACATGCTGTCGAAACCGTTGAGGATGGCGCGCGCGAAGCGGCGGGCTATGGCCATTGATTTACCTTGCGTTGATTGCGCGAATGAAAACGCTGAGCTGGCGTAAAGAGTACGAAGCACCCATAATCGCTGCAACTGTTAAATTTGTGATTGACCACTGAACAAGCCGATCAACCCTGTTGTTTGCAGCGACCGTAGGCGGCATGGATGCCGCCTCCGAGCCTATAGGGATATATTCACGGCGTGTCGTCGCAAACAACAGGGTTGAGCGGCGAATCGCTGGCACCGACCTGGCTGTTATTGCATTAACCATCACAATAATTCGTCGTTACAACTATGAATCTCGCGCGCGTCGATCTTAATTTATTAGTGTACCTCGATGTGCTGCTGCGCGAATGCAGTGTCACGCGCGCGGCCGAGCAACTGAATATCACGCAGCCGGCGATGAGCAATGGTTTGCG
>DASXYH010000042.1:0-5930 GCA_036502545.1 Spongiibacteraceae bacterium
CGCCGATTGTTTATGGTGCCGGCGCGCCGAAAATTTTTACCGCTACTGGGCCGGCTTTCAGATTATCGATGCTTCGGAACTGGCGATGGCGCAACTCGAAGTGCTGATCGATTTGTACGCGCGCGGTTGAGTGCGCAATCGTATACAGCAATCCGTATTCAACTGCAGCCAATGCGCGCGCTTGCGCATATCGCTTAGGTCAAATTACATTTGGACAATACGGCAAATTTGCTTTGGGGCGTTTTGTTCGGTGCAATCGGATTTGCTTATTTTCTTTATGGCCGCAAACAAAGTAAAACCGTACTATTTCTTTGCGGGATCGGGTTAATGGTATTTCCGTATTTCATCGCCAATACAGCGGTGCTGATAGCGATGAGTGGTATATTGATCGTCGTGCCGTATCTTATGCGCTAACATCGAGCAAAATAACAGGGAGGTCCGTGATGAAAAAATACATTGCCATCGCCATGCTCGTTGTCGGTATCGCGTTGATCGCAATCAAGCCATGGACCCATCACGCTGATAATAATTCGTTGCGTCGCTTGTCCGATGGGGATGTAGTCGGCTTCGCGGATAAATACGATACCTATGCATGGCTCGGCATTCCGTTCGCACAAGCGCCGCTCGGCGAATTGCGCTGGCGCGCGCCGCGGCCATTAGCGCCCTGGAACGCTACGCGCAAAGCTTTGAAATTCTCAGCGCGCTGTGCACAATTGTCGCCAATCACATGGCACGACCAGCCATTCACAGTCGGCAGCGAAGATTGTCTGTATTTAAATGTGTGGACGCCCCGTCTTGCGCAGCAGCAAATCGCGCTAACGAAATTGCCGGTTATGGTGTGGATTCACGGTGGCGGTAATACGCTCGGCTACAGTAGCTTAACCAAAGGTTACCATCTTGCCGGTACGCAGCATGTGATTGTCGTGTCGCTGCAATACCGACTCGGTGTGTTCGGCTGGCTCAGCCATCCCGCGCTGCGCAATGCGGCGATCAATTCCGGTTTTACACCCGCCGATACCTCAAGCAATTTTGCGCTGCTCGATATGATCGCCGGCCTGCAGTGGGTTAAAAATAATATCGCTGCGTTTGGCGGCGATCCGAACAACGTTACCATTTTCGGCGAAAGCTCCGGCGCGCAGGATGTCTTCGCGCTACTCGCAGCACCACCGGCGAAAGGCCTGTTCCACCGCGCAATCGCGCAGAGCGGCCTATTGCGCACCATGCCACAAGCGGCGGCGGAAAATTACCGCGACGATGCTGAGCCGGGTATCGAAAACAGCTCGCGCGAATTTATCAATAAATTGTTGATCGCCGATGGCCGCGCGCGCGATCGCGACGATGCCAAAGCACAGCAGCAAAACCTGGATGATGCGCAATTGCTGAATTATTTGCGCAGCAAATCCGCGCAGGAATTATTGGCCGTGGTTAAGCGCCGCACTCTCGGCATGTATTTCACGCCGGTCAATATTCAAGATGGCTATGCGCTGCCGCAAAAACCGTTGATACAGATTTTTGCCGATCCCACGCAATACAATAGCGTGCCGATCATGCTCGGCAGCAATCGCGATGAATACAAATTATTTTTGTGGTCAAAACCCGAATTCACCAAAATGCGATTTGGTTTTGTTCCGCAAATAAAAGATATCGACAATTACAATCGTATCGCCGGCTATTTTTCCGATCAATGGCAAGCAATTGGCGTCGACCAACCGGCGGCGATATTGCAGCGCAGTCAAGGCGATACAGTGTTTGCCTACCGTCTCGATTGGGCGGACCAACCAACGCTTGGCGATGTCGATTTGCACGAATTATTCGGCGCAGGCCACAGCGTAGACTTGCCTTTTGTATTCGGCAGCGATGCAACTACCGGCTTTCCTTTTTTAGCAAAGACTAAAAATTCAGCGGCGCAAGCCAAATTGAGCGCGGCGATAATGAATTATTGGGCGGCTTTCGCGAAAAACGGCGCACCGGGCAATGGCGGCGATGCGACATTGCCACTATGGCAGCCGTGGCAACCCGAAGGCGCAAAAAAATTGATTTTCAACACCACGGAGCACGGCGGCATTCGCATCAGCGAAGAAAATATACGCATTGCCGATTTAAAACGGCGTGTGCACAACGACACTAAAATTCAATCAGCGCGCGAGCGCTGCCAGCTATATGTACAGCTTTTCCTGTTGGCGCTCAGCGATGATTACTGGAGCGATGACGAATACGCCACGGAGGGATGCGCGCAATATCCGACGACAAGTTTTCAGCGCGTGCTCTGATTTTTGTTACCGAGTATAATCGCCCCCCGTTTTTATCCCTGCTGAGGAATACCGCCGTGGATCTCGAACGAGCCTCGATTGTCCAATTGCGCGAATGGCAAACCCTGCTGACGCAAGAATACGCCGCGATCAAAGCCGTCGGCCTTAATCTCGACTTGACGCGCGGCAAACCGAGCGCCGATCAGCTCAATCTATCGAATGCGCTCGATGGTATTCTCGGCGGCGATTTTAAGGATACGGACGGCACCGACGTGCGCAATTACGGCGGACTCGATGGCATCGCTTCGGCGCGTGCGTTATTTGCGCCGGTACTCGGCGTCGGCAGCGATGAAATTATCGTCGGAGGCAGCAGCAGCCTGACGCTGATGTATCAGGCGGTGCAATTTGCGTACGAACACGGCGTTGCCGGCAGCGATGCATGGCGCAAAGCGGGCACCGTGAAATTTCTAGCGCCGGTGCCGGGCTACGATCGCCATTACACCGTATGCGAACATATCGGTATCGAACTGATTCCGGTGGCGATGGACGACAACGGTCCCGATATGGATCAGGTCGAAGCATTGGTTAAGGCCGATCCGAAGATCAAAGGTATCTGGTGCGTGCCGCGTTTTTCAAATCCCAGCGGCATCGTTTATAGCGACGCGGTAGTCGAACGTATCGCCAAACTGGGCAGCATCGCCGGTACCGGCTTTCGTGTGTTCTGGGACAACGCCTACGCAGTGCATACGCTCAGCGACGATGCACCCGAGCTCGCTAATATCTTTATATTCGCAAAAAAATACGGTACGCAAGACAGCATTTATATATTCGGCTCTACGTCGAAAATCACTTTCGCCGGAGACGGCGTTGCATTCATGGCGGCATCGCTGGCCAATTTGAAAACTTTCAGACACCATCTCGGCTTCAGCCAGATCGGGCCGGATAAAGTGAATCAGCTGCGCCACGTTAAATTCATTAAGGATATCGATCATCTGCATGTGTTGATGCGTAAACATGCGGCGGAATTAAAACCGCGTTTCGACGCTGTGCTGACGCGATTGCAGGCGCTGCAGGGTTTAGGCGACTGGACCGTGCCCCAAGGCGGCTATTTTATTTCGTTCGACACGCGCCCAGGCCTTGCAAAAACCATCGTGAAATTGGCAGCGGAAGCCGGCGTCAAACTCACTCCCGCCGGCGCGACATTTCCGTACGGAAAAGATCCGCAGGATCGCAATATTCGACTGGCGCCTTCGTTTCCGAAAATAATCGAAATCGAAAAAGCCACCGATGTATTTGTAACGTGCGTGAAATTGGGGAGCGTGCAGCAGGAAATTACCAAGCGCGGCTAATTAGTACGAGACGCTATTCGCTGTCGGTGCTTTTGAAGCTCGGGCGCTGCATCATGGTAGGAAAGTTGGCGATTTTGCTGTCGCCTTTGGTTTCGATGACTTTGCCGACACCCTCTTTTTCGACTTCGTCGATGCGAATGATCGCGTGCATTGGAATGTATGAGCGTTTGACGCCGGCGAATTCGTTTTTTAACTTTTCTTCGGCGGGATCGACCAAAACCTGTGTGCGCTCGCCGAATACAAACTCTTCCACCTCGATAAAGCCGTACATATCGCTCTGGTAAATCTCGCGCGCGTAGACTTCATACACCTGGTTCTGATTGTGGAAGATCACCTTGTAGATCGGAGTCATCGCCATTGCCGTGCTAGTTCTCGCGGGTCGACTGCTGAGGAGGGCGGCATCATACCACAACAGGCGTCCGCGCCAGCCCTGTGGCAGAATAGCGGCCGCCATTACTAAGGCAGGGTTATATGCTACAGCTCTCGCTGATTAATCGCGTTATTACGCTGGGCTTTTGCGCATTGGCGGCAATCTCGCTCCATGCTGAAAGCGTACGCAGCGACCACGAGGATTTTGCCGATTTGGGTACGGTAGAAATCTTCAGCCCAACGACTGCGCCGAACGATCTTTTGCTGCTGATGGACGACAGTTCCGCCAGCCCGGCACTGGCGCGGCAGTTAGCCGAGCAACACCACCTTGTCGCACTGATGCCGCTTAAACATCTGCTCGACAATTCGCGCAAACATCGCGACGACTGTATTTATCCGGTGACGCTACTTGATGTTTACAGCCAGCATTTGCAACAAAAATACCGCCTCGCGCATTATCAAAAACCCGTACTGATCGGCACCGGTCAAGCGGCGGCAATGATTTATGCAACGCTCGCACAGGCGCCGACGCGATTATTTCGCGCCGGCATCGGCATCGATTTTTGCCCCACTCTTTCGCTGCCGGCACCGCCCTGTACAGGCGATGGCAATCTGCGCGCGGATTTAATCGATAACGGCGCGCCGCAGAAATTTTCGACCGATCATGCTTACCACTTGCAGCCGGTGGCCCTCCGTACGCCGTGGCACATGATCGATACCGCTGCGCCGGCGTGCGTTCGCGATGGCTTTCCGACAGGCGTTATTGCCCAACGCGATCTCGCCGCGCAAATCGGCGCGCTGATTCCGCCAGAGCCGCAGCTGGTCGTGAATGCAGCGAAAAACGCGACCCGCATCGACGATTTGCCGCTAGTCGAATTGCCAGCTGCTAATAGCAACAGCGATTTTCTCGTGGTGTTTCTTTCCGGCGATGGCGGCTGGGCCAATATCGACAAAGACATCGGCAGCCTGATGAGTAGCAAAGGTATTCCCGTCGTTGGCTGGAATACGCTGCAATATTTTTGGAACCGCAAAACGCCCGAAATCGCCGCTGCCGATCTGCAGCGCGTAATCGCGCACTATCAGCAGGTGTGGAAAAAACAGCGCGTGGTGTTAATCGGTTTTTCGTTTGGCGCCGATGTGCTGCCGTTTATGATCGATCGTCTGCCGGCAGAACAACGCGCGCAGATCGTCGATATCGCCTTGCTAAGTTTGAGTCACAGCGTCGATTTCGAATTTCATGTCAGCGCCTGGCTCGGCAGCAATGGCGGCGATACGCACCAGATAGCGCCCGAGCTGAAAAAAATTTCCGGGCCTGTGCTGTGTATTTACGGAACCGAAGACGACGACACGCTGTGCAAAGATTTTAAAGCGCCGAATATCACTGAACGCATGCTACCCGGCGATCATCATTTCGGCGGCGATTTTGGAAGCGCAACCAAACTGATTTTGGAGCATGTGCAAAAAAATAGTATGCGGTAATTCGCTATTGGCGGAATCGTCAGATGTATGTCAACAGTTCCCAGCCACCTCTCCCTCTGTATAATGGCCGCTCGCAAAGTTGGCGATTCATTGAGCAAGTCCGCAGTTATGACCGAGCAGATCAGCGCACCCACACCGCCCACCTCCGCATCGGAACAGCCCCTCTCGATCGCAAAACCTAAAAGGCTATACATCGAGACGCACGGTTGTCAGATGAACGAGTACGATTCGGCGCGCATTCGCGATCTGCTCGGCGTTTCGCATGGCCTGGTCACCACCAATAATCCCGAAGAAGCCGATGTGCTGCTGCTGAATACCTGCTCGATTCGCGAGAAGGCGCAGGAGAAAGTCTTCCACCAGCTCGGGCGTTGGCGCCATCTGAAAGAGAAGAATCCGAATCTGATTATCGGCGTCGGCGGCTGCGTCGCGAGTCAGGAAGGTGACGCGATCGGCAAACGCGCGCCGTATGTCGATCTGATCTTCG
>DASXYH010000043.1:0-9046 GCA_036502545.1 Spongiibacteraceae bacterium
TTGATCGGCACCGGGTGATGCTTACCGGCGAAAATTTCTTTGATCGTATACAGCGGGCTGGTGCCGATATCGCCGTACACCACGCCCAATGCCGATAGAGTTAAAGAAGAGAAGCGCGCCTGCTTCGCATTCGCTGTTAGGGACGCGTTGGCTGTCATGAAAGGGTTCCGCGGCAAAGACGGCGCAAATGCTAACCGATTATGCCGGTGCCGGCAGTATATCGATGACAATAGTTTGCGCGATTTCCACCGGTTTACCGATAAGCGTCGCTGTTACAGCCAGCCCGATCGCTTCAATTTGCGATACAGCAGCGAACAACCGATCGCGGTGCCGCCCACCACTAACGGATAACCGAAGCGCCAGTTGAGTTCGGGCATCACGCGAAAATTCATTCCGTACAAGCTAAAGATTACCGTGGGAATCGCCAACACCGCGCCCCAGCCGGCGAGTCGTTTGACGACTTCGTTTTGGGCGACGGTGACCAGCGCCAAATTCACCTGCATCGCAGTCGTCAACATTTCGCGCAGATTGTCGAGCGTCGCGATGACGCGCGCGACGTGATCGTGTACATCGCGAAAATACGGATTCATTTCCTTCGGAATCATATCGGCGTGCACGCGCGTCAATTGCAGCGTGATATCTTCGATCGGTGTGACCGCGTTGCGCAGCATATGCAATTGCGTTTTCAAATCGTACAAGCGCTCGATCGCGGCGCTATGAAATTGGCCTTTGAAAATATCGCCTTCGAGCGTATCGAATTCGCGTTCAAAATGCGCAACCACCGGTTGATATTTGTCGACGATAAAATCGAGCAACGCATACAGCGCATAGGCCGGTCCTTTCGCCAGCATCGGCGGCGCCGCCTCGCAGCGCTCGCGCACCTGCGCGTAACCCTGCGTGCAGCCGTGACGAACCGACACTAGAAAATTCGCGCCGACGAAGAAATGCGTTTCGCCGTAATTGACGCGCTCGTCGAGCATCTGCGCCGTTTTCACGACAATGAATAACGAACTGCCGTACGATTCGAGCTTCGGGCGCTGATGCGCTTTCAACGCATCCTCGATCGCCAGTTCGTGCAGATCGAATTCCTCCTGCATTTTCAGCAATAGCGATGGATCTGCATCGTGCAATCCCACCCACACGAACGTATGCGGCTCTTTCACCACGTCGCTGATCGCATCGATCGCCACCTCGCCCAAACGCTTGCCGTCGCGGTAAGCGACGCTGTTGACGATCATCGTCGGCGCTGCGGTCTCGCTGTTATCGTCGCTCATTTCAATTCATTCATTGGCAATTCGGTGGCGCGATGATAGCGTTGATCAGGAGCCGCTAAAAGGAATTGATCACAATGAAAATCAAACAATACCAAGTCGACGCATTTGCTTCGCGTATTTTCGAAGGCAACCCCGCCGCGATTTGCCCGCTCGATCACTGGTTGGACGATAACCTGTTGCAGGCCATCGCCGAGGAAAATAATTTATCGGAAACTGCCTTTTTTGTGCCTTCCGCCAAAGGTTTTCAACTGCGCTGGTTCACGCCGGTTCACGAAGTCGATTTATGCGGTCACGCCACGCTGGCGAGCGCCCATGTGATTTTTGAAATCATGGGCTATTCGCAAGCCGTCATTACCTTTGAAACGCGCAGCGGCGATTTGTTTGTAACGCGAAACGGGAAGTTATTGGCAATGGATTTTCCCGCCTTTGCGCTAACACGCCGCGAAATACCGAAATTGTTGACGGAAGCATTAGGACAACAACCGCTCGAACTCTGGGCCGCCGCCGACTACCTGGCGGTTTTCGAAAATGAAGCCGCCATTCGCGCACTCATGCCCAACCACGCATTGTTGAGTCAACTCGATTTGCGCGGCGCAATTGTCACCGCACCGGGCGATCGAGTCGATTTCGTCAGCCGTTTTTTTGCGCCCAAACTCGGTATTCCGGAAGATCCCGTTACCGGCTCCGCGCATTGCGCACTCGCGCCGTATTGGGCCGAGAAGTTGCAAAAAAATAAATTAACCGCACGGCAGATTTCCAAACGCAGCGGTGACGTACTGTGCGAAGTGAAAACAGACCGCGTATTGTTGGCCGGCGAAGCGGTGACATTTATGGAAGCGGAAATTGTGTTGCCGAGTTGAAGTTGGATCGCAACATCACTGAATCGGAAATCCACAAATGTTTCGGCTGTGCCGGATCGGCTTCAAGTTTTTGCCGTAGATTTGCCATGAATACGCGCAGCGATGGGCTGTTCGTTGAAACTCAACACCGAATTTCATATGCAATTACGAAGTGAGAATACTCCGAAAAAATGCGACGTAGAAATTTCATATCGATCGCTGTCAAAATCGCGTGGATAAAAAAAGCTCCTCGTTCACTTAACCGCAGCGAAGAGGAGCCACCCCGTGCTTCAGGGTAAAACCCTCCCAACTACAAACCACTGGGAGGTTCTCGGGCGAGAGCCTGATCGGGGATGCCTTATTAGCGGCAGGACCCCATGTAACATGTGTGCGTTACGCCGCCGGCAGTGTAATAGGTGCCGGTGTACTGCTGATTGTTGCGAAATTCACCTTCGAAGCGATCGCCGTTGCCCCAGGTCAACTTACCTTGGCCGTGGCGTTTATCATCGGCCCAAGTGCCGACATATTGCTGATTGCTGCGCGCCCAGCTGTACGTGCCAATGCCTTCGCGTTTGCCATTGTGCCAGCTGCCTGTATACGTATTGCCGCTGCTGCCGCTGGTCCAGGTGCCGCCGCCATCGATGCGGCCATTTTTAAAACTGCCGCTGAAACGATCGCCATTGCTGAAAACGATTTCACCAACTCCTTCAGGTTTGCCGTTCGTGCATTGTCCTTGATAGGTGCCTGCCGGCATTGATTCCCCGACGTTACTGACCGCGACCTTGCATTCGCCCTGGCCCGCTCCATCGCCTGAATGTGCTGCGGCGATATCAACTGCGTGGGCTGCGGATGCAAGGAGAAACAACACTGAAACGAGATGTCGCATGATTGCGTCCTCCGTTGCACAAGCCTTACCAATCAATCTAGACAGCGCTTTGCAGTCCATCAAGATTCATTTGCGATCGCCGTCACAGTGCAAATTTTTGCATCGGCCGTTTTTCTAACGACATAACTCAGTTGCGCGAACGCAAACGGCTTTGCATGAAAATATTTTGACTTTGCGGCATCACGATATGAACTTCCGCAACAATTTGCGACGGCATCATGGCTAATTGAGTTTCGACGAATACACCCAACCTGAATTGGCCAAACTATTGGCGATCGCCTGGGCAGCAGTCGCTACTTGAGTTAGACGATTCAATAAAATGGTGATTGATATCCATCCGGCACGCTTTGCAAAAATCGGGATCGAATCAAAAATCGCTGCCGCCATCGTTGGTTACATCGGCGCAGGCAATTCGTGCGGATAAAGTCAGACGGCTGACAGCGACTTGTTATGCGCGAAGTTTGGCTGTGCCCCCAAAATTCAAAAAAATTAATCTAAAAATTTTATCGATTTACGGAAAGCGCGCATAGCGATTCGCGAAAGCCCGTGCAGCATTGCCCAAAGATTGCATTACTGACAGTGGCAATGGTCGGTGGCATAATCGCGCGCCTACTTGTCCTTCATCGATAGCCATCCGCGCGAGGCTCCGCATGCAACGCCTGCCCCAGGTATTACAAAATCAATCACTGCAGCCGGCGCTGATCGCCGTTCTGAACGCTATTGCGGACGGCTGTCGCGATATCGCCCGGCAAATCAGCCGCGGCGCATTGGCCGGCGTGCTCGGAACGGCGGGCGCCGAAAACGTGCAGGGCGAGCAACAGAAAAAGCTCGACGTGATAGCGAACGATATTTTAAAAGCGCTATTGCAGGCCGAGCCGACCGTGCGCGCGCTGGCGTCGGAAGAAGAGGAAAACATCATTCCGGCGAATGCCGGTGGGCGTTATCTGGTGGCGTTCGATCCGCTCGACGGTTCGTCAAATATCGATATCAACAGCATGGTCGGCACTATTTTTTCGCTGTACGACGTGCCGGGCGCAACGCCGGTTACCGAAGCGGATTTTTTGCGCCCCGGCAGACAGCAGGTTGCGGCCGGTTATGTGCTGTACGGCCCCTCGGTAATGTTGGTGCTGACCGCCGGTCAGGGCGTCCAAATGTATACGCTCGATCAACATCTGGGCGAATTTATTCTGACAGTCGATCGCGCCAGCATCAGTGCAGAGACAAAAGAATTCGCGATCAACATGTCGAATCAACGCTTCTGGTCGGAACCGATGCGCGCGTACGTCGCCGATTTGCTGATCGGCGCCGATGGTCCACGCCGCAAAAATTACAACATGCGCTGGGTCGCCGCGATGGTGGCCGATGTGCATCGCATTTTGTGCCGCGGTGGTTTATTTGCTTATCCGTGGGATCGCCGCGAACCCGATAAGCCCGGCAAATTACGTTTGATGTACGAAGCCAATCCGATGGCGTTGCTGGTGGAAAGAGCGGGCGGTGAAGCGTGGACCGACAGCGAAAAAATTCTCGATATTCAACCCGAAAAAATTCATCAGCGGGTGCCGGTGATTTTGGGTTCGACGATTGAAGTATTGACGTGTATCGATTATCACAAACAAAAAAAATAAAAACCGAATGCGATGCGATGTGCAATTTATTGCGACACACAATACCGTTGACGACATAGCCATTTATTTACGGCAATTATTTAATTAAGCAGCCGTTACGAAGAGTGCGGTAGCGAACGCAGCAGCGGTATTTGGGCGGGAAGCGCCTGGCGTTGTCGCGCCAATTTCATCAGACGCTGCAAGTGCGATCGCACCGGAGTGCGCAGTTGCAACGCGGCCCCGCGCTCGATGGGCTCCAAGTGCGCCAGATGTTGAAACTCACTAAACGGCATACGCAACAATTCGCCGTGCGTGCCCGCCTTGCAATAAATATCGCCAAACTCATCGAATGCTGTGATCGATAACGCACGCAAACCGAATAAATGACCGAAGGGTGGAATAGCGCCCAATTCGCAGCGGGGAAAACGCCGTTGAAAATGTTTTTCCGCAGCCAGCTCGACCTTATTCGCGCCGAGCTCATCGCGCAAGGCAGACGGTACTAAGCGATAATGCGCTGGCATCACCACCATAAGCAGCTCGGAATCGACGTGCGCCATCACCGCTTTGGCGAATTTACGGGGCGTGATGCGGCTGAGACGTGTAGTTTCTTCAGCGGTGCATGCCGCAGGCACATTGAGCAGAGCATATTGCGCGCGGCTACGCTGCAGATAATCAACAAGCAGCAGGCTGGGCATATCCAGTCCCTCCCGTGCAAAAGTGTTGGCGCCCTTACGCGAGTTTATGAACTACGAACATCGCGTATCGTGTGTGTGTAAGCGTTATCGACACTGGCACAGTAACGAAGTCCGTCCCAAGTGTCGCGCGTCTGATGAGACTGTTTTGTTATAAGTTATTTTTTCAAATATTTAGCCATTTTCGTTCATGTAAAAATAAAAATTACCAAACAAACTGAGAATGAAACGCACTTATGCTATTGCGGATGTGGGCGTCCCGGCTTCGGCTGCACCATGCCTCCCATAATAATCATTTGCAGCGCTTCGCCCGGCTTCATATTTAACGGCAGCAATTGCGTGCGCGGCAGGATCAACGTGAAGCCGCCCATTTGATAACTCATCGGTACGAAAACCAGATCGTAATCGGGCGGCAACCAGGCTTGCTGCATGCTTTCAGCAGGCCGCGTCACAATGCCAATTACTTTAGTATCGGTATCGGGCAATGTTACCAGTACCACGCTGCCGTTCTGACTGCTGCCCTTCCCTGATAGCAGATCGGTTAGCTGCCGCACGACCGGATAGATGCTGCTCACCACCGGAATTTTTGTCACCCAACTTTCAGTGATTTCCAAGGTTTTGCGCAACAGCACGTGTCTCGTCATTAATCCCAGTAATAATGCTGTTAATAGAAACAGCACCACCGCCAAGCCCGGCACATACCATCCAGCCGGCAGCAAAAATTCAAACAACGGCTTTAACGAAGTTTCGATGGTGCGACTCAACCAAACGATAAATTCGACCGTCACCACCAGCGGCACCAGCAATAACAAACCGCGCAGTGTTTGACTGGTCAACCACTGCCATAGATTACGCAGCGCCATTTGTTTACCCCTACCTGATTTAAATTAACGTCTATTAGCCATGTCGCGCTCGAAGCGATCGAGAATTTGCATCAAGCGATCAGATGATTGTTCCATTCGTTTCAATGCCGCCAGACTTTCGTGCAGCGCGCCGCTGCGATGTAAATGAATCGCTTCATGACCCGCCTCATGTAACGCATGATGCGGCGTTTGTAGATCGCGGAAATTCGCGGCGTGACCAAAATGCTCGGCGGCATCCTTGCTGTCATACCAGCGTCCGAGCCGACAGTGCTGAGCGTCGGCAAGGGTACTCGGATCGAGTGTCTTATCGGCCAAGATGGCGCGGTAAACCTGAATTTTCCATACCACGTGTTCCATTTTTGCGACCTGCAGAAAGCTGCTATCGGCCGATGCATTGATAACACCGCGCATTTGGGCGGCCATTTCGAGCGCGCGATTTACCGTATCGACGATGCGATCCGTCGATTGTGCGATGCGCTGACAATCCTGCGACACCTCCTGAATTTGCAAATCCGCCGCGCGCGTTTCATTGCTGATATTGTCGACCAGTAAGCCGACTTCGGCCGCGGCACCGCTCGCGCGCTGCGCCAACGCGCGCACTTCGTCGGCCACTACCGCAAAGCCGCGGCCCTGATCGCCCGCGCGCGCGGCTTCGATCGCCGCATTCAGCGCCAGCAAATTGGTTTGTTCAGAAATAGTACCAATGACTTGTACGAATTTGACGATGTCGATGGCGAGTGCTTTCAAGCGATCGATATTGTCGCAACTACTGCGCGCTTTATTATCGATGCTCGCGAGTTCGCTGCGAATACTGTCGAGGATCTGCGTGCTGTCGGTAAATACCGATGACGCGCCGTCGAGCTGCGTGCGCTCCAAACCGAGGCGATTGGCGCTCTCGGCCAGCGCTTCGCGAATTTGTTCAAGCGCCGCGCCCGCGCTGAGATACAGCGTATTGATTTCCTGGTGCGCCGAGCGGCGGTGCTCCGCCGCTTTATGCTCGGCCTCGAAATCAGCGCTGCGCTGCTGTAATTCATTGCAGCGTAACTGCAGTGTTTGATTCTCCTGCTGCAGTTCGCGCAATTGGTTTTCGAGTGCTGCGATCTGTTGCTTCTGGCCCCACATCTTATTACCTCTCTTGCGATTTATTCTTGTAATTCCCTAAATATAGCAATGCCTCATGCAGTTATCGGCGGTTCCACGCCGATCTTAAGCGGTGTCAATAAGTACCACGCGCGAATGGACTTCCGCGGGTTCGGCAGATTGCAGCCGAGTATTTTTCACCATGCTACCATGCGGTTTCGGCGATCCATTTTATCAGTTTGAAGCGAGTATCAATGCGTTTTACGTTTCTCGGCACCTCCGCCGGTCTTCCCACCAAAGAGCGCAACGTCACTGCGCTCGCGCTGTCGCTCGACCAGCAGCGCGAGTGGTATCTGATCGACTGCGGTGAAGCCACCCAGCATCGCCTGTTACACACGCACTATTCGGCAGCCAAATTGCGCGCGATTTTTATCACCCATATTCACGGCGATCATTGCTATGGTTTACCGGGATTAATCGCCAGCGCACAAATGGGCGGGCGCAAACAACCGCTGACGATTTGTGCACCGGCCGGCATTCAAGAATATATCGATGCCGTACGCCGCTATACCGATTTAACCAATCTCAGTTACGAATTGCATTTCGTGCGCAGCGACGAGCCGGATTTTCGTTACGACGACGGCACGGTGCAAGTCGACAGCATTGCGCTATCGCATCGCGTGCCGAGTTTCGCCTACCGTTTTATCGAGCATGTCGATGAGCGCCTGCTCGATCCGGAAAAGCTCGCCGCACTCACCGTTCCGCGCGGAATATTGTGGGGCGAGTTGCAGCACGGACGCGCTGTGCAACTGATCGATGGTCGCGTAGTTACTCCGGATCAGGTTTGCCATCCGCCGCGTCAACCGCGTCGAGTCATTATCGGTGGCGATAACGATCGGCCGGAATTATTAAGCGCAGCGCTGCAGCAGTGCGATCTGTTGATTCACGAGGCGACATTTACCGAGGATGTGTTGGCCAAGGTCGGTCCGCGCTATCAGCACAGCACGCCGGCGCAGGTTGCGAAAGCGGCACAACTGGCGCGGTTGCCAAATTTAATTCTGACGCATTTCAGTCAACGCTATCGCCGTCATGCGGTCGACAATGGACGTGCCGTTGCGGATTTATCCGCTGAGGCGCGTAATTATTATTCTGGAAATTTATTGCTTGCGTCGGATCTGGCAAGTTACGAGTTAACGCGCGACAAACAATTGTTGTGCGTTGCGCATTGAATCGCGCAATTCTTCAAAAAATTTTTTATTGTTCGGGAATTTTACCGCCGCGTCTTTCACATTCGGCTTTGCTCAGCCACTTAAAGCCCACCCCCATGCAACTGTTTTGTCCTTTGCAGGCATTAGCCGCCGTCTTGCAATCGGATTCGCCTCTGCAGCCGGTAACGCCGCCGCACTGTACCTTGGCCTCCTCGGCAGCGGCATAATTGATGGCGATGCCAGCGGCAAATAATGTCGCCGCCGCGCTCGCCAAAACTGCGGCATAAACCTTTTTTTTCATTGCGCACCCCTCGAACATAAAGAATGTATTTCTCGCACACAGTAATGCAGCAATACTTCTTTGCAAAAGCAGCGCTCGTTATGTGCGTAAATGCGTTGACAAGCCAAGCCTACGGCGGCAACTTAGGACCATCAACCCAAACAGCGAATGGAGATTATCATGGATAGCTCTCAACACAATTTCAGCGACCTATTCGCACAATTGGGATTGCCCAACAATGAAGCCGCTATTTGCGATTTCATCGCGAAACATTCGCTGCCCGAACACGAGCGCTTGCCCGACGCGGATTTTTGGACACC
>DASXYH010000044.1:0-5413 GCA_036502545.1 Spongiibacteraceae bacterium
CGCGCCGCGCGGCGCGCATAAATATCGAGCAATTCGGCGGCGACATCGCGAATTTGCTCGGCGGCTTTGCGTTTGGCTTTTTGCCATTGCTCGCTGCCGAGACGATGCAGCGGCGTGTTATCGCCTTCAGCCCCGCTGTAACGGCCGATTAAATGCAGCGACGCGACCGGCACATATAATTTCGCGCCTTCGGCGTATTCAAGCGCAACAAATTCGGCCTGCTGATCATCGATAGTCAGCGTCTGCAAGCCGCAATAGCGACCGACGCCGTGATCGATGTGCACGACCGGCGCGCCAATCCGCAATTCGCTTAAATTGCGCACTGCGTTTTCGGCGATTTCGCTTTGCCGTTTGCGCCGCCGCGTTTGCAGTACGCGCTGGCCGAATAATTGGCTTTCTGTGATTAATGCGAGCTGATCGTCAGGCAACAATAAACCCCGATCGATCGGCGCGACGGTGATCGCGAGCGCATTTTTATCTGCGATAAACGCGTTCCAGCTATCGACGGCTTTCGGCTTCAATCGATGGCGCGCGAGCAATTCCAATAAAGTTTCGCGCCGGCCGGGCGATTCGACGCACAGCAATACTCGGCGTTGTTGCGCGGTGAAATCGCGCAGCGCCGCAATTGAATCGGCAGCTTTCGCATCGATCGGCAGCGTCGGTGGCGGCGCGGTATTAAATTGCGTGCGACCGGCACCGGGTTCGATCGCGGCGCTATCGACGCTGATTTGTTGATGCGCTTTAACGCGGCCGAACACCTGCTCGACGGTCTCGAATATTTTTTGCGGCGGTAAAATGGGCCGTTCGATATTGTGGCGGCGCTGTTCGTAGCGCTCGTTGGCTTCCGACCAGAACGCCTGCGCGGCGGCGGGCAAATTATTGTCGACAACGATGATGCTCTGTGTCGGCAGATAATCGAACAGACTCGCGCATTGATCGAAAAATAACGGCAGATAATATTCGATGCCGGCCGGCGCGATACCTTGACTGACATCCTGATACACGGGACAGCGGCGATGATCGACATCGAATTGCTCGTGCCAGCGTTCGCGAAATGCTTTGATTGCTTCCGGTGTCAGCGGAAATTCGCGACCGGGCAGTAAACGAATGCGATCGACCTGATCGAGCGTGCGCTGCGTTTCGGTATCGAACGTGCGCAGCGAATCGATTTCGTCAGCGAGTAAATCGATACGAAACGGCAGCTCACTGCCCATCGGAAAAATATCGAGCAGCGAACCGCGCTGCGCGAATTCGCCGTGCTCGTACACTGTCGTTACCGCGCGATAACCTGCGGTTGCGAGCCGTTGCCGCAATTGTTCGATATCGAGCGTCGCGCCTTTATCCAGCATCAGGCTGTTGCCCTGCAAATACGCCGGCGGCGGCAGCCGGTGCATCAGCGTCATGATCGGTACTACCAACACGCCGCGCTTGAAGTCCGGCAGACGATAAAGTGTGGTCAAGCGCTCGGAGATGATGTCCTGGTGCGGCGAAAACGAATCGTACGGTAGCGTTTCCCAATCGGGCAGGTGCAGCACATCGAGATCGGCGGCAAAAAAGCGCAGCTCCTGCTCGATTTGACGCGCACTGGCGGTATCGCGAGTAATCCACAGCAGTGGCTGCGATAAATTGCGCGCCGTATTGGCGATCGCCAAACTGGCGGCACTGCCGAGCAGTCGTCCCCATTGTCGGCGATCACCGGCTTTGAGTTGCAGCGTGGCATTGAGAGGCGATTGCGACATCGGTATAGCAGCGGTCCGAACAGTGAGGCGGCATTGTAACGGAGTTGTACCCCGGCCGAAATTAACGATTCCTGCTTGGTAGAATGAAAGGAGCGTTTTGGCAGAATGAAAGTAGCGTTGTCGGAAAAATCGCGAGCAATGCTATGGATCGCACATTGGCCTTGCCATAAACTGTGCGACCTGCGTGCGCTTGCAATTGCAAGCCTTTCATCAAATAACGCGACGCTGCGTTTTCGCTAAGTAGGAAGTTGTATGAAGACCCGAATTACTGAAATGCTCGGCATTCGCTACCCGATTATTCAGGGCGGCATGATGTGGGTGGGGCGGGCCGAGCTGGCTGCGGCGGTATCGAACGCCGGCGGTCTCGGTATATTGACCGCATTGACGCAGCCGACACCGGAAGCACTGGCGCAGGAAATTGCACGTTGCCGCACACTGACCGATAAGCCGTTCGGCGTGAACCTGACCATTCTGCCTTCGGCCAGTCCGCCACCGTACGAAGCCTATCTGGATGCCGTGCTCGACAGCGGCGTCAAAATTCTCGAAACCGCCGGAAATAATCCGAAAGAGTTCATCATCAAAGCGAAAGCGGTCGGTGTGAAAATCGTCCATAAATGCACGACGGTGCGGCATGCGCTGTCGGCCGAGCGCAACGGTGTCGATGCGGTCAGCATCGATGGCTTCGAATGCGCCGGCCATCCCGGTGAAGACGATGTGCCGGGATTGATATTAATTCCGGCGGCGGTGCAGAAATTAAAAATCCCCGTGGTGGCATCGGGCGGTATCGGCGATGGCCGCGGCATGGCGGCGGCGTTAGCGCTGGGTGCCGACGGCGTGAATATGGGCACGCGTTTTTGCGCGACTACAGAAGCGCCGATTCACGAAAATATCAAGCGCATGATGGTCGAAAAAACCGAGCGCGATACCAATCTTATTTTTCGCACACTGCACAATACGGGACGCGTGTTGAAAAACAGTATTTCCGATGAAGTTGTCGCGATCGAAAATCGTCCCGGCGGCGCCGAATTTAAAGATATCCATCATTTGGTGAAAGGCGCGCGCGGGCGTGCGGCACTGGAATCCGGCGATATCGAGGATGGCATTATCTGGGGCGGACTCGTCATCGGTTTAATCAACGATATTCCAACCTGCGCCGAGCTGATCGAGCGCATGGTGAAAGAGTGCCGTGAGCAACTAATGCGTGCGGTGGCGATGTACGACTGATACTGTGGCGCGCCGTTGCCGTCAGCAATTTACGATTGCGCTTACTGCCATTGTAATTGTTGGCGCAGCGCTATTGCTTTACAAAAAAAAATCCAGTTTCGTTGTATCGGCCGATATTGTGGCGCCAGCGCCGAAGGGCACATCTCAACCTGTTTTTATTGATGAGCAGCAATGCGCCGCGTGCCATGCCGAGCAGTTCGCGGCATGGCGCTATTCGCATCACGCGTTAGCGATGCAATCAGTATCGCCAGATTCGGTACTCGGAAATTTCGAGAGCGCGAGATTCGTGGACCGGAGCGGGAGCACGAAATTCTCGCATGATAATAACGGCAACTTTATCGTTAACACACCGGGACCCGATGGCCGGAACGCCAACTTCCCCGTCAAATACGTGTTTGGAATTGCGCCCTTGCAACAATATTTACTGGAATTACCCCGCGGCAAATTTCAGGCGCTCTCGATTGCGTGGGACGTTAAGGAAAAACATTGGTTCCATTTATATCCGCATGAAAAGATTATGGCGCGAGATTCGTTGCATTGGACCCAGCCCGCGCAAAATTGGAATTTTACGTGCGCGGAATGTCACTCCACCAGCGTGAATAAAAATTACGATCCGCACAACGACAGCTATGCCACAACCTGGTTTCAAATCAATATCGGCTGCCAAGCCTGCCACGGTCCGGGTTCTGCGCACGTGCAGTGGGTGATGGATTATCGCCGCGATCGTAAATCGGCGGAACTGAGTAAAGGTCTGCAAGTCGATTTACGCGCCATTGATAATCGCGTGCAAATCGAAGCCTGTGCCCGTTGTCACTCGCGCCGCGCGGTAATTGCAGCGCCGTACGCATATGGCAAACCTTTGCTTGATCACTATCGCCCCGCACTGCTGGATGAAGGCACTTATCATGCGGACGGTCAGATTCAGGAAGAAGACTATGAATACGGTTCGTTCCTACAGGCAAAAATGGCAAGTAAGGGATTACGGTGCAGCGATTGCCATAATCCCCACAGTGCGCAATTAAAAATCGAAGGCAATGCGTTGTGCGCAAGTTGTCACAATGCGACAAATGCTATGCTTCGCGCGGGAATCGATGGCGGCGGCCTGCAGAAAAAAAATTATGACAGCCCCGTGCATCATTTTCACACGCCAGGTCAGCCGGGAAGCCATTGCATCGAATGCCATGCACCGAAGAGAAATTACATGGTGATCGACGCGCGCATCGATCACAGCTTTCGTATTCCACGGCCCGATTTAACGTTAAAAATTGGGACGCCGAATGCGTGCAATAATTGCCACCGCGATAAAACACCGGCTTGGGCGCTTGGTGCGATTAACCGCCGTTATCCCGACTTCACCACCGATTTGCACTATGGCGAAGCGCTGGAAGCAGGGCGCAAGGAAGGCAATGGCGCGGTGGCGCTATTGCTCGATGTGATCGGCGACACACGTTATGCGGCGATTGTGCGAGCAAGTGCGCTACGCCTGTTGCAACGCTATCCAGGTGCATTTACTGAGCAGCTCGCGCTAGTTACATTGCGCGATGCTGATCCGTTGGTGCGTTTGGAAGCGGTCAGTAATTTTGCAATGCTTTCAGAGTCTGAGCGGCAGTATTGGCTGCCACCGATGTTGCGGGATACCGTGCGTGCGATTCGGATTGAAGCTGCACGATTGCTGGCGTCATTACCCGTCCAGCAGATAGCGGGACTGCGGGGCGCGCTTGATGAGTTGGAGATGAGTTATCGTATTAATTTCGATCGTCCAGAAGGGCGTGTTGGTTTGGCTGACTTGCTCGCAGCCGAAGGGCAGTCACAGCAAGCCGAGCGGCTTTATGTGGAAGTGTTGCATTTGTGGCCCGATTCGCTTGAAGCAGCGGTCAATTTAGCTGATTTGTACCGGCGGATCCAAGGGCGCGAAGCCGAGGCCGAAATTCAATTGCGCAATGCTTTAGGTCTGCGCCCAAATCATCCGGCGGCGGTACAGGCATTGGTATTTTCGCTGATTCGCCAGCAGCGCAAAGCCGAGGCAATAACTTTATTGAAACAAATGACGCGAGCGAATACAAACGCGGAATTGGCGTATATTTATGCAGTTGCGTTGATCGATGACGGGCAGAGTAAAAGCGCATTGCGAATACTGGAATCAGCCTTGGCGCGCGCGCCAGGCGATCGCAACCTGCTGCTTACGCTGGCCGCGCAGTATCGCGATGAAGGGGCGACTGAACAGTCGCAGCGATATCTCAAGCGGCTCGCAGCGATCAATCCGTATGATCCAGCGTTGCCACGCTCGCGTTGATTTGTCGATTTGGTATCCATTAGTCCTGCTGCGGTTGCAGGTCAATTGACGAACAAAGATAATACGCGTCTTTCCCTTCACGGTTTATCAACGGTGCCCATCAAATGGAACAGAGAAAACGCGGTCGTCCCGACGATTACTTCAAAGACTGGAAACA
>DASXYH010000045.1:0-11779 GCA_036502545.1 Spongiibacteraceae bacterium
CAGCAAGCCGATATGGCATTGCGCGAAGCGAAGGCACAAGCGCGCAGCGATGTGCGCGAATATCACGGCGAATTGGTCGCGCAAGTGTCCACGCAAATGCTGATTCAAAGCGACATGCGCAAAGCGTTGCGGCGCGGCGAATTCAACGTGTATTACCAGCCGAAGGTGGCATTGCGCGGCGGCGCTATCACCGGTTTCGAAGCGCTAATTCGCTGGCAGCATCCGACGCGCGGTCATATTTCACCGGTAGATTTTATTCATGCCGCGGAGGAAACCGGACAAATTGTCGAAATTGGCCGCTGGGTGTTGCAGGCCGCGTGTTATCAGTTTCGCCTCTGGCTTGAACGCAAACTGGTGTCGGGCCGCATCGCCGTCAATATTTCCGCGCGACAATTTCGCGAATCGAATATTGCTGCAACCGTTTTAACGGCGCTGGAGCAATCGGGTTTGGCGCCGCAATATCTGGAGCTGGAAATTACCGAAGGCGTGTTGATGAGCGATCCGCGCGCGCGCGATGTTATCGAGGAATTGCGCAATCATGGTATTTCGATCGCGCTCGACGATTTCGGCACCGGCTATTCTTCGCTGAGTTATTTGACGCGGTTTCCCATCGATACATTGAAAATTGATCGCTGTTTCGTCAGTGAAATTGCCTATGAATCCGAGCAGGCCGCGATCGTCACCGCCGTCACCAGCTTATCGCATCGGCTCAATTTGAAAGTTATTGCAGAGGGTGTCGAGACCGTCAATGAATTACAGGTCATCACCGATCTGGGTTGCGATGAAGTGCAGGGTTATTTTATCTGCAAGCCGCTGCCGGCGGCTGAAATCGAACAATGGCTGACGTGGTACACGAATGACATTCGCTCTACCAGGTCAGCAACTTGACGTGCATCTGAATAATCTTAAATAGTTTTATGTCATTAATTTGACCTGCGAAAAAAATTAGCTAAGATTCAACTACCGACTCGTCAAGGCCCCGGCATAGCAAAGAATTCTTTGTGAACGGTTGGCTATCGCTTATTGGATCGCATGCATGTGGCAAGAAAAGCAAGTCGCGCTGATCGACGATAGCGATCAGCGTCGCCATGATTTTGGAGTGATCCTCGATTTTCTCGGCGAAAATCCACGTTGCTTCGATTGCGCAGGTTGGGCCGAACTACTGCAGAATGCGGTAGCCAAGCAGGGTAGTCGCGCCGTCGGCGCAGTGTTGTTGGGTGCTTGCGGACAACGACCGCTGGCAAAATTATTGCGCGAAATTCACGAGTGGGATGCCACCGCGCCGGTGATTTTATTCGGTGAGCAAGATCCGAATACGATTGAAGATACGGAGATGCGGCGCAAAGTTATCGCGCATCTCGAATTCCCTCCCAGCTACAACAAATTGCTCGACACGCTGCATCGCGCGCAGGTGTATCGCGAACAATTCGATAGTCATGCCGGCCGCACGCTGCAACGCGATTTGCAATTGTTTCGCAGCCTGGTCGGCACCAGTCGTCAAGTACAAAAAGTACGCGAAATGATGGCGCAGGTGGCCGATAAAGAAGTCACAGTATTGGTGACCGGCGAATCCGGCACCGGCAAAGAGGTCGTTGCGCGCAATCTGCACTATAACTCGCATCGACGTCACAAGCCGTTTGTGCCGGTCAATTGCGGCGCGATTCCGCGCGAGCTGCTCGAAAGCGAATTGTTCGGCCATGAAAAAGGCGCGTTCACCGGCGCCATCACCACCCGTGCCGGCCGTTTTGAAATGGCGCAGGGCGGCACGTTATTTCTCGATGAAATTGGCGATATGCCGCTCGATATGCAGGTCAAAATTCTGCGCGTTTTACAGGAGCGCAGTTTCGAGCGGGTTGGCAGCAATAAAACGATTCAGATCGACGTGCGGATTATCGCGGCAACGCACAAGGATCTCGAAACGATGATTACCGAAGGTCGCTTTCGTGAAGATCTGTACTATCGATTAAACGTATTTCCGATAGAAATGCCGCCGCTGCGCGAGCGCATCGAAGATATTCCACTGTTGTTGAATGAATTGATTACGCGGCTGGAAACCGAAAAGCGGGGCTCGACGCGTTTCAATTCGGCATCGATTATGTCGCTGTGTCGGCACGAATGGGCAGGCAATGTACGCGAGCTGGCGAACCTTGTCGAACGCATGGCAATCCTGCATCCCTACGGCGTCGTTGGCGTACAGGATCTGCCGAAGAAATTTCGCCATGTAGAAGAGAGCGATGAAGATTTGCAATTACTTGAAGTCGAGCACAACGGTCGGCCGACGCTGGCGAGTCTCGATAACACGGCGTTGCTTCCAGTCAACGGTATCGACTTGAAAGAATATTTAACCAATCTCGAGCGCAGTTTGATCCAGCAGGCACTCGATGACAGCGCCGGCGTGGTTGCGCGCGCTGCAGAAAAATTAAAAACGCGCCGCACCACGCTGGTCGAAAAAATGCGTAAGTACGGCATGTTGCGTCCCGGTATGTCGGCCGATTGACTAGCTGCTTTATCCTTCCAGTAACTTTTTGATTTTTATATAAAAATAATTTAGGCACAAGCCTTGCAGTTTCCCTGCTGAAGCCCATGCGCGACGGTTTTTCGTCGCCTTGCGACACGGGGAAGTAAATGGCACTGCCAGCACTTGAGCGTATTCATCCGGCGCGCGCGCCTGCCGCTGCGCAGTTGGCTTCCGCATTCGAATTATTTAACGAGCTGTCGGCGCAACTCACCGACACCTATCGTGCGATGGAGGAGCGCGTCGGTCAGCTCAATAGCGAACTGCATCAAGTTGCCGAACAACGTCTGCGTGAGCTGCAGGAAAAGGAGCGCTTCGCCGCGCGCCTGCAAAGTCTGCTGACATTGTTACCTGCCGGTGTAATCGTGCTCGATCAATATGGTCGCGTCACTGATTGCAATCCCGCCGCAACCGATTTACTTGGTTTTCCTCTAACGGGAGAATTATGGCGCGAAGTCATTCAGCGCTGTTTCGCGCCGCGCAATGACGACGGTCATGAAATATCCTTGCGCGATGGCCGCCGTATCAGCATCGCGACGCGCTCGCTCGATGGTGAGCCCGGGCAGTTGCTTTTGTTGACAGATTTGACCGAAACGCGTGCGTTGCAGCAACGGTTGAATCACCATCAGCGTCTATCCGATATGGGGCGCATGATCGCCTCGCTGGCGCATCAAATCCGCACACCATTATCGACCGCAATGTTGTACGCGGGGCATCTTTGCAATGAGCAACTGGCCGCGCCACAAATCAAAAAGTTTTCCCATAAATTACTCGATCGCTTGCAGCATCTCGAACAGCAAGTCAAAGACATGCTGATATTCGTACGCAACGATGTGAAGTTGACCGATACGATTACAACGATTGCTTTGCTCGATGCGCTGGATGCGGCTATCGAAACACCGATTGCGACGGCACAAGCGCATTTGCAGATTATCAACCAGAGCGGCGCCGCAACAATACATTGCAATAAGGACAGCGTGGTCGGCGCGCTGACCAATCTTGTTAACAATGCTCTGCAGGCGAGCGGCTGCGGCGCAGGTATTACCATTCGTTGTCGATTAATTGCAGAGGCGGAGAATCATTGGATCAGCATTGCCATCGGCGACAACGGCCCCGGTTTCGACGCTGATGTAGCGGCGCGTCTCGCCGAACCGTTCTTTACCACCAAATCACAAGGTACCGGCTTGGGTCTGGCGGTAGTACGGGCGGTGGCGGAGGCTCATCATGGATATTTTTCTATTACCTCGGAACCGGGTTGTGGTGCATGTGCCGAACTGCGCTTGCCGCTGTGGGAGTTAACCGCGTAATGAATAATGCAGTGAAAAACGCACGTATTTCTAACGGCGCAGCTGAGCCGCGCGGCGCCCTCGGGCGCGTACGTGTATTGGTGGTCGAAGATGACGCTAGTTTGCGCGAGGCATTGACGGACACGCTGGAGCTGGTCGGCGCCGAAGTATTTCAAGCCGAAAGCGGCGAACAGGCAATCAATGTGTTGATGCAAGACTATGTCGATATGGTTGTTTCCGATGTGAATATGGGCGGCATGGATGGCCATGAACTGTTAAGAACTTTGCGTCGCCAGTATCCGCAATTGCCGGTGCTCTTGATTACCGCCTACGGCAGTATTACCAAATCAGTTGAAGCCATGCGCGCCGGAGCGGTCGATTATTTGGTCAAGCCATTTAAACCGCAGGTACTGATTGATGTCGTTGCACGCCATACCGGCATGGCGATGAACGCTTGCGATCAACCGGTTGCCGTTGAAGCAAGCAGTCAGCAATTATTGCAATTGGCGCGTCGCGTCGCCGCCACTGAATCGACGGTATTAATTTGTGGTGAAAGCGGCACCGGCAAGGAAGTATTGGCGCGCTATATTCATCAGCAATCGCAGCGCGCGCGCGGTCCATTCATCGCAATAAATTGCGCTGCGATTCCGGAAAATATGCTTGAGGCGATGTTATTCGGTCATGAGAAGGGCGCGTTTACCGGGGCACAAATTGCATTGCCCGGCAAGTTTGAGCAGGCCAACGGCGGCACGTTACTGCTCGATGAGATTTCCGAAATGGCGCTGCCGCTGCAGGCCAAACTGCTGCGCGTGATTCAGGAGCGTGAAGTCGAACGTCTTGGCGGTCGCACTGTGATTAAGCTCGATGTGCGGCTATTGGCGACGAGCAATCGCGATGTACGCGCGGAGGTCAGCAGCGGCCGTTTTCGCGAGGATTTGTATTATCGTCTCAGCGTGTTTCCGTTGCAGTGGTTGCCGTTGCGGCAGCGTCGCGCCGACATCATCGCCATTGCGAATAAGTTGCTGCATTCGCATGCAGCTAAAATGGGCTGCGGCGCGGTGCGATTCGATCAAGATGCCGAGTTGGCGTTGTGCGCTTATGCGTGGCCCGGCAATGTGCGTGAACTCGATAATGTCGTACAGCGCGCGTTGATTTTGCATCAGGGAGCGGTGATATGCGCCAGCGACCTTTGTCTTGATCCATACGCCACTACTAATTTTGGAACTGGCGGGTCGGAGCAATGCGATGGTATTACGGTAAAGCCCGGAAGCGAAAGTGAGGCCCTTGGGCTCGGCGATGATTTACAGCAGCGCGAATTCGAAATCATTTTCCATACGTTGCGCGAAACCGGCGGTAGCCGAAAATCGACGGCCGAACGCCTCGGCATCAGCCCCCGCACGCTGCGCTATAAACTAGCTCGTATGCGCGACCTGGGTTTTGGTGTCGAGGAATCTGCTCCATAAATATAATAAGATCAGCGTGTTGATAAGAGTTGCCGATATCTTCCCAACTATTTGATCGATAGAACTTTGCGGGACTGCGCAAAATCTAATCAGCTCGGATTCGCAAACCTCGCTGATACGGTAGACTTGGGGCTCATACCTCTCTTGGTTTGGTTGGCAATGAGCTATCTAAAGTTGTGGTCGGATTTCCCCATCGTTGTCCTCGCGCTGTGGGCTGTGCTTGCGGTGGCCATTCTTTATTTGATGCGATCGAACGCGCATCGGGCTATCGAGCGCATTAGCCGGGTTGGGCATCGGCTGGCAAGAATACTGGCGCGCAGTTGCTCCGCCGTCGCGACGCGAACCGAATTGCGTAATCGCGAAGTGATGCAGGCGCTGCAGATGGAAATTACCCGGCGCCAGCTGGAACGGGAATTTCACCGTGTCGCTGCTGCAGTCGAACAAGACATGACCAAGTTTCAACATCTTGAGCGCTCGATCAATGAACACATCAATTTGATGGGCGAAGATTTTGAGCGCAGCACTCAAGTGCCGCCGGCGCCGCCCGGCTGGGTGGAAGCGGTCGATGCCATTGCAAAATTACAAGCGGAGACCAATCCGGAACCTGTCGGTCGGGTGCTGCAGGATATTCATAATTCGGTGCAGGATCAGCAGCGCGAAGTGATGCGCGAATACCGCTGGGCGGTCAATGCGCGTCATAAAATTCTCGCCGATTTGCGGCCGCTGTGGAGCCGGGTCAGTAAACAAGTTAGCGCAGTTGGACGCGATAGCCGCGATCTGCTAACGCGCGTTCATCGTATCGATACACAGATGGCAGCCTTTCGCGAGCTGTGTGCGAACCGCGCCGATGTGCGGGTCGAATCATTTCTTGCCCGCTGGCTGATGGCGTTGGCATTATCGGCGGTCGCGTTGATCCTGGCCGCGCTCAACGTCAATTTGCTGGTACTGCCGCTGGCTGGTCTCCTTATTGGGCAGGCTACCTTGGTGCAACTAACCGCGGTGGCATTTACTCTCGCCGTCATGGCGGCCGCATTAGTTTTAAGTGAAGGTACTCAGGTGAGCCGCTTGCTGCCATTGATTGGCGGCTTACCGCGCAAGCCGCGCATTGCTTTGATCACGATTTCATCGCTGCTGCTTTTATTGCTCGCGGCTGGCGAAGCGTTGTTGTTGGCCTCGAATGTTGGCGATCATACGGTCGGCACATTAACGCTGGCGGCCTGGGGTGCGGCAAGTGCGGGTTTTGTCGTGCCGTTATTGCTCGCACTATTGTCGCCGGCGCTGGAAGCGTTGCTGGCTACATCACGGCCGGTGCTTGCTAGCGCGGCGGTGGCAACGCTGACTCTGCTGGCAGTACTGTTGCGGCTGAGCGGTCGAGTTTGGCTAGAGCTCGGTCGATTGGCACATCATCTCTATGACATGTTGTTATTCATTCCTCTCGCCGTCGAGCAGGCGCTTGTTGACCGCCGCCGCATTATCGGGAAAGCGGCTGAGCAAGCACCGCCGCTGAAATCGGCGAAAGTTCGCCGGCTGCAATTTGATAAGGTCGATTCGCGCGCATCCGAATAACATCGCATCCAACTATTTTTTATCGGTGTAATGAACAAGCTGTTACGCAAGCACTATCAAGCAACGCGATCAGGCAACGCGCTGTGCCGATATCTCCGCAAATAATTGCTGTTCGATAACATTTAAGAGATGGCGCCAGGGTGTTTTGAGTGTTAGTGCTTCGGCGTGAGCTCTCAATCCGGTGGTGGTGAACGTAGCGCGCTGACCGTAATACTCAAACGGCGGACTGATTTGATCGAGCTTGAAACCGAAGCGTGATGTCAGCCGGCCCAGACTCGGCTCAATCACCATGAATACATTTTCGACATTGAGTCGAATGACCATTGCCGACACCGCGTAAAATAATGTGGTGACCAGAAATGAACTGTTTGAACTTGCATCTCCCTGCGTTCCAATGCGACGTGCAGGAGCATTAATCACCAGGCGCGACACCTCGACGCTGCGCGCATGATTGACGTGATTCCAGTTGAATAAACTGCGATCGACATGGGGAACGCCGTAAATATCGAATGGCAACCAAATGCGGCCGCTGCGCTGCGGCATGACTAGACGGAAACAACCCACCGGATTCAGCGATCCGCGTTCGCGCAATAAAATATGCAGACTGTCGCGATCGAATTCATCGGATTCCAAGCCGTCGCGATTATCCATCTCGTATCCCAGCTTTTTGCAGAACACTTGATAGCGTACCCGATACGCATCGTTGCGCAACGCATCATTGTTGGCGATTAGAATCTGGTAACGCTCGTTGAAATTCGAAGCCAAGTCATCTTCATTACTGAATCGCATGATTCCCACCTTATCAAAATGCTTGCGCCTGCCTCTGTGCCGGCGCGAGAAGTTCAATAACGAAAAATTGACATTGTTTTGTTTTAGCTATGCACATGCTGAATCCATGCCAATTGCTTATTGATGGAATTTTTTTCCATCGTTAGGTATTGGTGAAAACAATAAATAGAATTTCGGACGGTTACTATCGCAACATGTACCTAGCTCGGTACGAACAAATGCGTATTCGAGAACGAACGCTCGCTATTTAAAAATTGAAATGGCTGTAAATAAAATGCAAAAAATATCGCGTATGGCGAGTAAATATTGTCGTCGTTGCGATCGCAATTAACGCGGGATTAAATTCAAAAAGGTGCCGTGATTGTCGGCGCTTTTTAATTATCATTTGTATGGTTCGACCAACCTTCTGTAAGGCACCTGCCGCAGAATATGATTGGTCAACCACCCGTGAGTTTCACTTTAAAACCCCACCGCTCGAGTTCTGCTTTTAGCGTTGTGCGATGATCGCCTTGAATTTCGATGACTCCGTCCTTGACGGTGCCGCCGCTGCCGCAGCTTCGCTTTAGTAGTTTTGCCAATTTTTTTAGCTGTTCGGGCGGCAGCGCCAAGCCGGTAATAACAATGACCGGCTTACCGGCACGCCCCTGGGTTTGTCGCTGCAGACGCACCACATTATCTGCATTGGTAATGCCGATTTTATTTGTGTACTTGCATACACAAGCTATAACGGGGCGCTCGCATTGCGGGCACAACCGACCGCTATCGGTGCTATAAACAAGATTCATAGATGGACCTCCAGGAAGTGGTCATTATAATGTGCCCTCAACATTGGCGCGTAATGGCAGCGGCGGAGATAATCGATGGTGGAGCAATGGCAGCAACTACATCTGCAATTAATCGAATTGCAGACGCAGTTGGTCTTTCAGGAAGACACCGTGCAGGCCCTGGATAAAATTATTGCTGCGCAGGAACAGCGGCTCGATCAACTCGAACAGGCTAATATGCGACTGGCCCGGCAATTCACCGAACTATTGTCCACACTGCAAGATCAAGGTGAAGATGCACGGCCGCCGCATTATTAAAGTGCAACTTCATCGGGAACAGATGCATTCTGCTAGACTTAATGGCACTCAGAACCGGCGCCTGCCGCGCTCGTTAATAACAATTGCAAAACGATGATCGAACTCACTGAAGATCTACGCGACGGCTTTCAGGAAATAGCCAATATTGCCATTGGCCAGACCGCGGATAAGATCGCCCGCAGTTTTTCCACATTCGTCAAAATGCCGATTCCGCAAGTTCATCTATTGGAGTCCGCGGACATACGCATGGCTTTAACAACGATGGACGAATCGGCGAATGTGACCGCTGTGACGCAGGCTTTCTACGGTGACGGCATCAGTGGCGAAGCGTTGTTACTTTTTAGCGAAGCAACAATCAGCGATCTTTCGATACTGATGGGGTACGAGCCAGCAACCGAAGGGCACGAACAGCTTGAGCACATGCTCGAGATATCGTCACTGTTGAGCGGCTCTTGTATTCAGTCGGTGCTTGCACAGCTCGAAATTGAGGTATTGATCGGCTATCCCGTAGTGCTTGGACTGAATAAAAATCTGCGCGAAATGTTCGCTCGACACGCATTTCCGTGGGACAAAACGCTGGCGTTGGAGTTGAATTACGTATTCGAAGGATTTTCCACCGCGTGCGATCTGGTTTTACTGTTTCATCAACAGGCATTGCCAATGCTGTTTAACAAGCTGGAATTATTACTCTCCTGATGGATGCCGAAGATTTCAAGGAGTTGCATTGGCTGCTCGATGTTATTCAAAGTTCTAACATCGGTATTGTCGTGCTCGATCGCGTGCTGCGGGTGGAAGTTTTTAATCGTTTCATGCAGGCGCACAGCGGCATTCACTCCGAGAACGCGATCGGTCACCCGATCATGGAGTTATTTCAAGATCTACCCGAGCAGTGGTTATGGCGGCGAATGCAAACCGTATTTGAGCTCGGCATTCCGGTCTACACAACTTGGGAAGAGCGTCCGTATTTGTTTCGGTTTCCGCTGCATTTGCCGATTCATTATAACGTCGACATCATGTATCAGAACGTGATGTTCGTGCCGCTGCGGGCCGCGAACGATAAAGTCGAGCGCATGGGTATCGTTGTTTATGACGTCACCGATAGCGCAATGGCGCGGCAAGCGCTGGAGCAGGCGCAGATCGAGTTGTTGGAAGTTAGTCGCACCGATCGCCTTACCAATCTGTGGACGCGCGGATATTGGGAGGAGCGCTTGCATGAAGAGTGGGAGAGGGCGATACGCTCACATCAAAGCGTTGCGCTGGTCATGTTCGATATCGATCACTTTAAAAAGATCAACGATAATCACGGTCATCAAACCGGCGATGAGGCCATTCGCCTAGTCTCGCGCACCTTGCTCGATGTTTCGCGTGAAATAGATATTTGCGGCCGCTATGGGGGTGAAGAGTTTGTCGTCATCCTGCCGAATACCGACAAGAAGGGCGCTTTTGTATTCAGCGAACGCTTACGCCAGGCAATTGCTTCCAAATCGGTATTGGGACCCGCGCAAGAATCGGTGCAGTTTACTATCAGTCTCGGCATTGCCGAGTTCAATCCTGAAATCGAAAGCGTACATCAATGGTTGCAGCAGACCGATAAGGCGCTTTACCGCGCTAAAAGCGCAGGCCGCAACCAAACACAAATTTTCGGTTCGACCTGATCAAACTTTATCGACGTCTTCCGCGTGCAGACCTTTGGGTCCCTGCTCGAGAGCAAATTCGACTTGCTGCCCCTGCGTCAAGGTACGGTAACCGTCGCCGCGAATAGAGCGAAAATGGACGAATACATCGTCGCCGCCATCATGGGTAATAAAACCAAACCCTTTGGCGTTATTGAACCATTTGACGATACCTTTAATGCGATCTGACTCTGACATACTTACCTCCTCTTAAACACAGCTATTGTTATTTTTGCCATACAGCGCTTTTAAACGTGCCGCATTGCCTTATCCATCGCCGCTGCCGAGCAACGGGACGTAAATGAAAACTTATGGGCAAGAAGCCGCGCCACGGTAATGGCGATAGCAGAGGGAATAGTTGAGTGATGACCGCTGCGATAATTTCTAAAGTGCAGCGGGAATTCGGAGATGATGAAACATTCGCCAACATCGTTACAACCCAGCGCTTTATTATTGTTACTTACCCTACGCGGTCAGGTTCGCCGAAAAGGCGGACCGTAACAAATTAATTTTACGTAATCGGCGCGATGACAGTTCACCGCGCCTCGGTAGCGCTTGAGATCGTTATAACGCTGGAATTTTATAATTCTATTATGCGCTGCTTCTGTTGTTGCAATTGCAAGAGAGCATGTTGCTGCGCGGCGAGTCTTTCGCGTTCTTTTAAAACGACGTTGGCTGGTGCTCGCGCAACAAAATCGGCATTGTTCAATTTGCCTTCCAGCTTTGCCAGTTCTGTTACCAGCCGATCGATTTCCTTATTTAAACGGGCCAGCTCCGCATTTTTATCGATCAAGCCAGCCATCGGCACCAATAGCTCCATACTGCCGGCCAGTTGGGTAGCCGCCAGCGGTGCGCCGGTATCGGCCTCAATCCAATCGATAGCGGACAGTTTGGCCAGCTTCTTCAAAAACGCCGCGTTTTCATCGCTGCGACGTCGATCTTCAGCATTGCCATTGCGTAGCAATAACGGAATTTCCTGCGCCGGCGAAATATTCATTTCACCGCGAATATTGCGTACGCCGAGAATGACGGCTTTAAGCCAGGCGATATCGCTCTCCGCTGCCGCATCGATACGCGTTTGATTACAGCTCGGATAGCGTTGCAACATGATCGTGGCGCCGTCGCGGCCAGCGCTTTTCGCGACGCGCTGCCAAATTTCTTCCGTTATAAAAGGCATTAATGGATGCAGCAGACGCAGCGCCGCTTCGAGCACACGAATCAACGTGCGCCGCGTGCCTTTTTTCTGCGCGGCCGCTGCGCTTTCATCCCACAGCACTGGCTTCGATAATTCCAGATACCAATCGCAGTACTCGTTCCAGACAAAATCATAAATAGCCTGCGCGGCAAAATCGAAACGGTAGCTGGCAAAGGCCTTTTCCATTTCTGCTTCGGTGCGTTGCAACGC
>DASXYH010000046.1:0-14425 GCA_036502545.1 Spongiibacteraceae bacterium
GGTCAAACGCTATTGCGGCGCGGCACCGCGCAGACCGACAAATGGACTTATTTAATTAGCGGTAACGCCGAACTGCGCCGTTCCTTCTTCGATCGAGAAACTCTGCAGGCCGGCAAGGACCCTGTATTGCAGCCGCTCGATTATTTATTGCCGAGCGATGGCGGCCAGATCGTTGCGCTCGACGATTGTGTCATCGTGCAGATGTCGCGCGATCTGCTCGATCGCAGTTTGGCGTCGGCGACATCAAGCGATTACAGTGTCGCGGCATTGCACGAAACCGATTTAAGCGAAGAGTATTTGGTATCGGACGGCGCGGTCGCGGTCGACTGGATATCGCGCTTTTTGCAATCGCCGCTCGCACAAAATTTGCCGGCGGCTTGCATTCAACAGGTATTGGCAAATCTTGAACATCGCGATGCGGAAAAAGGTGAGGCGATTGTGCGTCGCGGCGAAATCGGCGATGCCGTGTATATCGTTACGCGTGGAATTGCAGCTGTCTGCACCGATGAGCACAGCATTTATGATGGCCGCGAAATTTCGCTGATTCCGGGCGATTATTTTGGCGAGGAATCGTTGGTTGCCGATACATTGCGCAATGCTACGGTGATCATGGAAGCGAATGGCGCGGTCGCCCGTCTCGATCGTAAGGTGTTCGATCAATTGATTCGTCCGCATCTGGTGCGCGAAGCCGACGATGCAATGATGGAACGCAGCTTGACGGCGGGTACCGACGAGACGCTCGCTATTATCGATGTCCGCTTTCCAATTGAGTACCGTCGCGACGCATTGCCGGCGAGCACTAACATTCCAATTCCATTGTTGCGCTCGCGTTTGCCGCTGCTCGATAAACGTCGGCAACATCTGGTCACGCGACACGGCGGTCGGCGCAGTGAACTTGCGGTATTTCTGTTGCGTCAGGCCGGCTTTGATGCGTATCTGATGGCTTCGGACGAACACCATTTCGCGCATATTGAAGTGTTCCCGCGTGATTCGTTCGTCGATCGTATCGCCTGAAGATATCTTCCATACCACCGGCACCATATAGGTAGTATTGCGCGCAACTGTTAAGCTAGGCGTCAGAATTTAGAGCGCCTTTATGTTACGTTTTGTTAAATGCCTGCTGTTGAGTATTGTCGCCCTGCTCATCGCGTCGATCGGCAGCGGTGCGCTCTATCTGCATTTTCATCCATTTCGATTTCCATCCCAAAATGTTGCTCTACGTTGCATTCGGCAGCGGCGCTTTGCCGCCAATCGCGACGATAATAACGCAACGGTTGCAAGTGCCGTGTGCTGCCAACGAATTGCATCGTGTGCACGAATTGAAAAATTTATCGGCGCATTATTCGCTCGCACAACTGCAAACGTTTTTCATCGCACCCACGCTGCCGATGCCGGTTTTTTTCACTCAGCGAAAACGAGCGGTGCGCATTGGCAGTTTATTTGTTGACCCGAGCGCCGTAGTTAAAAATCGGTAGAGGTTTTTCCAATGAGTACAAATAGAAAATACGAGTGCACGATTTGCGGCTGGATTTATGATGAAACTCTTGGATTGCCGGAATTTGGTATCGCACCGGGTACACCCTGGGAACAGGTGCCGGAAGATTTCGAGTGTCCCGATTGCGGTATCAGTAAAGATTATTTTGAAGTTCTGCCCGAATAAACTATTGGTCCGAATAAAATTATCGAATAGAAGGAAGCTGTATTTATGCAACTGTTGCGTCGTTTAGCATTGTATTTTTCCGCGGGTACTGTGGGTGGGTTGGCAAAAGGCGGCGTGGTCTGGTGCTGCACGCAATTCGCGGCAACCGCAGCGCTGGCGTCCTATTTAGCGAATGCGCAATTCCCAACGGGAATTTATGCGCGCATGGTGTGGGGCGGAGTTGCTGCGTTCTTGTTTATGCTGCCGATCGCGCGCAGCGCCTGGTTTGTGCGCGGTTTATTGTGGGGATTGATCGTAAGCGCGCTGCAAATTGTTGTGATTCCACTGCTTGGGCACAGCGGTATCAGGCTCATGGTCATTCCATTGCTGTCGACAGTGGTACTGAGTTGCGTGTGGGGCCTAACAACCGCGGCGATATTACGATTGATTGATAATTAATGGGCTTGTGGCGTGAATTTGCGCCAGGCTGGTGCAGATCGCTTCATCGCGAGTCAAGATCGGTTTGTGTTACACAGCTATCAATCTGTCCTTTCCGCAATAAATTTTAAGCGCCACGCGGAGTTGGCGATGGTCGCCAACTCCTTGGCAAGTAAATTGCTCGTTCTCTCCTGTAAATCTTAAATCTGATAGCGATGGTGCTTTTTCGAGAGTATTTCGCTATCGCGGCTCACGCCGCAGACCGCCGCGTGCGTCCATTACTGACCGATTTCTGCTGTTCGTTAGTAAACGATTTATCGCAGCCGCCCGAGCTGCCGGGGAGTAAATGATGCCAAGACCTACACGTTTCACCGTAAGCGATATTCCGCAATGTGTCGTGCAAACGGGCATTAATTGGGCTCGCACATTTAATTATCGCGACGATTATCAATTCTATCTGGAAAGCCTGCGCCAGGCAGCGGCACAGTACGATTGTGAATTGCACGCTTATGCGTTGCTGCCCAATCGCGTGCAATTGCTGGTCACACCGCACGCGGAATTAGCAGTGCCGCAAATGATGCAATCGCTCGGGCGGCGCTACGTGCAATATTTCAATCGCCGTTACGATCGTACCGGAACGCTGTGGCAGGGGCGCTATAAATCGTGTCTGGTCGAAGCGGGCGAGCATATGTTGAATTGCTATCGCTATGTCGATACGTTAGCTGCGATCAGCGGCGTGGTGACAGATCCGTTCGATTATCCCTGGAGCAGTTATCGGCAACATATCGGCGCAGCGCCACATTTCGTACAAGACCACGCAATTTGGTTATGTCTCGCCGACACGCCAAGCGAATGTTATCAGCGGTATCGCGAACTGGCGGTAATTCCTTTAGCGCACGAAGTGGTTAAGGATATCAATATCAATGTAGTGCAGGGCAGCGTGTATGGTAGCGAAGAGTTTCGTGCGGAAATCGAACATCGCTGCGGTCAGAAGGTACGTCCACGTCCTCGCGGTCGGCCGCGCTTGCGTCAAGCTGGTTAGCTGCGATTTGAATGCAAAAATATTCGGTAACGATAACGTCATTGTTTGATGTTATCGATATCACGCAGACGACCGGCTTCGAAAGTCAACACGTGGTAGTAACCCTGCTCGGGGCCGTAAACCCATCGTTCGATTTTATATTCCCTTTCACCGCCATAGCCACGCGGCGCACCCCGCAATGTATAGCCGATCAGCTCTTCACTAATCGGATCGCCGCATTTTTCGCGCACCTGTAGCGTTAAATCGCCCTGCGAAATTAATTTAGTGCCGCAGCGCAATGAATCACAATATGCCGGCAGTGCAATGCTGCCGAACAACAATAGACCGCAAAAAATTTTTTGAATCATTTTTAACCTGATCGGCCAAATATAAAAAATGAAGTATTGCGCGCTTTAAATGGGCCGCAATAAATCAGAGCTTCAAGAATAACCGGAATGTGTTTTTTAGCGAAAACTTAGATTAAATAACAATTAGTTTGTTTCAGTTGGTTGGTTTATGCTGTTTAGGTGATTAATTTTTTCGATTCATGATGGACCGCTCAATATACTAGAGCCATAAACGGCTGAAAGGTTTTAGCAGGCGACCGGTGGCAAATATTGCTGGCGCAGGGCTGATTAAACTTGCGCTCCGAGGATGGCCGCGCGAAAACGCGATATACAAAGGATGGCAGGAATGATGGAAACAGTGGTTTTGGCATTGTCAATGGTGTTGGGATGGGGATTTGCAGGTTATTTTGCATATCGTCGTAATTCTCAAAATGCAAAAAAGGATTCAATGATAGCCCCCGTGCTCGCCCCATCGTTATCCGCTGACGAAAGGTCCGGTGACGAAAATTTATTTTCATTGGCGCCGCTCGGACTTTGCCAGTTGGCGCTTGATGGTCGAATTTTGCGCGTCAATAACAAACTGCAAACGCTGTATGGCTTGGATGAAGACCAGTTAACAGTGCACTTTTTTTCCGCGCTGTTGCATCCCGAAGAGATAAATCTTGCCGATGCGCGGTTGAACGATTTAGCGATAGGCCATGGCGAATATTGCGAATTTCAAAGTCGTCTTAGACACGCTCGCGGTCATGTCACCTGGGTCAGCATTACATTAAGTTTATTACGCGATTCGCGCGGCCAAGCCGTTCACTATATCGTGGGAGTGGTCGATATCAATGAGCAAAAGCTCGCCGAACAAATTGCGCATCGCGAACACGATAAATTAACTGCAATAACCGATCAAGCTCCGGTCGCCGTGTGGATTTTTTCACCGGCGCGACACCTGCTGTTCGTCAACGACGCGCAGGAAGCGCTTTCCGGCCGCTCAAAAGAAAAGCTGTACGCTAATCCCAATAGTTATCTGGAGCTGATTCACCCGGATGACTCCGAGCATGTCGAAAAAATTCTGCAAGCGCGCCAATATGGCGAATCTTACGCAATGAATTATCGAATTCTACGTGACGACGGTGAAATTCGGTACGTGCGTGAATTAGGTAAAAGTATTTGCGATACGAACGGAAATTTGCTGTATCACATTACAAGCGCGATGGATATCAGCTCGGAACTGCTCGTGCGCGATGAATTGCACGAGCTTAATAGTCGTTTGCGCGAGGCCAATTTGCGTTTGCGCGAAAGCGTACGCCTGGATGGGTTGACTCGATGTTTGAATCGCACGGCACTATTCGATGAGGCGGAAAAGGCGCTGCTGTTGGAGCGGCGCTATGAACGCTCCAGCACGTTGGTGTTTTTCGATTTGAATAATTTTAAAGAGGTTAATGATAATTTTGGCCATCATGTCGGCGATCGCGGATTAATTGCGTTTGCCGAGCAAATCAAAGCGCGTTTGCGAACGACGGATGAACTCGGTCGTTACGGCGGCGATGAGTTTGTTGCGTTGCTACGCGAAACCGATGCCGATCAAGCGATGCAATTGCTTGCCACATTGCCCCCTGTCGTTGTCGATGATGAAAACGGAAGCAGCATTATTTTGCGTTTTTCAGCCGGAGTTGCCTGCAGTAGCGAGCCCGATATCGATACTGTCGACGATTGGCTGCGCATTGCGGATGGCCAAATGTATAATCAAAAAGTACGATTTTTAAAGGAAAATGGAGGTCGCGGCTAAGGGACATCATTAGAAAATTTAATTTTACAGATGCTAAAAATTTTAAAATGAATTGAGCCAATGAAAATTGGTGGAATAAAAAAGGGGCTAAAAGCCCCTTTTTATTTCGGCGAAATTATTTGTTTTCTTCTGCCGGTGGAGCGGGTTGTTCTGCCGGTGCTGTCGCATCAGCCGGTGCTGCTGTGTTTTCTGCTGGAGCCGTTGTTTCAGGTGCCGGAGTTGTCGCTTCCGGTGCGGGAGCTGCCGCTTCAGGAGCCGGTGCGGTTTCTGCCGGAGCGGGAGTCGGAGCCGGTTCTTCTTTCTTGCCGCAGGCGACGAGGCCGAGGCTTAGAACCAGCGCTGACATGACCAGATAACTTTTCTTCATGATGCTCTCCGATTTGTTATGACAAGGTACAAGATTAAAAGCGCGCCGCCAGTCTAATGGCGCATTGGCATGCGTGCAAGCGTTATGGGCGGCGGCTCCCTGCAATAAACGGAGCGTTTTCATAGAGTTTCCCTTGAAATTTAGAGTGGGATAAAAAAAGCCCGTCGGAACGGGCTGAACTCTACTGTTGAGGAGAGGATTGCGAAATCGAAGCCTGATAAATATATCTTGAATTCAGCGCATGGCCATTTTTTGAATGCCGGACATCACATTGAAACCGCCCCAGTTATCCAGGCGGCCTTCTCGCCAACCGGCCAGCCACTGAGAGCGCATAGTATCCTCGGTATGCGGGCAAATCTCATGATGACGACCTTCCAAACCGGCGTGATAGCCGCGTTGATAGGCACGCTCTTGCAAATTGCGTTTCTGTTTTTTCATAGAGCCGATACTCCGTGTTTTATCTACTGAGAAGGGAATCGATTCGAGGGCGGCGTAGGCAGGTGTTAGAATGCCGCGCGTTCCGATAAGGAATAAAAGCAAACCGAAGGCACTATCGTCGAATACCAAACTCTTCTAGGCTGTCCGCCTCTTAGCAATACTGGTTATAGCCGTTATTTAAACTGCAATTTCAATGATTTACAGCTGGTTAAATAGTATTCACCGCTGAGTTTTGCTTAAGGTTTTTAAGGTTATAGCCATATCGTCTAGCTGTGCAGAGCGCCGCATTATGTCCCCAATTTTTATTTTAACCGCCACCTGTCCCAAAGGTTTGGAGGATATGCTGGCGGACGAATTACTGAGTTTTGGCGCCGAATTGCACAAGCGCCATTTGGCCGGCGTCAGCGTACAAGCGACGATTGAAGTGGCGTATCGTTGCTGCTTATGGTCGCGTCTGGCGAACCGTATCTTGATGCCATTAACGCAATTTCGTGTCGACAGCGCACAGGCGTTGTATGACGGAATAGCGCAGGTGGCGTGGCACGATCATTTTTCTCCCGAGCTCACGTTTGCAGTGGATTTCACTGGCACCAACCGGGCTATCAGTCACACGCAATTCGGTGCGCAGAAAAGTAAAGACGCGGTGGTCGATCAGTTTGTTTGGCGCTGCGGCAAGCGTCCATCAGTTGATCTTAAAAATCCCGATTGGCGTTTGAATGTGCATTTATCCCGCGATGAGGCCAGTGTCGGCATCGATTTGGCGGGCGATAGTTTGCACCGCCGCGGTTACCGTTTACAGGGTGGCATTGCACCGTTAAAAGAAAACCTCGCCGCGGCATTGTTACTGCGCGCGAACTGGCCTGGCCTGGCAGCGCGCGGTGGCGCATTGCTCGATCCGCTGTGCGGTTCCGGCACGTTGCTGATCGAAGGCGCAATGATGGCAATGGATATTGCACCTGGTATTTGGCGTAAGCGCTGGGCCTTCGAGCACTGGCTGCAGCACGATGCCGCCGCCTGGCAGCGCGTTCATCACGACGCGTTGGCGCGCAAGTCACAGGCTTTCGCGCGGCAATGGCCGGAAATACGCGGTTACGATGCCAGCGCCGCGGCAATTCGAGCGGCAGAGGAAAATATTGAACGCGCGGAGCTCAGCGGCAAGGTGCGAGTGGTGCGCAAAGAGTTGGCGCAATTCGTCAGGCCGACGCACCACGTTATCGATTCAGGATTGATTATTACTAATCCGCCATACGGTGAGCGTCTTGGCGAGCAGGAAAGCTTGCGGCATTTATACGCGCATTTAGCCGAACGTTTGCGCACTGAATTTCAGGGCTGGCAGGCGGCGATTTTTACCGGCAATCCCGATCTCGGTAAAACAATGGGGCTGCGCAGCAATAAGCAATATCGATTTTGGAACGGTGCAATTCCCGCGCAATTATTATTATTTGATATCGATCCGCGCTATTTTATCGACCACAAAAAAATTGAAAGCGCGTCGATCGAAGTCGGTCCGGAGCTGACATCGGGCGCGCAGATGTTCGCGAATCGATTGCAAAAAAATCGCAAACGCTTGCAGAAATGGGTGCAGCAACAGAGCATTCAATGTTATCGATTGTACGATGCCGACATGCCCGAATACGCCGTGGCGATCGATTGTTATGGCGATTGGATTCACGTTGCAGAATACGCCGCGCCTAACTCGGTGGATATTTCAGCCGCCGAACAGCGTTTGCGCGAAGTGCTCTCCGCTATTCCTTCGGCGCTGGGTATTTCGCCGCAGAAAGTTGTGCTGAAGCAACGCGAACGGCAGCGCGGTAAAGCCCAGTATCAACGCATCGATCAGCGCGGCGAATTTATCGAGGTACGTGAAAGTGACGCGCGACTGCTCGTCAATCTCACCGATTATCTGGACACCGGATTATTTCTCGATCATCGTCCTGTGCGCAAAAAAATTGGTGAAATTGCCAATGGCAAACGCTTCTTGAATTTATTTTGTTATACCGCGACTGCCAGCGTACATGCTGCATTAAGCGGTGCGAAAACGACGACCAGCGTCGATATGTCGCAGACCTATCTCGATTGGGCGCGCCGCAATTTCGCGTTGAACGGATTGAGCGAGGCACGCAACCATTGCGAGCAGGCCGATTGCAGAAAATGGCTGGCCGGCTGCGCGCAACAATTCGATCTGATTCTGCTCGATCCGCCCACTTTTTCCAATTCGAAACGCATGGACGATACGCTCGACATACAGCGCGATCACGCCGATTTGATACATCAGGCGCTACGATTGTTAGCGTCGGGCGGACTGCTAATTTTTTCCACCAACCGCAGACGGTTTCAGCTTGATGCAGTGTTGAACGAACTATTCGATATTGAGGACGTGTCGCGCTGGTCGCTCGATCCCGACTTCGAACGCTCGCCCGATATTCATCAGTGCTGGTTTATTCGCCATAAGCAGTAATAAAAAACGCAGCGTTTGAGCGCTGCGTTTTTGTTGGGTGTTATTGAGCTGATTAATTGCCGAGTTGGGCTTGCACCATGGTTGACAGCGGGCTTTTCAAGCCGCTGGTATCGACAGCGGATACGGCGAAGTAATACGTGCTTGGTGTGTACACGTCAAACGCTGCCGCTGCTTGCGTGTTTGAGCTGATATTGATCGTACCTTTCGCATTGTCGCTCGAACGCGTCCAATACACCTGATAACCTTTCAGCTCATTGATAGGCAATGCGGTGCCATTCGTGCGCATCGTTGGAATCGTCCAGCTGATATTTGCGCGATAGGCTTTGCAATATTTTGCATTGTTGTAAACGAGAACTTTGCTGCCATCGGGGCATGTGGTGCCGCTGCCGCTGAATTGCTTGTAATTGACACCGTTGATAACGGTGGCATTGGCGTGCAGCGCGAACATAAGAACAGAAACTGAGCAAAGGCCTAACAACTTGGATGAGTGCATGAGTATTTACCGCCCTAAAAAATTAAAAGCTTATCCGTGCAGGGGAAGCGATCAACGTCGCGTTTGTTTCCATGACTCAAGCGTAAGAAATGGATTGAAATTCGCCCATAAGTACCATCCGCATTTGTGATCAGTTCGGCACGCACAATGCTGGCGATTCGAATTTAAGCGCAAAAAATAGCGTTAATACGTATGCGCGAGGCATTGTCAGCGCATACGTATTAACCGCAAATGCAGGATTGAGCGCTGCGTTTTAGCAGCGGTGAATTGCGTGTTAGCGATTATTTGCCGAGTCGGGCTTGAACCATCGTCGAGAGCGGGCTTTTAAGGCCACGCGTATCGATAGCTGACACAGCGAAGTAATAAGTGCTGGGAGTGTAAACGTCGAAGGCTGTCGATACCTGGCTATTGGTATTAACCTTTATCGTGCCGCGTGCATTATCGCCCGTGCGCGTCCAATAAATTTCGTAACCCTTCAATTCGCTCATGCGCAGTACAGCGCCGTTGGTGCGCTTGGTCGGAATGTTCCAACTGATATTGGCGCGGTACGCTTTGCAATACTTAACGTTTTTATAAACGTAAACCTTGCTGCCATTGGGACATGTGTTGCCGGAACCGGCGAACTGTTTGTAGTTGATGCCGTTGATGGTGACGGCGTTGGCTTGAAATGCCATAAGTAGGCAGGACATTGCGCCGAGGCGCTTGAGTATCGAGTTATGCATGAGTTATTTACCGCGTTGAATTGATTTCCCTTATCCATGCTTAGGGGGCAGCGCTTTATTGTTGCTGCAATCATCCGCAGGCGGGAGATTAAAAAATTGCGGCTCGGTTGCACATAGGCAATAACCGTTATTGTGATCGAGTTACCATAAAAAAGGCCACTATGTTTGCATACGCATTGATTCCGGTAAAATTTTCGTATTGAGACTGTGACATTAGTGTGACGCACGTGCATCGCGATTTGACTACGCAAAACGAAAACCGCACCTGCAGAAATATGCGCGATTTTTTTACCTTAATAAGTTTGCCAAAATATTTTCATACATCAACGATAATTTATCCAAATCGTCTGCGATGACGTGCTCGTCGACTTTATGAATGGTCGCATTAACGGGGCCAAGCTCAACCACTTGCGCGCCGGTCGGTGCGATAAAGCGGCCGTCCGAAGTGCCACCTGCGGTCGATAATTCGGTATCGATTCCGGCGACAGTGCGAATCGCCAGCCGCGCCGCTTGCACCAAATCGCTTTCCGCGGTGAGGAACGGCGCGCCGCTGAGCGCCCATTCGATACGAAAATCCAACGCATGTGTGTGCAAAATCGCTTCGGTGCGCGCGCGCAATTGCGCAGCGGTGACTTCGGTCGAGAAACGAAAATTGAACAGCACTTCCAGTTCACCAGGGATGACATTCGTCGCGCCAGTACCCGCATTAATATTGGAAATTTGCAGCGATGTTGCCGGAAAAAAGCGATTGCCGTTATCCCATTGCTGCGCCGCGAGTTCCGCAAGCGCGGGCGCGGCGAGATGAATCGGGTTGCGCGTTGTGTCGGGATAGGCCACATGACCTTGCACGCCGCGCACAATCAATTTGCCGTTGAGCGAACCGCGCCTGCCGTTTTTAATCGTGTCGCCGACTTGCTGCACCGAGGAAGGCTCGCCCACGACACACCAGCGAATTTTTTCGCCGCGCTGCTCAAGCCAGTCGACAACTTTCGCTGTGCCATCGACAGCGATGCCTTCTTCATCGCTCGTAATCAAAAACGCAATGCGACCCTGATGCTCGGCATGTGCCTGCGCAAAACGCTCGCAAGCGGTAATCATTGCCGCCAGGCTGCCCTTCATATCGGCAGCGCCGCGACCGAATAATTTTCCTTCTTTAAAAGTTGGCTCGAACGGCGGTGTTTGCCACTGCTGTTCGGGACCGCTCGGCACCACATCGGTATGGCCGGCAAAACAAAGGATCGGTCCGCCATCGCCATGCACGGCCCAAAAATTATCGACGTCGCCGAAGCGCAGCGGTGTCGTTTGAAATCCAATCGCAGCGAGCCGCTGCTGCATGAGTTGTTGGCAGCCGTCATCGGCCGGCGTCACCGAGCGGCGTCGCATCAACTCCAGCGTGAGTTGCAGTGTGGGTGACAATGCGGAGGGAAGGGTGGTCATGGCAAGCGTCAATCTCAGAAATTTATTTAATCAGCGGCTGATAATTTGTCATCAAAAATTCGCGGTGTTGTCATTTGCCGGGGCTATTTTTTGTCAGTGAGTTTCGAGAATGAGGTAGCACCATGTACGATCGCGATATTCTCACCGTCACCTCGCGCGAGCGGATCCGTCAAGAAATTGCGCAACAAACCGAAAAGTTTTTGCGCGACGGTGGCCGCATCGAACGCCTTCATATTGCCAATACCGCCGCACGTCCGATCGGACCCGTATGGTGGGACGCACGCGGCAGTGGACCGCTGTTGCACCACTGATCATTCGATTACGCCGCTGATCTTTCGGTTAATTGTGGCTGTGTAAATCCGCGTTCAATTCGATCGCGGATTTATTCGTCAGCACTTCCAGCGCGCCGTTTTGCGAGTTGCGGCGAAATAGCAGAGCGGATTTGCCCGCGAGATCGCGCGCTTTTACTTTTTTCACCAATTCGCATTTATCGTCGAGCACCGAAACTACCGAGCCGGCGGTGACATAAAGCCCCGCTTCGACAGTGCAGCGATCGCCCAGCGGAATACCGACACCGGCATTGGCGCCGATCAAGCAGCCTTTGCCGATAGAAATGATGACGTTGTTGCCGCCGGACAATGTCCCCATGGTCGAGCAGCCGCCGCCGAGATCGGAACCTGCGCCGACAAAAACACCGGCCGAGATGCGGCCTTCGACCATACCCGGGCCTTCGGTGCCGGCATTAAAATTAACGAAACCTTCGTGCATGATCGTGGTGCCTTCGCCGAGATACGCGCCGAGGCGCACGCGCGCGGTGTGGGCGATGCGCACGCCGCTCGGCACCACATAATTGCTCATCTTCGGAAATTTATCGACGGACATCACTTCGAGTAATTCGCCGCGCAGACGCGCTTGCAATTGTCGCTGCGCTAATTCATTTAAATCGATCGCACCCGCGCTGGTCCACGCCACATTCGGCAACACGCCGAAAATACCGGCGAGCACAACACCATGCGGTTGCACTAACCGATGCGACAGTAAATGCAATTTCAAATACGCTTCCGGCACCGATTTCGGCGCCTCGTCGCTGGCCAGCAGTGTGACGACGCAAGGTCGCACGCTTTCCTGCAGCGCGGCGACGACTTCCGCCTGCGCGGTTTCACCGGCGGCGCACAATGCGGTTTCCAGTTTTTGCAATTCGCTGTTATTTAAATCGTGCGCAACATTGCCGCCCGCGAACGCAAATACTTTTCGGATCGCATCCACTGTCGCGACGGAAGGCTGCAACAACGGATGCGGATAAAATATTTCGAGCCATTCATCTTTTTTATTTTTTGTGCCGGTGCCGAAGCCGAGTGCGAAATGAGGTTGTGCCATGTTAAATTCCGCCTGTGTTTGCCATGTATTGGTTAACTACTGCGTCGCCCAATTGCTCTATGCAGTAATTACAACGTGTGTTTTTTGAAAATATCGCGGTACATCGCAGCGCTGAAGCCGACAAAACGCTGATGGCCGATATCGAGCAGCGGACGTTTGATCAGCGTTGGCTGTGCGACCAGCAGTGGAGCCGCATTGGTTGGATTCAAGCCGGCGCGAACATTGTCGTCGAGTTGTTTCCAGGTGGTGCCGCGCTTATTGATCAGTGTTTCGATGCCGACTTCCTGCAACCAATGTTGCGTCTGTTTTAAATCGAGCCCGTCGCTGCGAAAATCGTGAAAGCGATATTCGATCTGCTGTTTTTCCAGCCATTGCCGCGCTTTTTTCACTGTGTCGCAATTTTTGATGCCGTATAGAACCGCTGTCATCGGTTGACTCCCGCCAGGCCCCTAGCATAACAAAATGCAACTCAGGCCTTTTTGGTTTTTTTTGCGTGTTTGCGCGCCGGATGGGTGGCGCGGCAGATATCGCAGACAGTGCCGTCGCAGCTGCGCGCTGAACAAAATTCGCGACCGTAATAGATGATCTGCAAATGCAGGTCGTTCCATTTTTCGCGTGGAAACAAGCGCTTCAGATCGCGCTCGGTCTGCACGACGCTGTTGCCATTACTCAGGCCCCAGCGTTGCGCGAGCCGATGAATGTGGGTATCGACCGGAAACGCCGGCTCACCGAATGCCTGTGACATCACCACGCTCGCGGTTTTATGACCGACACCGGGCAGCGCTTCGAGCGCCTGCCAATCGGCGGGTACCTCGCCACCGTAATGCTCCACCAGAATTTTCGAAAGCGCACTGATCGCTTTGGCTTTTTGCGGCGATAAGCCGCAGGGGCGAATGATAGCCTGAATTTTTTCGACGGGCACATTGGCCATATCGGCAGCATTATTCGCGATCGCAAATAAATGCGGAGTAACGAGATTGACGCGCGCGTCGGTGCATTGCGCCGACAGCAGCACGGCGATCAGCAATTCGAATGCATTCTGATGCTGCAAAGGAATTGGCGGCTGCGGATACAGTTCCTGCAAATGCTGCATGATGAATTGCGCGCGATCTTTTTTAAGCATGAGTTTTCCGGATAAAGTTGATGCTGTGCGATAAACAAAAACTTCTCTGTCGCGACGAGGAAATCTAAATCCTTTTTTCGCTTCGCGGAATCTAAACCCCTCCGTCGCTGTGCGACACCTCCCCTTATCAGGGGAGGAATTGATTCGTGCTTCGATCCAACATCCCCCGATAAGGGGAGGGTTTGGCCGCACTGCGATTTCACCCCCCTGAATAAGTGGGGATCGAAGGGGTTGGGGTTAGTTTTTAATCGATTCAGTAAATCGTTTAATCCGCTGCGCCGCTTCCACACATTCCTCCAGCGTCGCCACCAGCGCCATGCGTACGCGATTGGCGCCAGGATTGAGATCTCCACTTGCGCGTGCCAGATATTGGCCCGGTAGCACCGTGACATTTTGCGCGCGAAACAATTCGCGCGCAAAATCGCGGTCATCGAACGGTGTGCCGGCCCATAAGTAAAACGCTGCCTCGGGTTTTACCACGTCGAGCCCAAGACTCGAAGAAGAGGGCCCGAGTATTGCGAGCACGGCATCGAATTTCTGTCGGTACAACGCGCGATTGTCGCGCACATGCTGTTCATCGCTCCATGCAGCAATGCTCGCGAGCTGTGTTTGCACCGGCAACGCGCAGCCGTGATACGTGCGGTAAAACAGAAATTTTTTCAATACATCCGCATCGCCGGCAACGAAACCGGAGCGCAAGCCGGGGACATTCGAGCGTTTCGATAAGCTGTGAAAAACCACGCAGCGGCGATAGTCGTCGCGTCCGATCTGGCGGCACAATTGCA
>DASXYH010000047.1:0-3001 GCA_036502545.1 Spongiibacteraceae bacterium
AATCCCGCGAGCTGCTCCTTGGTTTCGGCAAAGGGACCATCGGTGGTGGACAGTTTGCCATTGCGCACGCGCAGTGTCGTTGCGGTCTCGACCGATTCGAGTGGATGTCCGCCCAGCCAGTGGCCGCTGCTGCGCATACCGTCGCCGCATTCGATGCATTCGCGGTTCAGCGCAGCCCAGTCCTGTTCGGACATAGCACTCATGTTTTTTTCCTCGAAATACACCAGGCATAAATATTTCATGATGAGCTCCGTGTGTGCCAGTTACATGCTGTACGAGCAATTTATCGCGCAGGACATTTATTGCAGCGGGCGTTCGCAATTGATCATCCACGGCGTGCCGAAACGATCGGTCAGCATGCCGAAGCGCTGCGCCCAAAAAGTTTCCTGCAACGCCATTTCAACTTTACCGCCCGCCGCGAGTTCCTTGAACACGCGCTCGGCTTCGGCCGGTTTTTCGATATTGATCGTCACCATGATACCTTCGCTTTTTTTGTAATGTTCGCCGGCCGTATCGCTGGCCATCAACAGCGTGCCGCCGACGCTCAGGCGTGCGTGCATGATTTTATCGCGGCGGTCCTGCGGAATCTGCTCCGCCATCGGTGTTTCACCGCCGCGAATCATCGCTTCGATTTTTGCGCCGAACACTTTCGCATAAAAATTGAAAGCTTCTTCGCAATTGCCATTGAATGAGAGATAGGGATTTAATTGCATGATGCGCTCCTGGGTTCGCCGTAGTTGATATTACTAACAGTGGGTATTCAATAACAGTGGATACTCGGTAGTCGATAGTGGTGTTGCGCAATCGATATCGATAGCAAATTTTTTCAATCATCCCGATGCTTCCGCAGTTCATCGGACGTTACGAACAGCACGTTGCTGCCGGTTGGCGCGCATCGTCATAGCGATCGTGATGTCGTACCCAATGCATGATTGGACCTTCGTTGCGGCCCGTCGGCGTTAAATCGAGATAATTGTGTGCACCGATGAAAATATCGCCGCCGCGTGCGTAAGTGGAATAGGTGTGAAAAATAGTGCCGCTGGCATCGCGATAGAACACGCTGATGCCGGGGCATTCGCCGCCGGAGCAATCGCACTCGACGAAATTGTAAGTAAATTTTCCGGCGGCGATTTCTTCCGCCGTTGGCGAGACGTGATAGTCGTAATTAAAATCATTGCCGAACGATGATACCCAATCGAATTGCCAGCCCATGCGCCGTTTGAACGGCTGCAATTCGCGCCACGGCGCGCGCGAAACTGCCATCAACGTCACATCGTGATGCGCGAGATGCAAATTGGCGCCATCGATATGGTCGGCGAGAAAGGAGCAGCTTTTGCAGCCTTCTTGCGCGCCGGGACCGAACATGAAGTGATAGATGATCAATTGACTGTGCCCTGCGAATAAATCGGCCAGCGTTTGTTTGCCGCGCGCGCCCTCGAATACATAGTGTTTGTCGACTTCGACCCATGGCAATGCACGCCGCTCAGCGCTCACGCGATCGCCCATGCGAGTCAATTCCTTTTCTTGGCGCAGTAATTCCTTGCGCGCGGTCAGCCATTCGGCGCGCGAAACGACGTGGGGTGATTCGATGGTCGCTGTCATGGTTTGTCCTCTCTCAGATGAGCTGCGCACGGTTAACCGGGCGCGGCGAATTTATCCGGGAAATCCTGTGTTTGTACCGATAGTCGTGCGAAGCCGGGATAAATCGACAGCAGTTTGATTAAAAGAGGTGAAATTTTTTTGTTTTCCGCAAAAAAAGTTTGGCCGCGCAAAATTTGTCGCATTAGCCGTGGGATAACTCGATCAGACGCTGCTCGAGAAAGCGACGCTCGGGTTCCAGCCGTGTCAATGCCAGCGCCTGTTCATAGGCTGCCGCAGCCTCGGCATGGCGACCCAAACGGCGAAGCAGATCGGCCCGCGCCGAATGGACGAGGTGATAATCGGTTAATTCGCCGCGCGCGAGGATGGTGTCGATCAATGCCAATCCTTGCTCAGGACCATCGCGCATTGCCACTGCCACCGCGCGATTCAGCTCGACGATGGGCGATGGGCTGATGCGCAGCAGCACCTCGTAAAGGCCGGTGATTTCGGCCCAATCGGTGGCGGCCGCCGATGGCGCTTCGGCATGTACGGCGGCAATCGCGGCCTGCAATGTATAGGCGCCGAAGCGACGCGAATGGAGCGCGCGCATGATCAACGCGGAACCTTCGGCAATTTGTTCGCGATTCCACCGCGAGCGGTCCTGCGCGTCGAGCAGAATCAAATCGCCGGTCGCGGTCGCGCGAGCGGCGCTGCGCGATGCGTGCAGCAGCATTAACGCGAGCAAACCCATCGCTTCGGAATCGGGCAGTAATGTCACCAGCAGACGGCCGAGCCGGATCGCCTCATCGGCTAAATTGTTGCGGGTCAGTTCGGTGCCGGTGGATGCCGCATAGCCTTCGTTGAAGACCAGATAAATAACCTGCAACACGGAGTCGAGCCGATCGGCTAATTCGGCCTGCTGCGGTACTTCGTAGGGGATTTTCGCATCGCGAATTTTCGCCTTCGCACGCACGATGCGTTGCGCGATCGTGGTCGGACTGCTCAAGAATGCGCGCGCGATTTCTTCGGTGGTGAGCCCGCACACTTCGCGCAGCGTCAGCGCCAACTGCGCCGCCGCCGATAAGCTTGGGTGACAACAGGTGAAAATCAAACGCAGCTGATCGTCTTCGACATCGTGGTCTTCCTGCGCTTCCTCCTCATCGTCGTTATCAAGTTCGAGTTGGTGGGCGATGTCCGCTGCCGATGCGTTGAAGCGCGCGCGCTTGCGAATATGGTCGATCGCTTTAAAACGCCCGGCCGATACCAGCCACGCGCGTGGATTGGCCGGCACGCCGTCGCGCGGCCACTGCTTCAGCGCGGCGGCGAACGCATCGTGCAGCGCTTCTTCGGCGAGATCGAAATCGCCGAGCAGGCGAATCAATGTCGCCAGCACGCGGCGCGATTCGGTCTGATAAATCGT
>DASXYH010000048.1:0-4925 GCA_036502545.1 Spongiibacteraceae bacterium
CCAAATAATATTTTGCCGATCAGCATCAGTATCGATAATTGCGCGACCATAAATGCGACGTCGCTTTGACTCACATTGATGTCTTGCGCATACGCGCCGAGATTCATTTGCACGGCGTTGAATACGAGCGTCAACGGCAAAAACGTCAGCACCAGCGTGCGGAAATTATTATCGCGCAACAAATCTTTTGTACGTAACGCCGGCTGAGACGGTGTTTGCGTGGCCTCAGCGAATTCGAAGGCAATGATTTCCTCTTCCGGCGGCTTGCGTTTCAATACGCGCCATGCGATCGGCGTAATCAGGAAGGTAGCGGCGCCAGCGAATATCGCGAACGTTATCCGCCAGCCGAACGCATGCATCAATGCCGCTGCGAGCGGCGGCATCGTGAAACCGCCGAACGATGTGCCGAGCGTGGCGCACGCAATGGCAAGCCCCCGATCTTTGGTGAACCAGCGTGTCGCCAGCGTTTGCGCGGCCATCGCGCCGGTCAGCACCAAGCCGATCGGTAAGATAAATAGAAATACGGCGATGATCTGCCACACCGCTTGCGCGCAGGCAATGACAAGCAAGCCGGCGGAAAAGGTCAGCGCACCGCCGCAGACTAAAATGTGCGCCGGCAGTCGATCGAGCGCACGGCCCGCGATCGGCGCGATTAATCCGGAAATAATTTGCGATGCGACGATAGCCAACATGATATGACTGCGCACTGCGTTGAATTCGATACTCCACGGCACGACCCACAGCGTGAAGCAGTAGTAATGCATACCGATGCACAACGACTGAAACAGCAATGTCATCGCGATGACATTCCAGCCATAGTACCAATTGAAACGGCGGTTAAATGTAAAGAGGGATTTTAAATTCACGGTGTAAATAGCAATTCACAGTGTAAATAGCGTGGTGCGGATGAAAGCACCTTATCAGATTCGATCCAAGGTTTCGATAACGGACGATTCGCGAAAATGTTACTTATTCAGGGCGCGTTCAGTCTGCTTGCGTAAACTACAGTCTGACAGAATCATCGCTGTTACTTCAAAACCGGAAAAATTATCGAGGAACAGAATCATGAAATTACAGAAAACCGCCTTAACTACCGCCTTTGCTTTATCCATAAGCTGTACTGCATTCGCGGCCGGTCCCAATGCGATCGCCGATACGCAGCGCGATGTCAATCAACAGGAACGCATCGAGCAGGGTCTTAAATCGGGCGAATTGAATACGAAAGAAGCGTCGAAACTTGAGCACGAAGAAACTAAAGTCGAGCATGATCAAGCCGCAGCGTTAAAAAACGGTTCGATTTCGCCGAGCGAGCAGAAAAAATTGACTGCCAAGGAAAATCGCGTCAGCCAGAACATTCATCAACAAAAACACGACGCCCAAACTGGCCATCCTAATTCAGCATCGTCGCGTCGCATGCAGGCAGACGTGCAGCGCAATATTAATCAACAGGAGCGTATCGAGCATGGCGAACGCAGCGGGCAACTGACCAATCGCGAGGCCGGCAAATTAGAACACGGTCAAGCGCGCGATACCGCTAAAGAGGCGCGTGCGGGCGCCGACGGTCATGTTGGTGCGCGTGAGCAACACCGTATTCAGACCGCGGAAAACCATCAGAGTGGACGTATTCATCACAAGAAACACAACGAGAAGGTGGCGGGCTAATCGATAAAACCGTCGAAAAAAAGCCCGCGTCAGGCGGGCTTTTTGTTATGAGCAAAATTAAAACCAAACAGTAAATAAGAATCGCAGAATGTCGGCATCGTAGGAGTATTCGGGCTCGGTGCCCGGCGCCATACCTTGTACCTGCACATTGCGGAAATCATCAAAATAGAATTGCACGTGGTCCCAAAATAAATTGAAAGTCAATTTATCGATATACGCCGATTTATACGGCAAATCGTAGGTAATGCCCGCGCCATAGGTAATCGAATGCATGTCGCTGAGCTGTTTATCGCGCGTCATGTATCTGTCTTCATTGCGACGCGCAAACAAATCGCTGTAGAAATTTGCAGCGGATTGTTTGTAGTAGCGTACATGCACATCAAATAACCATCCTGCCGGGAGCGTGTGGTCATAGCCAACTTCGATGGTATTGCTTTTTATATCCCAGCCATCGGTGTAGTAGCGATAGTCGCCATAAATTGCGGCGCGGTAATTGGGAAGATGATAACGGGCGTGTAACGCAGTAGTGCTACTGGTGCGAGCTTTTGGAAAAACTTCGCGCTCGTAGCTGTAACCGCGCGCTACTGACGGATCAAGAAAACGATAACTGCGATAAGGATTACTCAAATAACCATCGTCCACCATGATTTCTTCGGTGCCGCTGACGATCAGATTGCGCGTTAAAATTTGCGAAAGACCGGTGCGATACTCCTGGTGGACCGAAGTTTCGTGAATGGATGCATCGTTATTATCTTTAATCGTGTTATTGCCGCGGGTGTATCCCATGCTGAAAGTGGTGAGATCGCCAAAGAAATCCTGGCTCATATCGAAATGGAACGTTTTAGAGAGGTAGTCGCTTTCTGTGCTATTGATGTAACCGCCGCTTAACAGCGTGCGATCGAACAGATAATCGACGTTGAGACTTTTTTCAGTGCGTTTATCGGTGAACTTGCTGGCTTGCGTGACGACATCGATTGATGCACTGCTGACGTTGTCGACAAAATAATTACCGCTGATCGAAACTTTATCGGCGATGTTTTTACGCACGAGCACGGAAGTGCCATCGACCTTCAGGCCACCGCCATCGTAGCGGTGATACAGCGCATCGACACGTTCTTCGGGAAGCACCGCGGCAAATAACGCGGCGCTATTGCAAAGCAGCAACAGCGCAAAATATTTACGGAATGCAGATTTAGTTACAGCCGCAACCGCCACCGCTGCCTCCTTGCCCACCGCGCGAACCTTCGCGCACGCCGTATACGTGCGCAAGGTATTCGGTTGCCAACGGCGTGCGATCGAAACTCATGATCGGATCGGCGATATGGTCGCGCTCATAGGGTTTTACCCATGGCTCGACGTTGCTGAGCGAATCAATAGCGCTGCACGCAATCGAAGCGAAGGCGAAAAGTGTAACGAGAAGTAGACGTAGCATTATTCGCGGATCAATTCCTTTATCTGCTGTTCGTAATCCTGTTCGTAGCCCGGTTTGTAACCTTTGTGCAGATAGCGCACGTTACCGTCGCGATCGATGAGCACGGTGGTAGGCATCGAGCTTACATTGTAGCTGGCGCTGACGGCGCCGGTATTATCGAGCAGTACCGGAAACGTCACCGGAATATCCTTCAATAATTTATTGGCCAGCGCCGAATCCTTATCGACATTAACGCCGACGACGCTAAAACCGAGCTTGTTATAGCGCTGCTGCAACGCATCGAGCAACGGCATCTCCTGGCGGCACGGACCGCACCACGATGCCCAGAAATTCAGCAGCACAACTTCGCCGCGGTGTTCGCTAAGACGGATATTTTCGCCCTGCGTGCTTTTCAGCGTGAAATCGGGCGCAGATTCATTAGCCGAGGCAAACGCTGCCAGGCCGCCAATGAAAATAGCGCAAAAAAATCGGGTAAATGCTTGCACAGTCATTTGTCAGACCTCAAAAACCGCTCGATTTTGAGAATAGCAGAGGTCAGAAGAACACACTGAATCCAGTTCGCAATTCCAGGTTGTTACTGCGGTCGCGCTCGCCGAATATATCGCGATCGAAGATGTAATCGCGCACGTCGAAGCGTATGCCGAGCCAATCGTTGAACAGAACGCGATAACCGACGCCGAAGTTGACGGTGAAGACGCTATCGCCGGCGAAGTCGGTACCGCCGATGCCTCCTGTTGCGTAGAACGATGAGACGAAAGCATATTTACTGCCGATATAGATCTCACCGGGAAATATATTCCCGCCGATATTGAGACTGTAATACTTGTAATCGCGGTCATTGCTGTCGAGCAGCTGCGCGCTGCCGCTGAGCTTTTCGAAGCTGGTCTTATCGCCCTTGCTCTTGCCGTATTCGACCTCGATAAAAATATCTTCCGTTGCATGGTAGGCGAGCGTGGCGCCGGTGACGGAATTGCTGCCGAAATCCTGAATGCTGAGGACGCCGTAGTAAACGCCGAGTTCGAAATCCAGCGCATCGATATCCGGTTTTTCGATTTCGCGCCGCTGCAAATCGGGCTCGATGACCTGACCGCTCTCGTCATTCGAGCGCGTGGATTTCGCTTTATCGTCAGCCCAGCCGGGAATAGCCACGATGATCAATAAAGCACTCAAAAAAAGGCGCTGAATCCTATTTTCCATTCTTCTGCATTCTGGTTGGTTTCGGTGTTGGTCAATACTACATAATTCTTGTACTGCGCGCGCAATAAAAACCGGCGCGTCAGGTAATAGCGCACGCCGATGCCGACATCGACCACATCATCGGCGCGGTTTTTGGTTTGCACCAGTGTCGCCTTCGGGTCGATAAAAACGCGGCCGACGCCGAGTGTGAAAAACGGTGCGATGCGCCATTCGGGAAACGGCTGCTGCACGAGACTGAAAGTGCCGAGTTTGCCATTCGAAAAACTGCCGAAATATTGCGACGCTTCCAGTTCGGCGGAAATATTCGGCGTGAAATGATAGGCACCATAGACGCTAACGATATTGGCGCCCGCGTAACTGCCCGTCATCAAACCGCCTTCCCAGCGCCGCTTTTTGTACGCGTCGAAATCAGGATACGAAACTGCCAGCGGTTGACCATCGGCTGTCAGTGTTTTCGCCATTTGCCCGAGCGCAACCCAGCCTTCTTTTTCGCGCGCGGTGCCGGCGCGCACGCGGACCTTGATCCAATCGGTGCGCTGCTTCAACACATCGACATGTTCGCCGCGTTCGGCAATATAAAAAATGGGATAGCCGCGGCCGGGGCCGATATGTAGCTCAATAAAGGGATCGGCAA
>DASXYH010000049.1:0-25502 GCA_036502545.1 Spongiibacteraceae bacterium
CTGGCAAAACATCGATCAGATTGCGCGTAATTTTGGCAAGGAAGCGGTTGCGACGTTTATTGGATCATCGCAGGTTCGACAATTTTTCGGCGTGCGCGATTTTTCCACCGCGCGTTTAATTTCGGACATGTTGGGAACGCAAACGCTGGAATTCGATGACATCCTCGCACAAGAAAAAGCTGTGCTTAATCGCAAGCAAATTGCACGGCAATTATTCACGGGCGGCGATCCATTCGAAGCGGCATTGAATATCAAATATCACAATCTCGCAGCGCAGCATCGGACTAAACAAGCGCGTGCGCTTATGACGCCCGATGAAATTATGAATATGCCCGAAGACCGGCAAATTCTGTTTATCAGCGGCCTCAATCTCGCTCCCATTTTTGCGCATAAACAGGCCTATTACACGCGCTGCGACTTAGCCGGGGCGTATCTGCCTAATCCTTACCACAAGCCAACCGACAGAGTGCGCATTGCGACGCGCTTTGGTACGCGCTGGCTGCCGGTTATCACCGAACCCGTACCAGAAAAACACGCTCATTTGCCGCAATACCAACGCGGTAAATGGACATTCATCAAGGGCTACCGCCCTTACTAAAGGAGATCGCCATGAGCGATGACAAAGAAAAGAAACAACCATCTCACCAAGTGAGTTTTGCGCGTAACAACGGGCAGGATCGGAATGGAAAAACCATTCTTGGCCCCGCGCGGCAGATCGGCAGTATTTGGCCACGCGACAAGGAAGGCGAAGGCATTTTGCGTTTAGATATTACGCCGCGCGAAATGCTTGAACACAACGGCGGCGTTATTTTCGTGCGCAAGCTTGAACCAAGGGATACGCACGATAAAGCAAAGCGCGACGATCATCTCAATCGCGAAAATGGTTTTGACCGCGACCGTTAAGAGGGTTCGCCATGATGGGTACGTTCAACAGTGAGGCCAGCGCCGGAAACGGCGCTGGCAAAGGTTCTGTTACGCGTTCGGAGTTGGAGCATTTGGAAGCGCGAAAGCGCAATCCACTTCCATCGATGGATTACACACCAAGCGGTCAGGCTGTAGAAACTATTCACCGGAGGGAAGAGTTACGGCGCACGGTTCGCGCCAATTTTATTCGCAATCGTTTGGACCGCGCGGAGGGTCGCGCCGTAAACGATTTCGGCTTGGCCCGTGTCCACGGCAAAGCAGAATATGATTTCGAGCGGTCGCGGTGAATACCCCCGTGTGCGCGAAAAAATTATGCTCTGTGTATTTCTGTAGAAACACAATTCGCATTTTCATAAATACGATTTGTGTTTAGCCGTAGAAAATCTATCTATCGATTAAATTGTTGCAATGCACAATGACTAAGGTGCGAAAAATATGAAGATCTTTCAGGAAAAACCTCTATCGGTTATTCACAGTTTATTAAAACCCATGGTTGTATTATGAAAATATATACAAAAGATACTCTCGCTGAATTTCTTGTTGTTCAAAGAGAAAAAGAAATTCGCGCGGTAAGTACGAGTTCCGCTGCGTAGTCAGTGTGGCATGGTTTTAAAGGGGAATTTTCGATGAGTATTAATGAGTTTTCGTCTACGGAATTCGAAGTATTGCCGCAGATGACTGGCGTTCTTCCGTTCAAGGCGGAAAAGTACCTTGAGTACGTCGATGATCTTGAAATGACCGAGGCGCAGAAAATCGAGTTTCTCCGCATACTCTGGAACATCATGTCGGGGTTCGTAGAACTCGGATTTGGTGTAGATTCCGTAATGCCGATCCTTGCACAAAGGGCTTTAGAAAACGGTTCTGGCACGGTAAAAGAAAATATCCCGACCCACGAATTCAACGTTGCCGCCGACGATGTGGCAGAAAAGGATTAATCATGGCTGATACTTCGGACAAAAAGGCGGTGATTTATTGCCGTGTTTCGGATGTTAAGCAAACGACGCGGGGCGATGGTCTATCGTCACAGGCCACGCGCTGCCGCGAATACGCCAAATATAAAGGCTATGCCGTAGCCGAGGTCTTTAAGGACGATATGTCGGGCAGCTTGATAAACCGGCCCGGCATGAAGGAAATGCTGGCCTATTTGCGCCGCCATCGTAGCAATCCGCATGTCGTCATCATCGATGATATTTCGCGTCTGGCGCGGGGCCTTGAAGCACATTTGCAATTGCGGGCCGCGATTGCGAGTGCAGGCGGCATTCTCGAATCGCCGTCGATTGAATTTGGCGACGATTCCGATTCCAAACTTGTTGAAAATCTGCTGGCCAGCGTGTCGCAACACCAGCGGGAAAAGAATGGTGAGCAAACCAAAAACCGCATGCGGGCCAGAATGATGAATGGCTATTGGGTATGGCCGCCACCCATTGGCTACCATTTTCAACGTGTGAACGGTCACGGCAAAGTATTGGTCCGCGATGAACCGTTTGCGTCGATTATTCAGGAAGCGCTCGAAGGCTTTGCCTCGGGGCGTTTTCAAATCCAGGCGGAAGTGCAACGCTTTTTGGAGAGCCATCCGATTTATCCACGCGGCAGCAATGGCGAAGTGCATTGCCAGCGCGTCACGGACCTTTTAACGCGGTCGTTATACGCCGGTTATGTCGGTGCCCCGGATTGGGATGTCTCTTTGCGCAAGGGTCATCATGAAGGGTTAATTAGTTTTGAAACCTTCCAGAAAATTCAGGAGCGCATTCACGGACACGCCAGAGTGCCAGCCCGCAAAGATATTGATGAGGATTTCCCTTTGCGTGGGGCTGTCGTCTGCGGTGATTGTGACGGCGTTCTGACGGCTGGATGGACAAAGGGTCGCTCTAGCCATTACCCGTATTATCTGTGCAACCATAGGGGTTGTGTGAGCTACGGCAAGTCGATTAAACGCGCGGTGATCGAAGGTCAATTCGAAGAATTGCTGCATGCGTTGCGACCCACTGAAAACCTATTCCATACCGCTCGGAAAATGTTCGAGGATTTATGGAATCATCGTTTTACGTCGCGTGAAGCGCGTGTTCATGCGTTGAAAACTGAACTGACGAAGGTAGATCGTCAAATCGAACAGTTTCTTGATCGGATCGCAGACACCGAAATTGCATCGGTGATTGCCAGCTACGAAAAACGCATTCAAAAACTGGAACACCAAAAAATCGTTTTGAGTGAAAATATCGAAAAATGCGGTCGCCCAATTCGCAGCTTTAATGAAACACTTAGAACCACTTTTGAATTCCTCGAAAACCCGCATAAAATCTGGTCTTCCGAGCGTTTAGAGGACAAGAGAATGGTGTTAAAACTAGCGTTTGCCGACCGGCTTTCGTATGTACGAAATGTAGGATTTAGAACCGCCAATCTGGCATTGCCTTTCAAGGCTTTAGCGGATTTTTCACAAGGTTTAGAAGGAATGGTGCGCCCGGCAGGAGTTGAACCTGCGACCTACCGCTTAGGAGGCGGTCGCTCTATCCACTGAGCTACGGGCGCTTGAGGTGAGGCGGGCTATTCTAGCGGCAACGTTCGCCGCGGCCAAATCGATTTTAGGATTCGCCTTGTTGGTGCAATGGTTCGGCGTAGCGGTAATCGATATCCCAGGGAAAATAAATCCAGGTATTTTGCGCGAACTCGCGTTGCCAATAAGCAGCCGCTGACCTGCCAGCGGGTTTGGCGTAAATCGCGGCCATCGTTGCGTGCGGCAATAATTCGCGAGCGATATTGGCGGTAAGACCGGTATCGACCAAATCGTCGATCAACAGCCAATTGCTGCCATTGCCCTGCGCGGTTTTTAAAATTGTTGGAATAATTTGTGTATTGTGATCGTAGCTGGAGATACACAGCGTATCGATTAAGCGGATGTTCAATTCGCGCGCGATAATAGCAGCGGGAATTAAACCACCGCGTGCGATGCCGATAATTCCCTGCCAGTTTTTTCCGCTGTCGAGCAGTTTGCGCGCGAGTGCGCGGGTATCGCGGTGAAACTCATCCCAGCCGAGATGATAGGCAGTTGGCGCATCACTTTGCATCGGAGGAATCTCGCAGCTAGGTATCGATGCAACTGTCGCGCAAACGAAGGGTTCGCGCAACAAGCGACAGGCTCGATTATTTATCACGCATTGCTGATGGTGCGGCCCGGTTGTCCGCGCTGGGAAACGCCTTTGGCATCGTAGGTGGCGGATTGAGCGTTCTGCCCGCGCAAAATATCGAGTACGCGTTCGACGACGAGCCGTGTGCGCCGGCAAATCTGTTCATTGAGTTGATTGGCGGTCTGGCATTCGCGCCAGAGTGAGGCGGCCGTTTCCCAGTGGATCGCCACGGTGGGCGCTTGCTCTTTGACTGCAGTGAGCGCATCGAAATCGTTGGGCAGCCTGTGCGTCGCGAGCCAGCTTTTTCGTTCGGTAGCGTTTTTTTCGAGTGCTTCGACCCAGCTTTTCTTTTGACCGATTAACATTTCGAGGTTGGCGTAATCGCGCGTTTCGAGCGCTTTGCGCTCGAGCTGCAATACGGCGAGCAGCTGTTCACTATGGGCGATATCCTGTTGCAGGGCTTGATCGAACAAGGACCAATCGCAGAGAAGTTGTTTCGTATCGGATTGCTTCATAGCGCGCGCGACCTCAAGATTTCATTCGAGAAAGCCGCAGCGTTACACAAGAGGCTTTCCGCTATTTGAACAACTCGTCGAATCCCAGCAGTTTTTCCGCTACTACCAGGTCATCAACGCTATAGCTGCCGCTCGCGAGCGCAGCCTTGATTTCAGCCACCTTTTTTTCATTGACAGCGGGCAGCTTTTGCAGCTTTTCTTCCAGCGCTTTTAACGCTTGCGCCTGACTGCTCAGATTGACGCTTTCAACCGCTGTTTTAGCCGCTGTCGGCGGAGTAGAGGGCTGCTGTTGCGCCGTGCGTTCGCTGGCAGTGCTAGCTTCCTTCCCGGTGCCGCGCAAGGCGGTCTGGTTTGCCGGAGGCGGCGTTCCCAAACCCTTGATATCGGTTGCCATTACTAAAGTCCTTCGTACGAATTGCGAGGTGGTGGATTCCCACAGTGGTTATCGGCCACTTTAGCATCAACTTTAGTTCCGGTCCGTTTATCTTTGCCAACACTTTACATCGATACTGCAACCTGCCCAGGCGCAATGACGCGTGCGTCCACAACGCGCGAGGAGGTCTGGTTTTTAATGCGAATTTGCTCGCCGCGGTGGCCATCGGTCAGCGCGGTCCCCGGCATTTTCACCGCCAGCGCGCTGCCTTCGGCGCTGATAACCACGGCTTCGCCGCGGCGGATCAGCAGCGGCGCCTCCAGTTGTTGAGCGATTACCGGACGCCCCTGTGAAATCGGCCGCTTGACGCCCATTCCAATGACTTCATCGAGCGCGGTGATATAGCTGCCGATCAATTGACTGATATCGATCGAAGTCAATTCGACATCGACGGCGGTAATAACTGCTCCCGGCGCCAGCGGTTTGACGGCGACGACGACGAGTCGATATACATCGAGATCAATTGGAACATAAATCGACCAGGAGCTGGCGCAACTTACCTGCAGGTTGACGCGACTGAGTGGCTGGATCTGATCTTTCGCGGTAACCGCGAGCGGCGTAGCGCAAGGCTGCAGATTTGAACGCGAATCGAGGTCCGGGATGTTGTAATCGATACGAGATCCTTCACCCAGTCGTTTCGCCAATTGGTGAGTGTAATCAGCCATGAATTGGTCGATCGCGCCATGGACGCTGCCGTGCTCCTGGGCCATGGCCGGAAATGCGATCAATACCGCCCATCCGATGTGACAAATTTGTAAAAAACGACGAACCATCATGATCTTGGCTATGCTCTATGGGGTTCGCGTCTAGACGGCATTTGGCAGCACCAACGAGACGCGCGGGCGGCGGAGTTTTTGACGCTCAACCGCACTTTTCCGGATTCGAGCAATATCCATGCCGGTGAATTTTTTAAACGAGCTGTTTCTGTGCAGCGGGCGGAGGGCAACATGGCCGGGGTGTTAGACACCGTAAATAAGCGCACCCAACTGGTGGGCCAGAATCGGCTTGAGCTTCTGCTATTCAAGCTCGACGGGCCACAAATTTACGGCATCAACGTGTTCAAGGTACGCGAAGTATTGCCGTGCCCGAGTTTGACGATAGTGCCGAAAAGCAATGCAGTCGTGCGCGGTATTGCACATATCCGCGGCGGTACGATTTCGGTAATGGATCTTGGCTTGGCGATTGGCAAGCGCGCGTTGACGGATATTGAAAACAGCTTTGTCATCATCACTGAATACAACACCGCAACCCAAGGATTTTTGGTGCGCTCGGTCGAGCGCATCGTCAATATGAACTGGGAGGCTATTCATCCGCCACCCAAAGGCGCCGGTCGCGATAATTATCTGACTGCGGTGACCGAAGTTGACGGCAAGCTGGTCGAAATTATCGATGTGGAAAAAGTCCTCGCGGAAATTTCACCGCCGGTGGAAGATATTTCCGCCGGTGTTATCGACGAAGAGGTGACGCGCGCGGCTGTTTCCAAACATGTACTGATCGTCGACGATTCCGCAATCGCGCGCAAACAAATCAAACGTTGCGTCGAATCGGTCGGCGCCGAAACGACATTGCTGAATGATGGTCGGCAAGCGCTTGAATATTTGAAAGCGCTTGCCGATTCCGGCGAAAAGCCCAGCGATAAAATCATGATGATGATTTCCGACATCGAAATGCCGGAAATGGATGGTTATACGTTGACTGCGGAAATTCGCGCCGATGCGCGTTTGTCAGATTTGTTTGTGCTGTTGCATACTTCGTTGAGCGGCGTATTCAATCAGGCGATGGTTAAAAAAGTGGGTGCAAACGAATTTCTCGCGAAATTCAATCCCGATCTGCTTGCGTCGGTGGTGGCGCAACGCGTGCGCGAGGTTGACGAGCATAACGAGTAGCTGCACGGAGCTGCTCTATGTATCGATTGCCGCTTTAAATAGATAGGCAGTCGCTGCAATATGGACAGGCGCAGCATTAAATTTGGTTGTAATTAATTAATGCCAAGTCGTATCGACAACCACAGCAGTATCGAATAAGTCGGCGGATGCAGTAAACAATGAAGCGAGAAGTTTATTCCGGCAACGTACAGCGTCTGAGCAGCGGTCCGGCACGTGAAAATTATGAGGAATTTCGAGCATTTTTGGAAAAGGCCTGCGGTATCGTGCTGGGCGATAACAAGCAGTATCTCGTCACCAGTCGACTCGCCAATTTACTCGCCGAATATCAGATCGACAATTTACGCGAACTGATCCGGCGCATGCAGCAAACAGCGCAACGCGGCCTGCGCGAAGCGGTCATCGATGCGATGACGACGAATGAAACGCTGTGGTTTCGCGATTTGCATCCCTTCAATATTCTGCGTACGAAATTGTTGCCCGACATGCAGCGCAATGGCGCCGGTACTATGCGCATTTGGTCAGCGGCCTGTTCGTCGGGGCAGGAGCCTTATTCGATCAGCATTGCTATCGAGGAATACCGCGCGGCGAATATGGGGATATTGCGCCAACCGGTGGAAATCGTCGCCACCGATTTATCGCGTTCGATGCTGGAGGCGTGCAGGGCAGCGGAATACGATCAATTATCGCTGTCGCGTGGATTATCCAGCGAAAGATTGAAGCGTTATTTCGATCCTGTGAACGCCGATCGTTGGCGCCTGAAAAAGGAAATTGCGCAGCGCGTGCGTTTTCAATCGCTCAACTTGCTCGATAGTTATCTCACACTTGGCAAATTCGATATCGTGTTCTGCCGCAACGTGCTGATTTATTTTTCGGGTGAACGCAAGGCCGATATTTTGCGCCGCATCCACGCCACGCTGAAGCCGGGCGGTTATCTGATTCTCGGCGCGTCCGAAGGACCGACCGATGCGAGCCAGCTCTATCAGATGGTGCAGTGCAATCCCGGCATTATTTATAAAGCCATTTGATCGCCGCGGCACCGTTGCCGCCTCTGAAGAAAGCGGCAAGGGCTTGCCGCAAACGTTTGCCGCAATAGCTTCCTCTTCTGTCAATTCCCTTTTAAAACAGCAAGCTATGAATCTGGTATAGGCATTGCTTTTTTTCCGAGTCAGTAGTCGGCTTGAACGTCGATCGCGGCAATCGGAGCAAGAGACATGGCAATCAGTTTTAAATCGGCGTTGGGCATTCACGAGCAGGCGTTGTATCTGCGTTCGCAACGCGCGGAAGTGCTGGGCAATAACCTGGCCAATGTCGATACGCCGAATTTCAAAGCGCGCGATGTCGATTTCTCCAGCTTACTCGATCAAGCCAAGCAGCAAACCGAAAGTTCAACGGCGCAAGCTACCCAATTTTCTGCGTCGACACCGCTGCGTACCAATTCGCGCCATATGAGTTTCGAATCCGCCAGCGGCGATAGCGATTTGCTTTACACCGAACCGAGCCAACCTTCGATTGATGGCAATACCGTGGAAGAGCATCAGGAAATGGCACGCTTCGCGAAAAACTCGATGGATTTCGAAGCGAGTTTGTATTTTCTCAATTCGAAATTCAAAGGTTTGCAGACGGCGATCGCGGGCCAGTAATCGGCGCCGCAATCGATGACTAAAGAAGTCATAACGCAAGTTAAAGCACTAGGTAAACGATATGTCATACGCCAATTTATTCGATATTTCTGGTCGCGCAATGGATGCGCAAAGCGTTCGCCTCAATACGGTGGCGAGCAATCTTGCGAATGCGCAATCGGCGGCGAGCAGCGTCAATCAGGTTTATCGCGCGCGTCATCCGGTATTCGCGGCGGTACAGGAAAGTGCGTTGCAACAGGCTAATGGCTGGACCAATGTCGATGATGATGGTCAAGGCGGCGCCGGTGTACAGGTGCTCGGCGTCGTCGAAAGTCAGGCGCCATTGGAAAAGCGTTATGAGCCGGGACATCCGCTCGCCGACAAAGATGGTTACGTGTTGTATCCGAACGTGAATGTCGTCGAAGAAATGGCGGATATGATTTCAGCGTCGCGTTCATTTCAGATCAACGTGGAAATGCTGCAATCGGCAAAAACGATGGCGCAAAAATTATTGTCCATGGGTCAGTAATCCAGTCATGAAAAATATTGGTTGCGCATTAGGCCGAACACAAGAGGCCGATGTCTTGAGCGGAGATGAATTGCAATGACAGCAGTAGCAGATAGCACTTCGACAAATTCAGCGCAGATATTGGCTGCGCTAAACAGCAAGAACCCGACCACTACGACAACCGCTGCCAGCAGTGCATCGAGCACAACGCCGGGATTGGGACAGGATGCATTTTTACAATTGCTGGTTACGCAATTGAAAAATCAAAGCCCGCTCAATCCTCAGGATAATACGGCGTTTGTTGCGCAATTGGCGCAGTTCAGCTCGCTGCAGGGTATTCAAAATTTAAATACCACGATGACGAATCTGAGCAGCAGCATGCAATCGAGTCAGGCGCTACAGGCGTCCGCACTGGTTGGACGCTCGGTCGAAGTGAAAACGGATAGCGCGTATCTCGCACAGGGCGGATTAGTGCGCGGTACGATGAGCTTACCGAACAGCACCGCCGATTTGCAGCTGCAAATATACGATGGCGCCAACAAATTGGTGATGCAAAAAGATTTTGGTCCGCAGGACGCGGCCGATCTGCCGTTCGCATGGGACGGTACCGCAACCGATGGCACGACTGTCAGCCCAGGTACCTACAAATTTGTGGTAACGACAAACGATAGCGGCAAATCGCAACCGGTGACCACGTATCTTGGCGCCAATGTCAACAGCGTCACGATGGGCGCCAATCAAGCGGTCACATTGAATGTCGACGGCGTCGGTCAAGTGGCGCTGAGCGATGTGAAAGATATTTTATAAATGTTGTACGCAAATATTGAATGAAACTTATATTGAATTGAAACCTGGCAGTCGGAGAAAGCGATCATGTCATTTAATACGGCGTTAAGCGGTTTGCGTGCGGCAAACCAGGACCTGTCGGTAACGGGTAACAACATTGCCAACGCGAGTACCACAGGCTTCAAGGAATCGCGCACAGAGTTTGGTGATGTGTATGCGAACTCCATATTGGGCACCGGCTCGCGCACGCCGGGCAGCGGCGTGTTGGTGAATTCGATTGCGCAGCAGTTCAGTCAGGGCAATATCAATATCACTAACAACAGTCTTGATTTGGCGATTAACGGTAACGGCTTTTTTATCGTCAGCAATCAGGGCACACCGAGTTATACCCGCGCTGGAAATTTTGGTTTGGATAACCAGGGTTTTATCGTCTCCGCCAACGGTGGTCGCTTGCAGGGTTATGCAGCGAATAGCGCGGGCGTCATTTTAAGCGGTGCGCCTTCGGATTTGAAAATTCAAACCGATAATATCAATCCTTCCGCCACGACATCGGTGAGCTGGCAGATTCAATTGGATTCAACGCAGCAGGTTCCAGTTCCCGCTTTTAATACAACCGATCCGTCCAGTTACAACTGGTCGACCAATGCAACGGTTTACGATAGCTTGGGCAATTCGCATTTATTGACGACCTATTACATCAAAACCGCCACCGTTCCTGTCGGCGGTGGCTCTACTTGGAACGTTCAGAGTCAATTAGACAGCGCCGCAGCGCCGATCAATAATTTAGGCAATCTCACATTCAATACCAATGGCTCGTTGACTGGTACGACAACGCTTAACGATGCGCGAATTGCGCCAGCTGGCGCGGCGGCTTTAAGCTTCGCGATTAATTTTGCCAATTCAACACAGTATGGCACTGCTTCCACCGTTAACTCGATCAGTCAGAACGGCTTTGCGACAGGTCGCTTGGCGGGCATTAATATCGATGATTCGGGTGTTGTCTTCGCGCGCTATTCCAATGGTCAGGCGCTGACGTTGGGACAAATAGCTACTGCAGGTTTTGCCAATCCGCAGGGTTTGGCGCCGATCGGCAATACTGCGTGGGCTGAATCGTTTGACTCTGGACAGCCGACCATTGGCGCCCCCAAAACCGGCTCGCGCGGATCGATACAAGCGGGTGCGTTGGAAGATTCCAACGTGGATATTTCCGGCGAACTCGTCAATCTGATTTTGGCGCAACGCAACTATCAGGCGAATGCAAAAACAATCGAAACCGACAACGCGGTAACGCAGACCATCATCAATCTACGTTGATCGAAACGAGCGGCGGATGCTTGCCGCCGCTCGGCAGAAAATTTCCTCCAGCCGTCTTCGCGACGGCTTTTTATTTTTCGATTTACTTCCGCATCAACCACTTGTGCGTATTTTTTTCATTGGCACCGTTATTGCCTTTGCTATCTATGAAGAAATTATTTTGACGCGAACTTGATTCGATCAAGAGGTAGCAATGGACAAAGCGTTATACATCGCGATGACCGGCGGCAAGCATATCGAGCGTGCGCAGGCGGTTCACGCCAACAATATGGCGAACGCGAACACGACCGGGTTTCGCGCCGATTACGAGCAAACGCGCTCGATGGGCGTTTATTACGGCGATGGCTTGTCGACGCGCGCGTATGCGCTGGCAGAAAATCCGGGAACCGATTTTGCGCCGGGATCATTGAATGAAACCGGCAACGATCTCAATGTGGCCATCGATGGTCAGGGTTGGATTGCGGTGCAGGGCAGCGACGGCCGCGAAGGGTATACGCGCGCTGGTGCGCTGCAAGTTAATGCGTTGGGGCAATTGCAGACTGCGGATGGTCATGCGGTGTTGGGCGAAAGCGGTCCGCTTACGTTGCCACCGTTGGATAAAGTACAAATAGGGCAGGACGGCACGATCACCGTGCGCGAACAAGGACAGGCCCCCAATGCGCTCGGGCAAGTGGGTCGCGTGAAATTGGTTAATCCAGATGTCGCGCAATTGCAAAAGGGCGCCGATGGTTTGATGTATCTAAAAGACACCACGCAGACTCGATTGAAAATCGACGACTCAGTGCGCGTAAAAAGCGGATTTCTCGAAACATCAAACGTCAATGTCGTCGATGAATTTACCAATATTATGGCGTTGTCGCGCCAGTTCGATTTACACATGAAATTGATGCGCGCCGCCGAAGACAACAGCAGTGCCGCGACTAAATTATTGCAGGTTTCATAATCAATTGTTCATAAGACTGACGTTCGCGAGAACGAGGAGTACGACATCATGATGCAGGCGCTATGGGTGAGTAAAACCGGTTTAAGCGCACAGAACACCCGCTTGACGACGATCGCCAACAATCTGGCCAACGCGTCGACGGTCGGTTACAAACGCGATGACGCGCAATTCGAAGATCTGCTCTATCAAATTCGCGCGCAGCCCGGTGCTTCGTCGTCGCAAAATACGCAATTGCCTTCCGGCATGCAGCTGGGCACTGGGGTGCGAATTGTCGGCACCACGAAACAATTCACCGAGGGCAGTCTCGACGTCACGCAAAAACCATTGGATTTAGCGATCGATGGCCACGGCTTTTTTCAAATTCTGATGCCCGACGGCTCCACCTCGTATACGCGCAATGGCCAGTTTCAGTTGAACTCAGATGGACAAATTGTGACGCCGGGTGGCATGCAATTGCAGCCGTCGATTTCGATTCCGCAAAATGCACAGACCGTCACCATCAGCAAGGACGGTATCGTCGAAGTGCAAATTGCCGGACAAGCCGCGCCGCAACAAGTTGGTCAAATCCAGCTCGCCGATTTCATCAATCCCACCGGCTTGCAGGCGATCGGCTCGAACATGTATGTGGAAACGGCCGCCAGTGGATCGCCGCAGCAGGGGCAGCCGTCGAACAGTGGTTTCGGCAATGTCGCGCAGGGATCGCTGGAGGCGTCGAATGTCGACGTGGTGGAGGAGATGGTTAATATGATCGCCACGCAGCGCACGTATGAGATGAATTCCAAGGTCATTGCGACCGCCGATCAGATGCTGCAATTCATTACGCAGAATTTGTAGCGCGGTTTTGAATTGATTGTTCTGTAATTTTTTGCACAGCGTTTTTATACAAAGTTTTTATTTTTGCAAATAGTTTTTGTAAATAATTTTTGCGTTTAATAGGTAAATGACATGTTGAGTTATCGCGCAATAGGTTATCGCACTGCACCGATGTTGTGGATAATCATATTGCTGGCGGGTTGTACCATAGGTCCCAATCCAAAGCCGGGCGATCCGGCTTACGCGCCGGTATCATCACCTTCTATGATGGGCCCCACACCCAGCGACGGCGGAATTTATCGCAGCGGCGCCGGGTTATCGCTGTTCGAAGATAAACGCGCGCATCGCATCGGCGATGTGATAACGATCGCGCTCGCCGAAAGCACTACGTCGAGCAAGAAAGCCGATACGGCAATTCAGAAAAACGACAAAATCAGTATGGATGCCGGTGTCGTGCTCGGCGCTGAGCCGAAGATCGGCGGTATCAATATGACCAACAGTATCAATCCGCAACGCAATTTCGGTGGCGCCACCAGCGCCGATCAAAGCAATAAGCTGATTGGTACGATTACCGTTATGGTTTCCGATGTTCTTCCTAACGGATTGCTCGAGGTGCGCGGCGAAAAATGGATGACGCTGAATCGTGGAGAAGAATTTATTCGTATTCGCGGCTATGTGCGCCCGGAAGATGTCTTGCCGGATAACACAATTTCATCGACCAAGGTCGCTGATGTGCGCATTACCTACAGCGGTAGCGGTGAACTGGCCGATGCCAATACGCAGGGATGGCTGTCGCAATTTTTCAGTTCCAAATGGTGGCCGTTTTAATCGAGGCCATACGTTTTAATTGAGGTAATGATCAGTGTTGAATAAATCTGTGCGGAGTACATGGGCGCGAATGTTTGCAGCTGCTGCGCTGCTTTGCTGCGGTTTCAATGCGCATGCGGATCGCTTAAAGGATCTGGCAACACTGGCCGGCGTGCGCTCAAATCAGTTGGTGGGTTACGGTCTCGTCGTCGGCCTCAGCGGCAGCGGCGATCAAACCACGCAAACGCCCTTCACTTCGCAATCATTCAGCAATATGTTGAAGCAGTTCGGTATCGTGATTCCGACCGGAACCAATTTTCAATTGAAGAATGTTGCTGCGGTAAGCGTGCATGCGAGTTTACCTCCATTTATGAAAGTGGGGCAGACGATCGATATCACGGTTTCTTCAGTGGGTAACGCCAAAAGTTTGCGCGGCGGTAGCTTGCTGTTAACCGCATTGAAAGGTGCGGATGGTCAAGTATACGCGCTTGCGCAGGGCGAATTGGTTGTCGGTGGCTTCGGCGCCGAGGGTGCGGACGGCTCGAAGGTGCAAGTGAATATTCCGAGCGCCGGCCGCATTCCAAGCGGTGCGATTGTCGAGCGCGAAGTGCCGAATACATTCGCCGAGAGCAATGGCCTCGTGTTCAATTTAAAACGCGCCGATTTCACCACGGCGAAACAGGTGGCCGATGCCATCAACGGCAAAATGGGCGCGGGGGTGGCGGAAGCAATCGATGCCATGTCAATTCATATCACCGCGCCGCAAGACGTCAACCAACGCGTGGCGTACGTTTCCATATTGGAAAATATGCTAGTGGCACCGGGCGAGGCACCCGCACGCGTTGTTATCAATTCGCGCACCGGGACGATCGTCGTCGGCAATCATGTCGTGGTAACGCCGGTAGCGGTGACACACGGCAGTTTGACGGTGACGGTGTCGGAAAATGTGCAAGTGAGTCAGCCCAATGCTTTGGCGGGCGGTCAGACTGTGGTGACACCGCAATCGACGGTGAATGTAAAGCAGGATAGCAACCGCATGTTCGAATTGCATAGAGCGACCACGCTCGAAGAAATCGTGCGCGCGGTGAATCAGGTTGGCGCGGCGCCTGGCGATTTGATGGCGATCATCGAAGCGTTGAAAGAAGCGGGTGCGTTGAATGCCGAGTTGGTAGTGATCTGAGGTTTTTGGCGTGATCGGAAAAGATGCGACAGCAGTGCTTAATCAGCCGCAGGTTTACACAGACCTGTCGTCGCTACAGCAATTGAAATTGCAGGGTCACACCGATAAATCCGCAGCGCTGAAAAATATTGCGCATCAGTTCGAATCGATGATGGTACAGATGATGATGAAAAGTATGCGGCAGGCAAACGAAGTATTCAGCGACGGCGATATCACATCGAGTTCGGACGAAAAATTTTATCAGGATATGTTCGACAATCAATTATCGTTGACGTTAAGTCAGGGGCGCGGGTTCGGGATCGCCGATGCATTTATGCGGCAATTGCAGGGCCGTTTCGGCGATGCGGCAAAAAATGCGGCGACACCCAATGTCGATCACGATCTTGGAGAAAATATTAACGATAGTCTCAGCGATGTGAGGCGCGTGCAAACGCTGGTGGCGTCGTCGCCGAGTGCCGACAGCCCGCGTATGATCGAAGCGATACAGGACGTATTGCGCAAATTATTCGATGGTAGCGCCGACGATAGCGAGACAACGAATTCGACCGCAGGTACGGAATTGGACGGAACACCGGCCGCTTTTGTCGAATCGCTGCGGCCGCTGGCGGAACGCATCGCGACCTCACTTGGCGTCGACAGCCGTGTTTTATTATCGCAATCGGCGCTGGAGACCGGCTGGGGACAAAAAGTATTGCAGTGCGCGGATGGCACTTCCAGTTTCAATTTTTTCAATATCAAAGCCGATGCCGGTTGGAATGGCGCGGTTGTTAAAGTGCCGACGATCGAATATCAGGACGGCGTTGCCGTGCGCGCGTGGGCAAGTTTTCGTGCTTACGGTTCGGCGGAAGAAAGTTTTGCCGATTATGCGCAGTTGATCGCCGGCAATCCGCGCTATCAACCGGCGTTGCAATGCGCGGACAATCCGCGCGCCTATGTGAAAGCGTTAGCTGCGGCGGGCTATGCCACCGATCCGCGTTATGCGGATAAAGTGCTGGCGTTGTACGACAGCGAACATTGGCATGATGCCGGTGGCGAGCAGAGGTAAGGCGACGTGGCTGATATTCTCAATATTGGTGTCACCGGGCTATCGGCGAGTCAATCGGCGCTGACCACTACCGGCAACAATATCACCAATGCCAATACGCCCGGTTATTCGCGCGAGCGCGTAGTGCTGCAGCCGCAGCCGCAGCAGTATCTGGGTGTCGGCTATATTGGCTCCGGCGTTAAAGTTGCGGCGGTACAGCGTATTGTCGATCAGTTTTATGTCGGACAACTGCGCTCGGACACATCGACATTTAATTCGTTGGATGTGACCGCGACACAGTTGAATCAATTGGATTCGCTGCTCGCAGATCAAAGCACCGGTCTTTCGCCGGCTACGCAGCAATTATTTTCCGATTTGCAACAGGCATCGCAAGATCCTACGTCGGTTCCCACGCGGCAGGTTGTGCTCAGCGATATCGGCAGTTTGGCGCAGCGATTCAACACGTTGTACGGACAATTGCAAGCGCAGGGGCAAGCGGTCAATCAACGCTTCACCGATTTGAGTTCGCAGGCCACCAGCCTCGCCCAAAATATTGCACAGTTAAATCAAAGTATTCTCGATCAAGGTGGTACCAGCACGTCGCCCAATTCATTGCTTGATCAGCGCGAAGAATTACTGCGGCAGCTCTCGGAATTGGTCGGCGTAAAAACCGTCGAACAAACCGACGGCATGGTTAACGTTTTTATCGGTAGCGGGCAGCCATTGGTTATCGGAAATACCGCCAACACATTAAGCGCGGTGCCGTCGAAAACCGATCCGACGCAGCAGACGCTGCAACTTTCGGTCGGTAGTTCCAGTATCGACGTAACTTCGTTTGTTACCGGCGGCCAGCTTGGCGGCTTAGCAGCATTTCAGAGCGGCACATTGAATACGGCTTTCAATACGCTGGGGCGTATTGCGATTTCGTTGACCGACGCGATGAATCATCAGCAACGCCTCGGCGTCGATTTGAACGGCAATGCCGGCAACAATTTGTTTACCGATATCAACAGTGCGAGTGCGATGTCCGCGCGCGTGTTGCGCCCTGCAACCAATACCGGCACCGATCAACCCTCGGTTTTTATTTCGAATCCGTCGGCACTGACGACCAGCGATTATCAACTCTCGTTCAGCAGTGCAACGGCGTATACGTTGACGCGCGCCAGCGATGGCGTGGCGGTTGCAAGCGGAACATTAGCGGCTGGCCAAACGACTATTCCCGCCGCCAGCAGTGTCGATGGTTTTCAAATTCAAATCAGCGCGACGCCGACGTTCGCCAGCGGCGACAGATTTACGATTCAACCCACGCGGCTCGGTGCGCAAAATATTTCCGTTGCATTGCAAAAACCGGAAGAGCTGGCATTCGCACAACCGATTCGCACCGATACCAATACCGCCAACAAGGGCGGCGGAATCATTTCGCAGGGACAGATGGTGCCGGAATATCAGGCGCCCGTTGCCGCTGCCAGTTTCAATATTGCAAATCCACTGACGCAACCGTTATTGATTCGTTACACGTCGGCAACGGCGTATCAGATTTTGAATAATGCCAATCCGGCGGCGCCGGTCGCGTTTGTGCCAGCGCTGACTGGAACGATCACGCCCGGTCAAAATAATATTGTACAAATCAATACCGCTGCCGGTGTGCCGTCGTATCAAATCACGTTGGCGGGTACACCCGCCGCTGGCGATCAGTTCACCGTAACCGCGAATACCGGCGGCAGTTCGGATAACCGCAATGCCTTGGCGCTTGCTGGTTTAAATTTAACGCAGACTATTGGTCGCTTGAATTTTGCCGATGCATACGGGCAAATGGTTGCCGATATCGGCGCGAAAACTGCCGCAGTTAAAAATAATCGGGACGCGGCCGATACATTGTTGACGCAATCGCAAACCAATCGCGATTCGGTATCCGCCGTTAATCTCGATGAGGAGGCGGCGAATTTAATTAAGTATCAACAAACTTATCAAGCATCGGCGCAAGTTATCAGTATTGCGCGTTCATTGTTTACATCGCTGTTGGCAGCATTTCAGTAAAGGGTTAGTTAAATGGCAGATCGTGTATCGCTTGTTCAGGTTTTCGCGCAGGGCCTACGCGGTATTTTGAGCGCACAGGTCGCAGTGGGTAAAACGCAGGGTCAATTATCGTCAGGTCTGCGCGTGACAACGCCTGCCGACGATCCCGCTGCCGCTGCACAAATTTTGCAATTGGATCAGACGCAGGCCAATATCGATCAATACAAAAAAAATATCACCGGCGCAACCAATAACTTGAATATGGAAGACAGCTCGCTCAGCGATGTGAGCACATTGCTGACGCGCGTACGCGAGCTGAGCGTGCAAGCGGGCGATGGCACGTTGACGCAATCTGATCGACAAGCGATAGCGGCCGAATTGTCTTCGCGTCTGGAAGAATTGGCCGGCATCGCCAACACGCGCGACGCAAACGGCGAATATATTTTTGCCGGTTTTCAGGGGCAGCAGGCGCCGTTTGTGCAAAGCGGTAGCAGCTATAGCTATCAAGGCGATACGGGCCAGCGGTTGGTGCAAGTATCCTCAAGCACTTACGTACCGGTGAATGATAGCGGCAAAGATATTTTTGTAGCGGTGCCGTCGAATCGATTACCGACATCCGCAACGGCCACTAATACGGGTAACGGTACGATTGCGATGGGGCAGATCGCCAATCAGAATCAATTTAGCGCACAGTTTGTCGGACCTTACGCCGTCACTATTAATACCGCCGGGCCGGCGCCTACTTATCAAATCGATACGATTCCGGCTGGCGCACCGGTCGCTACCGGAAATTATGTATCGGGACAGGCGATTCAATTCAACGGCGCGCAGATCGATATCGTCGGCACGCCGGGCAACGGCGATACGTTTACCGTCGGTGCACCGGCGACGCAGGATGTTTTCGCGACGGTCAGCAAATTAGTGCAGGGATTAAAATCGCTATCGGATTCCGCAAGCGACAAACAGCGCTTGACCGATCTGATTTCGGAAACTCTCGATAATGTCGATAGCGCACAGACCAACATCAGCACGGTGCAAGCAAAAATCGGCGCGCGCCTCAATACATTGCAAAGTACCAGCGATTTGCAGGATGGCGTCGGTCTGGTTAATCAGCAGGTGCTGTCGCAGGTGCGCGATCTCGATTACGCCTCGGCGATTTCGCAATTGACGCAGCAAAATGTGGTATTGCAAGCGGCGCAGCAGAGTTTTGCGAAAATCAGCAGCCTGACGCTATTCGATTTTATACACTGATTTTATAGATTGGCAATTTTATAAATTGGCGCTCGCATTCAGATAAGCGCCTACAGCACGCTTGCTTGTTTGCATAGAAATTCCTTCCTTCATTAGCGCTTTGCGCGCAGCGCGCACCAATTGTTGCAGATCATTTTCGCCGCGCAACATATGGCCGAGGTGCAGGCGATAAAAATCGGCGCTGTCCGGACCGACCGGATGTGCTTCGAAATGCGTTTGCAGCATATGGTGGCGGCTTGATGATAGATTCAACACAGTGGACCAGTCTTCACTGTTGGCGGCGGCTTGAATTATTTTTGTCAGCTTTTCCACTTGGGTCCAGCTGGATTCGATCGGTTGATCGCTCATCACGAGACTCCATTAATCAGTTTTTGCTAGCCGCTTTTACTGGAGCTGCTCGAATTAACATTGTTGATGGCATTGAACTGTTGCGTTAAGAAGGAGCTTGTTTGATTCAGCTGCTGAACGATTGCATCGAGGGCGGCGAACTGTGCTTGATAGCGAGCCTGAAAATCCGCAATGCGCGCGTCTAGCGCAGTTTGCTGTTCGGTTAATTGCGACAACTGATCTGTTAAAGCTTGTTGATGCGCCTTTAGCGTACCGCCAGTGTTGGTGAAATTGCTGATCAACGAGTCGAGCTGTCCGGCCACGCCGGTTGTACCTGAAAATAATTTGCCTAGATCGCCGTAGCGGCCAGCGGTGGCGGTGGAAAATTTGGTGGTATCGAACGCTAGCGTGCCATCGGCGTTAGTGGTAATGCCGATCTGCGCGAGGCTGTTTAGATCGGTTGCCGCGCCGCCTACCGGAGACGTTAGAGCTTGACGTATTCGCGATTGAATCAGCGTTACACTGCTGTCACCAAAAAGTGGACCCGCGGTTTTGGTGGTGCTGTCATAGCTGGCCAATGACGTGAATGTCGAAGCCAGATCGTTGTAAGCCGTAACGAAACCTTGCACAGCCTTTGCGGTGGCGCTCGTATCACTGGCAATTGCAAGCTGCGCAGTCGTTGGATTCAGCGGATCTGCGGTCGCTTTAAGCGCAGTTAGGGTGACACCGGGGATCGTGCTGGAAAATGTATTAGTGCTGTTGGTGGCAGGGAAGTCGTCCACCGTTATTGATGCGTCCTGTGCCGCATTAACTTCAGAAAGGCGACTATTTACGGTATCGCTTTTTAAATAATAAAGCTGTGATAAACCGACATTGTCAGTATTGTTGCCGTCACTATCCGCCGCGGAAACTGAAATTTGACCTGCGGCGCCTGTATTTGTAGAGGTCAATACCAATTTAACTGCCGTTCCGCCAGTGCCGTTGCTTATCGTTAACAAGCTGGCTTTAACGCTGGTATTACCGCTAGTCCCATTAATCGCGTCGCGAATGCCCGCCACGGTATCGTTAACACCGGCGGTAATTGTCACGTTAAACGATTGCGAGCCGGTGCCAATAGTCAAAGTACCATGACCAACAGCCACGGTTTGATCGGCAAAATTCGAGGACGCTAATTTATTAGCCTGCGCTAGTTTGAGCACGCTGATGTTGTAGCTGCCGACATCGGCGGTAGTCACCGCAGATGCGGTGAAGGAAGTCGTGTCCGTTGAGGTGGCTGTTTTTGCGTTGAAATCGCTAGTGTCTTTGAGATTTGCGAGCGCGCTTTGAAATGCGGCCAGTTTAGATTGCAAAGTGCCCAATGCAGAAATTGAGGCGTTAGTTACCGTCTTTTTTTGATCGATTATGGCCTGTTGTGGCGCCTTCTCGGCGTCAACCAATTTCGTCAGCAGGCCCGAAAGATCCAATCCTGAACCGCTACCCAATGACGAAATTGTCCCGGTAGTGGAGCTGGAAGTAGAAGTAGGCACGCTTGTACTTGTCGTCGTAGTGCTGGGTATAGTGGATGAAATGGTGGTAGCCATAGGAACAATTCCCGATCATCTAAACTAGACAATTGCCGAAGTCAGAGTCAGGCAATTGACAGTAGCGACACCAAAACGGTGTTTTCAGGTAGCGAAGCATTTCATATGCCATTAGCAGTTCGCGAAAATAAAAAACGCAAAGGGACTAAGTCCTTTGCGTTAAGCTTTCTCTTTAACAAAAAACTGATTTACCTGTTCTTTGATTGACGCTGCTAACTTTAGTGTTTCATCAGACGGAATTTGCCGGATAAGTTCTTTGGTCTGTACATCATAGACCTTTACCACAGTTTGGCCGCTGTCTTTATCAACGCTGAAAGACAGGTCGCGCTGTATGTTTTGTACATAGTCGTTCAGTTTAGTTACGGCTTCCTTGAGCTGCGCGGCGTCCACGGCTTTGTCTTGCTTTGGACTTGTTTCTTGCGGGCTAGTAGCCGGCACATGAATATTGGCCGCAGAGCTAGTCGCACCACCCTTTGCTTCTACCGCAGGCTGGAAACCAGTATTAACAATTGAGTTAATCATGGTCTTTACCTTCCTCTTTTGTGTGAGCAAAAAGTCCGGCACTTATGGCGCCGGACTTCTTCCCTTCAAGCTTATTTCAACAACGACAACACGGATTGTGATGACGCGTTCGCTTGTGACAACACGGAGATACCAGCTTGTTGCAGAATGTTAGCACGCGACAGGCTAGCAGTTTCCGATGCGAAGTCGGTGTCTTGAATCCGGCTGCGCGATGCGGTCAGGTTTTGTGAAGTCGTTTGAATGGTGGCGATTACCGAATTGAAGCGGTTTTGAATCGCACCCAAGTTCGCTTGCACACCACTAACAGTTTGCAGAGCCGAGTCGATACGTTTGATTGCATCGTTGGCGCCTGCAATGGTTTTCACGTTCACCGAGGCCAGCGTAGTCGTGTCCTTCGCGAGCGTGACGTTGGCTGCACTGAAGCCCAGGTTGGCTCCGTCGCCAGTGATCGTGATGTTGTCGTTGGCCGAAAAGGTTACTGTCCCACTGTTGGTCGCGGCAGCTTGCGTTGAATAGGTGGTCACACCACCAGCAACGGTAACAGTACTCTGAGCTTGCGCTACTGTGCCGAGCTTACCAGCGATGTAATTAACGCCGTTGGACAGAGTTGCGGCACCTGCCGCCAGACCGCCGGCAGTACCGACGCCGACAGTTTGACCAATGTTGATATCACGACCATCGGCAGCGCTGAGCAGTAATTTGGCACCACTAAGAGCTGCGGTGACGCCGGTGGTGGCGCTCTGCGTGTTAATGGCATCGGTGATTTGCTGCGTTGTTAATGTAGCGCCGGTGGTTTGGTCGAAGCTGGCAAAAATATCTACGTTGTTAATGTTAAGGCTATATGTGGATGTCGCAACTGGTGTGCCGACGGTACCGGTCGTTGTTGTGGCGCCAATGGCCAACTCGACATTGTTCTGCGCGGTCACGGTCAGCCCTGCGACACCAGCCGATTGGATTGCATTGGCTTTGGCATAAGCACTGGCAGCGGATTGACCGGTTGAGGAGCCTTGAACCGAGGCACCGACGGTAACTGCGGCTGCGGAACCTACTTGATAGGTACCGGTGCCGCCGAGAGCGGTTGTGCTAACACCGGTGGCTAAGGTGGAGGTGCCGGTAGCGATTTGGCCAATTTGGCCGATCTTGACACCCTGGGCAAGCGTTACGGAAATGGTCTGGCCTGCGTTGGCGCCCACTTGGAATTGCGAAGTTCCGTAGGTGCCGTCGAGAACGTTCAAGCCGTTAAATGAAGTTTGCGAAGCGGAACGATCGACTTCAGCTAAACGTTGCTGTACTTCGGCGTCGAGCGCCAAACGGTCGCTTGCGGAGTTCGTGCCGTTGGCTGATTGAACTGCCAATTCGCGAATACGTTGCAGGTTATTAGTGACTTCGTCCAATGCGCCGCCAGTGGTTTGCGCCAGTGAGATACCGTCGTTAGCGTTCAATGAAGCACGATTTAGACCATTGATTTGCGTGGTGAAGCGCGAGCTGATCGCCAAACCAGCCGCATCGTCAGCTGCGCTATTAATACGTAGACCGGAAGACAGACGGGTCAGGGATGTTTGCAATGAACTCTGCGATTTGTTCAGGTTGTTCTGAGCAATAAGAGAGTTGATATTAGTGTTGATGATTTGTGCCATTTTGTTTCTCCTCGGCCTTGCTCGATATGTTTCGATTAAGGCTAGTTGATGATTTGGTGCGGATCGCACCGCTTTCAAGACTGCTTCAACAGTTGTATCGGCGTCTTTTCAAAAACCTTTAGCTATTTTGTTTAGATTGAATCGTTATGGCTTTTTGATTTAGAACTGTGGTTGGTCATAGATCAATGGGAGCCATCGCTATACAAATTTTTCGATTTGCCCATTAAGTTATCGGAAGGGTTGCCGCTAATCTTTAGAGTTAAATTTTACATGACCTTAATTTTTTTGATTGCAATCTCTGCCTATACTAATCACCATAAAGTCCGCTTCTGCGGAGAGGAATGTCTCATGGTAAGCCAGCGTGCGCTGTCCGAATATCAGCAGGTCAATACAATAGGCTCTACAGAGGGAGCGTCGCCGCACAGGTTGATTCAACTATTGATGCAGGGATTTTTACAGAGAGTTGCAGAAGCCAAGGGCGCGATGCAGCGTAAGGATGTACCGTCCAAGGGTATGGCAATAAGCAAAGCTATTAATATCGTTGCCGGTCTGCAGGCCAGTCTCAATAAAGAAGTGCCGAATTCCCTGCCGCAACAATTGGATTCGCTGTATGACTATATGCAGCGCCGCTTGCTGGAAGCGAATCTGAAAAGCAGCGAGACCGCGCTCGATGAAGTGGCTGACCTCATGCGCAAGATAAAAGAAGGCTGGGACGGTATCGAGCAAAAACTGGAAGGCTAGCAATCCGCGGCTGTGTAAGCAGTCGCACTACAAAAACTCTTCGCCTTTTAAAGCTGTGCAGCGTCAAGCCAAGATGTGCTTAGGGTTGGCTGATTAGGGATGGCAGTGGAAAAGATGTTGTCGACAGCCGGTGATGAAGCAGCTATCGAAAACGCCCCCGTTATCTTGGTCGTCGAAGATAATCCGATCGAGCGCGCGCTAATTACGCGAATTCTCAACGTCGCCCAATTCAACGTCATCGGTGTCGATTGTGGCAAAGATGCATTGGGTCAGGTTCTCAGCGCTGAACCCGATTTAATTCTACTGGATGCGTTATTGCCGGATATCGACGGCTTCGATATTTGCTCGGAATTACGCCGCCAATCGCGGGCACGTTTTACCCCTATCGTGATGTTGACCGGACTCGACGACGTAGCATCGATCGATCACGCGTACGAAGTCGGCGCGACCGATTTTATTACCAAGCCAATCAATCACGCGTTGCTGGTGCATCGCATTCGCTACTTGTTGCGCGCGCGCTCGGTGTTCGAAGAGTTGCGTCTGAGTCGCAAATCGCTGGCCACTGCGCAACGGGTTGCCAAGCTGGGACATTGGGAATTCAATATCGATAAAAATCGCGTGTCGATTTCCGAAGAACTGTATCAGCTCTACAACATTAACTCGCAACAATGCGGCAATAATTTTCGCTGTTTGCTGGATGTCTGCCATCCCGACGACCGCGTCGTGTTGGAACAGGCTATTTCTGCGGCGATTCGGGACAACGACAGCGGCCGTGTCGAACATCGCGTGCAATATTCCGACGGCAGCGAGCGCGTCATGGAAATGCATTTGGCCGTGGTGCCGGATGAAGATGACAGTCGCCATTTGCTCGGCATCAGCATGGATATCACCGCACGCAAAGAGGGTGAACGCGAGGTCCTACGACTGGCTTATTTTGACCGCCTGACCACATTGCCCAATCGATCGCTGTTGGAATTGATTCTGGATCAGGAAATTCCGCGCGCGCATCTCGGCGGTCAAAGCGTGGCATTAGTTTGTATTGATCTCGATTTATTCAGCCGCGTGAATAACGCGATGGGGCATAGCGCTGGTGATGCGGTGTTACGGCAAGTGGCCACACGGCTGGCGCGTCTGATCAAGGCGCCGGCACCGCAAACACTGCTGGAGCGTCTATCGCTAACGATGGAGCTCAGCGGTGATTGGCAAGTGGGCTTGGCGGTGCGCCTCGGCGCAGATACGTTTGCGCTGCTGATCACCGGTGCGCAGCCGCAAAGTCTGGCGCTCGATTTGGCGCAAGCGGCGCGGCAATTATTTCAGCAGGCTTTTCTCTATCGCGGCCAGGAAATTTTTGTCACGGCGAGTATGGGGTTCAGCTGTTCGGATTCGGCGAATTGCCCGGCCGAATTGCTGTTGCAGCAAGCCGATATGGCATTGCGCGAAGCGAAGGCACAAGCGCGCAGCGATGTGCGCGAATATCACGGCGAATTGGTCGCGCAAGTGTCCACGCAAATGCTGATTCAAAGCGACATGCGCAAAGCGTTGCGGCGCGGCGAA
>DASXYH010000050.1:0-13174 GCA_036502545.1 Spongiibacteraceae bacterium
TCGGCAACATTGCCGACCAATTTTTGCTGCGTGTGCTCGATAATTTGCGCGAGTGCCTGCTGCATCTGCATGATGGCGTACAGCAGACTATGTCGATCGCCCGCCCGCGTTTCGATACGCGTAACCAGATCGCCAGCGGCGACTTTGCGCACGACTTCGATCGTATATTCAGGTTCGCCGCCTAGTTGCGCCAACAAACGTTTGCTGATGCTGGTGCCAAAATAAATAACGACAGCCAGCCCGATTAATACGGCAGCAGCGGTCAGCAATTCGTAAAGACGGGTCGATTTATTCAGTACATCCGCGTCCTGCTGTTGCCGTGCCCGAATCATTTCGCTAACCGCAGTGCTCTTTTCTGCGAGCGTTTTGAAGCTACTCTCGAATTGCGACAACGCCGCTTTTGCCTTGGCCTGATCGGAGAGTGCCAGATTTACCAGATTTTCCGCGCTGCCGATGTATTCTTCCAGCATTGGCTCAATATCATGAATGGCGCTTTTGATATTTGCATCGAGCTCCAACTTTTCATTATCCTGCCGCGCTTGCCGCAGCCTGGCGCTGTGTTCGCGGATGGAGGATTCGATATCGGTGCGGTTGCCGTTGACCGAATTGCTCGCCACCAATAACGCGGACAGCACATCCGAATGCAGCGCGTTGTGCATCATCTCGGTTTCCATAAGGTGATGCAGTGCGGCGCTGCTGGTCAAACTGTCGTCGGCAGCGCTCTTTAGGCGCACTTCGGCGAACAGGGCGATAGCGCCGATTATGAGGGCACCCAGCGCGCTGATAATGCACAGCTGGCGCATGCGTTGGTTGAAACTGGTATCAGAAGCGAGCATGACAAGAATTCCGCAAGACAATCCCCTAACAGCCTAGCTATATCTCAGCGAAAATCCATCGCGCGCTAAACCGGTTAATTTCATACCCGAGCGAGCGCTTCGTTGAGCGCCCGTTCGAGTCGCTGTTTATAACGCAGATAATGCACGGTTTGCGGACCGCCGCTATCGGTAATACAACGACTGAGGTCGAGATCGGTGATGTAACACGGATAGCGCTCCTGATCGCTGCGCTGCGCCAGGATATAACGCGCAACGGTATCGTACAGCGCCTCGCCCAATTCCAACTCGGTAAACTCTTGCTGTTCGCAATAAATATTAAAAATTAAATTGCTGTTGAAATCGTAATCGGCGATTGCCTGCACATTGAAAAATTGATTATTGGAATGCGGCGCCAGTGTGCGACGCTCGATATGCGTCGGCGCAATTTCAGTGACGACTTCATAATATTCGATACTGCGCGGCGCGCCGCTTTCGAGTAATACATCGCGGGTGCCGCCAAAAAATTGCATTGTTTCGCTGCCCTGACGAAATAATGCCGCCTGCATGAATTGATTCAACGGCTGCAGCAATGTGTGTTCATCGCGAAACGGCGTGGTGAAATTGTACAGCGAACCCATTTCGTCGATCACGAACACATCGGCCTGCTGCTCGCGGCGCTGATAAATCACCTTGATGCATTCTGCGCGCGCGAGCTGATTCATCGCGCCGAGCAGCGAATCCGGTAAACAGTTGCGATCGAGCACGATGGGGCTGAAGCTGCGCTGCACGCGGCCTAAAAGTTCGAGCAGCGCGGCATAATTCGGCGCGCGCTGCACATTGGGCTGCGTATCCTGCCATTGCAGCATGTAAAATTCGCGCTGCATTTCCAGAATGTAGCGCGTCGCCGGCGGCCGCGTGCCGCTGTAATAACAGGCGGCGATGTCTTGAAATAATTGCTCGACGCGCGTGGCGATTGCCGAAGCGCGCGTCGGGCAAAAACAATGAATATCGAGATCGGGCAAACCCGGATGTTGCTGCGGCGGCAACAATTGCAGGTAATCGCGCAAACACTGCAATAGCGCAAACGGACCGCGATAACTGCGCGTGCTGACATCGCTCCAACTGTTCAATGTCACCTGCTCGATCGCGAGCACCAGGTTTTCACGCATCCCGCTGTAAACCAAACTGTCAGTTTGATTGGTCAGCCGCTCCAGTCCGCGCGCGCGCATTTGCGCCATCGGATCGACACCGACATTGATAAACATCTGCATCATCACCGGACGGTTCGGACTCAAGAAACGCTTGTGCAATTCTTCGTCCGATGAACCATCGCCGCGTTGCGTCGCTAAGCGTAAACGCATAGCGCGCACAATATTGTGCAATTCGTATTCGCTGACGCCGTGTTCGCCGGAAACGACAAAAATATTGGTATCGATATCGAGCAAGCCGTTGATCTGACACCATGTCAGCAGCGCGATCAAATCTTTCGAGCGTCGCAGCGGTTGCGAATTTGCCAATTCACGGCCATTTACTTGTTCGGCGATAACCGCCCATGCCAATTGATTATCGCGGCCGCTCGGCAGTTGATAAAACGTGAGCGCATCTTCGGCAAGGCGCGGCGCGATGCCGGGATTAACCCATTCGACCTTGCCGGCTTTACGCTCGAACGCAGCGTATAATTTACGGCCCAGGATTGTCATATCTTGACTGTTGATAATTGCACTTGCCTGCGCCCGTCGCGCGAACTCCAATAAAAAGCGATAACTATTGGTGAGCTCGCGAACCAACTCGCGTTGTTCACTGAGCACGCGCCCTACTTTCCACTGCGGCCGCGCGTCGAGATTAATAAGTTGCGGTTTAGCCCAGCGCCATTGCGCCACCATGCGTTCGAGCAGTTCGCGCTGCCACGATTTCGTGCGCTGCGTCGGTCCTTTGCTGATTGCTTTGCCGACCTTGAAATAAAAACAGCGCCGCACCAATTCCAGTCGTTTATGTTCGCCGCGCGCAAGTAGATAGCGTTCGAGCTTGCGATACATCATTACATAGGGATCGAGCTCGTCGATATCGAGCTGCTTTTTATAGAGTGCGCGCTTGAATGTGGTGCTGAGCGGTTCCACCTGCGGGTATTCGCTCGCGTAAACTTCGCTCAATAACAATTTGATCACCGATTTGTACGGCGAATCGATCGCTTTATACAACTGCCAGACGCCGGCGCCAACGAATTCTCCCGCGGGAATATGCGCGACGCTGCCGAAATCGATGGTTTCTCCACCTCTAACGAAACGCTTATGGCGCAACATCTCGGTGAGATAATCGTATTGCGATTCCTGTTCCGGCGGAATCAGCCACCAGATCGGTACGCGGCCCGCGATTAATAAACCGGTGCGATAAAACTCATCGAGCAATAAATAGTGCTGCGTGCTGCCGCAATCTTCGCTGCTGACACCTTCGCGTTCGCCGAGCCGAAATTTTTCCGGCTCCATTAAAAAGAAATGAACCTCGAGTCCGAGTGTCAGCGCCCATTTTACGATGTCATCGCATTTGCGGCGCAGCAGTTGCAATTCGTCGGATTCGAAATCGCCGGGATGGCATACCCAGACATCGAGATCGGAGCTTTCCGATTGCGCGACAGTACCGCACGAACCCATTAAGAACAGACTGTGAATGCGGCGGCGCAAATTCGGCTCGCGATGGTACACAAAGCTACGCGCCTGGCGCTGCGCGCGCTCCAAATCGATTTTGCTCGGTGTGTATTCGGATACGCCGCAGGGCGTTTGGTGCGATACATAACCCGGCAGCATCGGATGATTGACATGAAATAATAACGGCAGCAGCTCCAGAAGGACCTGCTGGCGCGGATCGAGCGCGGATTTGGTCCGGGTCAGACGCGCGTCGTTGACCTGGAGAAATCGCTGCTTGATAAGTTTGAGCGCTTTGCGATCGACGCCGTCGTCGATCGTCGCGAGTGTTTGCGGTTGCATGGCTGCAAGTATAGGAGGCAGTTGCGGATTTGCCGGGGAAGAAATGTTGCTGCAACCGTAAAGCAGACGCGCGCGGTAGAATTGGCGGATTGTCCGAGCGAGTCGATCAATGCCTGAATTACCGGAAGTCGAAACCACGCGGCGCGGCATCGAACCGCATTTGCGCGGGCAGCGCATCGAACGTGTGATTGTGCGTCAGCCGCGGCTGCGCTGGCCAATTCCGCTCGAGTTGCATAATCAGCTCGCGGGCCAGTCGATCGATAACATCCAACGTCGCGCAAAATATCTGTTGATGCCATTTGCGCACGGTACTTTGATTATGCATTTGGGCATGTCCGGCAGTCTGCGCATTGTCGTTGCCGACCTTGCCGTCGGTAAGCACGATCATGTCGATATCGAACTCGGTTCAGGGCAAGCGCTGCGCTTTACCGACCCGCGTCGTTTCGGCGCGATGTTATGGCAGCCGCGCAGCGAGGTCGTACATCCGCTGCTGGCCGATCTGGGTCCCGAGCCGCTGACCGCTGAGTTCGACGGCGATTATTTGTTTGAGCGCGCCCGCGGCCGCGGTGCGCCGGTGAAAGCGTTCATAATGGATAGCGGCATCGTCGTCGGCGTCGGCAATATTTATGCGAATGAAGCGCTATTCGGCGCCGGGATTAGGCCTGATCGCGCCGCGGGCCGTATTTCGCGCGCGCGTTATGCGCTGTTGGCCGAAGAGATCAAGCGCGTGTTGGCGCGCTCGATTAAGCAGGGCGGCACCACGCTGCGCGATTTTGTCGGCGGCGATGGCAAGCCGGGATATTTTCGCCAGCAGCTCAAGGTGTATGGTCGCGGCGGCGAAAAATGCGTTGTTTGCAGTACGGTATTGGATGAGGTTCGGCTCGGCCAGCGCAGCACGGTCTTTTGCAAACGCTGCCAGCGCTGACGCGACCCCCGTGTTCAAGACAAAGCAAGCGCGCGGTCACAAATTCGGCGGCAAATTGCGCTATGCTTCTGACTGACCGGTTGACGTTACAGTTGCGTTAACTAGACTTCGTAAACCATTTCCTAACAAGCCTTTTTGCTGCCCGGTGATCAGGGCTGCGCACCACGGAGATCAGGCATTATGCGAGCGATCGCGAGCAAGTACACCCGGCTGCTGGCTGCAGCGGCTCTGTCCGTTACGTTAGTGACTCCTCAAATTAGCGTCGCGCAACAAGTGGATGAAGATCCGTCGGCGCTGGCAATGGCCGGCGATGCGATCATTGCGCGTCCGCTCGGCATTGTTTTTACCGCAGTCGGTGCGGTGCTGTATGTGGTGACATTGCCGTTTACGCTGGCCGGCGGCAACGCCAAGCAAGCGGGCAAAGAATTGGTAGTCGGACCGGCGGAAGCGACTTTCGTGCGCTGCCTCGGCTGCACCAAATCCGGTTATAAACACGACGTCGAATAACGCGTCACTCGCCCCCGACTGCGCCCTCGCGGCGGGGGTCCGAACTTCCTGTCAGTTTTTTCCCATCGATCGATATTCCGTTTAAGCCGCTGCTCTGCGGCATCAGTTTTACGACGTGGCCGAGTGCCTCCAGCGCGGGCTTCAACTGCTCGTTCGAACTGCCTTGCTCCAGCTCCACGCCGCGGTTCATCGCGACAATGTGAGGGCTCGCTATCGCCTCGGCAATCGAGATTTGGTTGTCGAGACTGTAAGCAAGCGTCTTGGCAACATAATCGATGATGCGGGCGCCGCCGGGCGAACCTAGCAACAGCACCGGCTTGCCGTCGCGAAATACGATCACCGGCGACATCGACGAGCGCGGACGCTTGCCCGGCTCGATGCGATTGGCAACGCGCGTTCCGGCCGTGTCGCGCGGCACGAACGAAAAATCGGTCAGTTGATTGTTCAGCAGGAAGCCATCGACTAAAACGCGCGAACCGAATGCCGACTCGACGCTCGTCGTCATGCTGAGCGCGTTGCCGAAGCGATCGACAAGGCTGAGATGGCTGGTCGAAATTCGCTCGGGCGATGGACTGGTGATATAGGGCTGATGCGCCGCTGCCTTTGGCCACGCGGGTTGCCCGGCCTGAACGGTCGCCGCTGCCTGATGCGGATTGATCAGTTGCGCGCGCTCGGCAAGGTAAGCCGGTGCGATCAGTCCTTCAGTTGGTACCGCGACAAAATCCGGATCGGCGACATAGGTATCGCGATCGGCAAAAGCCAGCCGCGATGCTTCGGCAAAAAGATGCGCGAATGCGGCGCTGTTCGGCTGACGCTGCGCTATCGGAAAATGTTGCAATATGCCGAGAATTGCGAACACCGATGTGGCACCCGAGGACGGCGGCGCCGCGCCGCACACTTTGTATTCGAGGTAATTCATGCACAGCGGCGTCCGTTCTATCGCCTTATAGGCGGCGAGATCGTCAAGCGCGAGCGCTCCTTTGCGATTCGGATTGGTTTGCACCGCTTTCACAATATCCTGTGCGAGCGCGCCGCGATAAAACGCCTGCTCGCCATCGCGTGCGATCAACTTCAACGTTTTTGCGTAGGCGGGATTTTTTAGCAGCGTGCCGGCCGGTTTCGGGCTGCCATCAGCGAGAAAAAAATAGGCGCGTAGCGACGGACTTTCCTGCAACCGCGGTGTTTCGTTAAGCAACGTAAAGAGCCGCGGCGAAATAATAAAACCGTGCTCGGCCAATCGAATTGCCGGTTGAAATAAATCCGCCCACGGCAATTTGCCGAAGCGTTGATGACTCATTGCGAGCAATTTGACGATGCCCGGCGCACCGACCGCATGACCGCCGATGACGGCATCGAGAAAGGCCAGCGGCTCGCCGTTGTCCTGCAGAAAATAATTTTCATCGACGCGCGCTGGCGCGGTTTCGCGGCCATCGAAATAGTGCAGTTGCTGCGCCTGTTGATCCCAGTACAGCATGAACGCACCGCCACCGATACCGGATGCCTGTGGTTCTACCAGTCCCAATACTAATTGCGCGGCGATCATCGCATCAATGGCGGAGCCGCCGCGATGCAGCATTTCAACCGCCGCGGCGGTGGCGTGCGCATTGGCGGTGACAGCCATGAATTGTACGGCGGTGGCGTTTTGCGAGGCAGCGAAGCGAGAGTCGATGGCGCTGGCCGCTTCGGGCACCAAAGTATTATCGGCGGCGCTGACAAAATCGCCATAAAGACATACACAGAGGCACAGCGAGGCGATCAGGCTGCGTATCATTTCATCACCGTTTTGCGGCGATCAGTTGTTGATATTTATACGTCAGCTCAGCGCGTGTTTCGGTGTGCGTTGGATCGAGCGGAATGCAATCGACAGGACACACCTGCTGACATTGCGGCTCGTCGAAATGACCCACGCATTCGGTGCATTTATTCGGATCGATGATGTAAATTTCTTCTCCCTGCGAGATAGCATCGTTCGGGCACTCGGGCTCGCATACATCGCAGTTGATGCAAGCATCGGTAATCATCAGCGCCATTTTTACATCAACCTCAATGCTGTAACGCGTTTATTTACACGCTGAATTTGGCGCGCAGAGCCGCGACAACGACTGCAGGCACGAATTGTTCGATTTGACCTTTCATCGCTGCGATCTCGCGCACCAGCGTTGAAGAAATAAACGCGCAATGTTCTTTGGGCGTCAGAAATACCGTGTCGAGATCGGGAAGCATCGCGCGATTCATATTCGCGAGCTGCAGCTCGTATTCGAAATCGGCGATGGCGCGCACGCCGCGCAACACCAGATGACTGTTGTGTTCGCGGGCGAAATCGACGAGTAAATTGCTATAGCCGAAAAATTCCACATTCGGCACGTGTTTCAAGGCGGCGCGGCTCAACGCGATACGTTCATCGAGATTGAACAGTGGCTTTTTTTTCTCGCTGTGCGCAATGGCGATGATGACGCGATCGAACATCAAAGACGCGCGCTCGACCAGATCGACATGGCCGTTGGTGATCGGATCGAATGTGCCCGGGTAAATGATGGTTTTCATGCTGGATGGCCAAAAATGGCGATGGAGGTGTCGAGAATACTAGCGGTTTGGCGCCGCAGCGGCAACGCGGCGACTAAGCATCCGCAGCGCGCAGAAATAAGCGGTAAGCGACTTGCCCGGCGCGTTTGTCGCGATGCAGCCGCCAGCCGGGTGGAACTGACGGCGGTAGCTCATCGGCGGCGGCTTCGATATAAATCCATGCGTGCGGTGCCAGCCACTGCTGCTGTTCCAGCAATGCGCAGCATTCGTCCAATAATCCCTGACGAAACGGCGGATCGAGAAAAACAATATCGAACGGCGGCTCGTCAGCGGATTTATGGCGCAGCCAGTGTGTCGCGTCGCTTTGTTGCACGCGCGCTTCGCGACATGATAAAAGCGTTAGATGGGATTCGATGCGGTGGCTCGCCGCCGCCGCGCTATCGATGAATTGACAAAAGCCGGCGCCGCGCGATAACGCTTCAAGTCCGAGCGCGCCGCTGCCGGCGAATAAATCCAGACAGCGCGCGCCGTGCAATTCCGTCGCCAGCCAATTGAATAATGTTTCGCGCACGCGATCGGGACTTGGGCGCAGCCCCGGCAGCGCCGGAAAGCGCAGTTTGCGCCCGCGCCAGCGCCCGCCGATGATGCGCAACTCGCCATCAATCGCGGGACGATTGCGCGCGCCTTTGGATGCCGAGGTCATCGCATCGAACTCCGTGCATGTTTATTGAGCAAAATCGATTCGGCCAGCAACGCAGATCTATTAACTAAAGCGCAGACCCCGCTAACTAATCAGACCCGGTTAACAAATCAGAAGGGTGGAATGGTAGGATACGCGCTCGTTGCGAGGTCGATTGCGCCTCACTCTAGCATGATTTTTCTGTCGGGCTCCGATGAAGTTTCTCGATCGTTTCCGCAAAGATAAAGACCAGACCGATGCCGATATTGCCGCTGCGCCGGAGGTTGCTGTCGAGCCGCCGCCCGCGCCGGCAGCAGTGGTCGAGCCAGTTGTACCAGTTGCACAAAAGGCTAATTTTTTCGGCCGTTTGAAAGCCGGATTGCGCCGCACCAGCACATCGTTTTCGGCGGGCGTCGGCAATCTTTTTCTTGGCAAGAAAATCATCGATGACGAATTGCTGGAAGAACTGGAGACGCAATTATTATTGGCCGATGTCGGCATCGACGCCACGCAATTGATCATCGGCAATTTGACGCAGCGCGTTTCGCGCAAGGAACTCACGGATGCCGATGCGCTTTATCGCGCGCTGCAGCAAGAATTGAAAGCGCTGATCGCGCCGTGTACGGCGCCGCTGATTATCGATAACACGCGCAAGCCATATGTCATATTAATGGTCGGTGTTAACGGTGTCGGCAAAACCACAACGATCGGCAAATTGGCAAAACGTTTTCAAGATGAAGGTCGCAGTGTCGTGCTCGCGGCGGGCGATACTTTTCGCGCGGCCGCAGTCGAGCAATTGCAGGTGTGGGGCGAGCGCAACAATACTCCGGTGATTGCGCAGCATACCGGTGCCGATAGTGCATCGGTATTGTACGACGCGTTGCAGGCGGCGCAGGCGCGCGGCATCGATGTGCTGATCGCCGACACCGCCGGCCGCTTGCACAATAAAGATAATCTAATGGAAGAGCTGAAAAAAATCGTGCGCGTCATGCGCAAGCTCGATCCCAGCGCGCCGCATGAAGTATTGCTGGTGCTCGACGCCGGCACCGGTCAAAACGCGTTGGCGCAGACCAAACATTTTCGCGAAGCCGTCGGCGTCAGCGGTCTGGTGCTGACCAAACTTGATGGCACTGCCAAGGGCGGTATTATTTTCGCGATCAGTCGGCAGAGCCAATTGCCGATTCGTTTTATCGGCGTCGGCGAGCAGGTCGAGGATTTGCGACCGTTCGATGCCGATGAATTTATCAGCGCGTTATTTCAACGCGAAGCTTCGGTTTAGAGCGCGCCACGGTGATTGAATTCGAACGTGTATCCAAACGTTATCAGGGTGGTTTCGAGGCGCTGAACGATGTCAGCTTCAAAATCACGCGCGGTGAAATGCTGTTTCTAACCGGCCGCAGCGGCGCCGGTAAAAGCACGTTGTTAAAACTAATTATGCTGATGGAGCGGCCGACAACCGGCCGCATCGTCATCAATGGTCATCAGCTCGATAAATTAGCGTCGCGCAAGGTGCCGCAGCTGCGGCGCGAAATCGGCGTCGTCTTTCAAAATCATCAGTTGCTGTTCGATCGTTCGGTGTACGACAACGTCGCGCTGCCGCTGATAATTCTCGGTTATCAAGCGAATGAAATCGGTCGTCGCGTGCGCGCGGCGCTCGATAAAGTCGGTCTGCTCAGCAAGGAAAAAGTAAATCCGCAGACATTGTCCGGGGGCGAGCAGCAGCGCGTCGGCATTGCGCGCGCGGTGGTGCATAAGCCGCCGATTCTGCTTGCGGACGAACCCACAGGCAATCTCGATCCCGAGTTGTCGCGCGATGTCATGCATCTGTTCGAGCAGTTCAATCAGGTCGGCGTGACGGTATTGATTGCGAGTCACGATCTCGGCCTCATTGCGCGCTTGCCGCACCGTTTGCTGACGCTGCGCGATGGCACCTTGGTCCGCGGCGTCGGCAATGCCGAAACGGAGCGCGACTATGGCTGAGACTATCCGCGCGGATGTGCGCAAATCCGCTGCCAGTCCGCGTCGAATTAACCGCCGCGATCGGTTCGCCGCGTATCGTCTGCATCATCGCCAGATCGCGCGCGACAGTTTGTTGCGCCTGCTGCGTCATCCGTTCAGCACGCTGGCGACCTGGCTGATGATCGGTATCGCGTTGGCGCTGCCGGGCGGGTTGTACCTGGTGCTGGATAATTTGACGCAGCTCGGCGGTCGTTGGGATGGTGCGCCGCAAATTTCATTGTTCTTGCAGCAAAGTGTCGATGAAGCGGCCGGGCAGACACTGCAGCAGCGGTTGAGTCGGCGATCGGATGTCGCGCACGTCGAGTATATTTCGCGCGAGCAGGCGCTAGCCGAATTTCGCAGCCTGTCCGGCTTTGGCGAAGTCGTCGATCATCTCGACGCAAATCCGCTGCCGGCTGTAATCGCGGTGCGACCGTTGGTGGCGCAAAGCGGCGCCGAAGCCGTGCAAAAGCTGTTCGATGAAGTCAAAGCGCTGCCTGAAGTGGAGCGCGCCGTGCTCGACATGGAATGGGTGCAGCGGTTGTACGCATTGTTAAACATTGGACAGCGTATTGCGCTTGCGTTGGCGCTGATGCTCGGGCTGGGCGTGATTCTGGTCATCGGCAATACAATCCGGCTCGCCATCGAGAGCCGGCGCGATGAAATTCTGGTGGTCAAATTAATTGGTGGAACTAACGCTTTTGTGCGCCGTCCATTCCTCTACACGGGAATCTGGTTTGGACTCGGCGGCGGCTTGATTGCCTGGCTGATGTTAACGGTTTGCCTGACATGGGTGGACAGGCCGGTAGCGCAATTGGCTTCGCTGTACCACTCCGATTTTGCGCTGAAAGGCCTAGGCGGAGGGCAGGTTTTAGCAGTATTGCTGGCCGGCGCCGCGCTCGGTTGGCTTGGTGCTTGGCTGGCCGTCGGCCGTCATCTCGGCGCCATCGAGCCGCGCTGAAGCGCTTCGTTTTAGTACCTGGCGAAACCCACCGCAGGAACTTTTCATCCATTAGCACTCTAAAGTCGCGAGTGCTAATATGCACCGAGCTTGAATCGATGGCCCGCTCCGAGGGGTGGCGCGAATCGACAAGCGCATGAAGGAGGACAGCGATGACCACTCAACATTCAATGCCCATGCAGCTACTGGCGCCGGGCAGCAACCTCACCGCCTACACGCAAGCGGTCAGCAGCGTGCCGATGCTCAGCGTCGAACGCGAGCGCGAATTGGCGGAGGATTTCTATTACAACGGCAATCTCGAAGCGGCGCGCGAGCTGGTAATGGCGCATCTGCGCTTCGTCGTGCATATCGCTAAAACCTACATGGGTTACGGTTTGCCGCTGGGCGATTTGATTCAGGAAGGCAATGTCGGACTGATGAAAGCCGTCAAACGCTACAATCCGGAAAGAGGCGTGCGGCTGGTATCGTTTGCGGTGCATTGGATCAAGGCCGAAATGCACGAGTTTATCCTGCGCAACTGGCGCATCGTGAAAATTGCGACCACGAAGGCGCAGCGTAAATTATTTTTCAATCTGCGCAGTGCGAAGAAACGTTTGGCATGGCTCAGCAATGATGAAGCACATGCGGTAGCGCGCGATCTCGGCGTCGACGTACGGGAAGTACGGCAGATGGAAGGCCGGCTCGCGTCGAGTGATATGAATTTCGATATAGGCGTCGATGACGACGACGATGCTATCGCGCCGATTCACTATCTTGAGGATCGCCGCGCCGATCCCGCATTGCAGCTTGAAGAGAGCGATTGGGAAGAGAGCAGTCAGGAAAATCTGACCGTCGCCTTGGAAAAACTCGACGAGCGCAGTCGCGATATTCTCAACAGCCGCTGGTTGAGCGAGAGCAAGGCGACCTTGCACGATCTAGCCGGTAAATACGGTGTTTCCGCTGAGCGCATTCGTCAGTTGGAAAAAAATGCGATGAATAAAGTGAAGACAATTTTGACGGCTTAATTTTTATAATACGACCAAGCCGCCTGCGGGCGGCTTTTGTTTTTCTGTGAAATTTGTTTGTGTAGATTGGTTTGATGGTGCGCGCCGCTTGCCGGAGTATTGGCTGTGACACGCCGTAAATACGTCCCTGTAGGCTCGGTCGCGACATCTATGTCGCTCTACGGTCACAGCCAATACTCCGGCAAACGGCAACTGATCTCAGCAGAATCGGAAAGAAAAATAATGGCAAAAATTTATTTAATTATCGCCGCGCTTAACGGCTTTGTCGCAGTGGCGCTCGGCGCATTTGGCGCGCATGCGCTTAAACAAAAGTTAAGTACGGATTTACTGGCGATTTATCAAACCGGCGTGCAATATCATTTCTATCATACGTTCGCGCTGCTGGCGGTAGCGTTGCTGATGCTGCAGTCACCGCTAAGCGTCGCGTTGCGTTGGAGCGCACTGCTGTTTTGCATTGGCATCGTCATTTTTAGCGGCAGCTTGTATGCATTGAGTATTACCGGCATTCGCTGGCTCGGTGCAATTACGCCAATCGGTGGTCTCGCATTTCTCGTCGGTTGGATCATGCTCGCAATCGCTGTGTGGAGTTGGAAGTCGGTATGAGTGCGAGCGTGAATGACAATGCAGAGATGAAACCGCGCCGCCGCATTCGCAGTTTTGTATTGCGGGCCGGACGCATGACGCCGGCGCAACAGAGCGGATTGGAATTGCATTGGCCGCAAAAAGGTTTATTGCGTGAACATGGTTTGCTGAATATCGAAAATGCGTTCGGTCGCCAGGC
>DASXYH010000051.1:0-16616 GCA_036502545.1 Spongiibacteraceae bacterium
TGCACGAAGGTACCGACACGCAGAAACAGGAAGCCTCGACTCTGCTCAGCCGCATGGGCTGACAATGGCGCAGCGGTCGTTCTCGGCGCAATTTGCCGCGGGCGATCGCGTTGCGCTTGCGCTCGAATATAACGGCAGCGCTTTCTTCGGTTGGCAGGCGCAGCGCAAACTGAGTCTGCCCACCGTGCAGGAAACGCTCGAAAGCGCGCTTGCGCAAATTGCCTCTTCCCCGATTATCACTATCTGCGCCGGGCGCACCGATACCGGCGTGCACGCCAGCCATCAACTCGTTCATTTCGATACGCCGGTTGCGCGGACGGAAAAAGCGTGGGTGTTCGGCGGCAATACGCTGTTGCCACCCGCCATTGCGATCAAATGGGCACGGCCGGTCAGCGCGGAATTTCATGCGCGTTTTTCCGCGACGGCGCGACGTTATCGCTATGTCATTCATAATCATCCGACCCGCTCGGCGCATCTGGCGGCGTTAACAACTTTTTTTCCGCATGCGCTCGATGCCGATTTGATGCATAACGAAGCGCAGTATCTGCTTGGCGAACAGGATTTTTCATCGTTTCGCGGCGCCGGCTGCCAATCGAAAACACCGATGCGCAATGTGCATCGGCTGAAGGTGACACGCGCTGACGATTTTGTGGTGATCGATATCCAGGCCAATGCTTTTTTACTGCACATGGTGCGAAATATTGTCGGCACCTTACTCGCAGTTGGCTGCGGTCGACAGCCGCCGGGATGGACTGCCGATGTGCTCGCCGCGAAAGATCGCACGCGCGCGGCGCCGACGGCGCCACCGCAGGGCTTATATCTGGTCGATGTGCATTACCCGGTGGAATTTGCGCTGCCAATGGCGACGCGCGGCCCCGCTTTTCTCGCGCCGCTTTTATTAGACGAGCCATTCTGATCGGGCGCCGCGAAAAACCCGCAAATTCCGCTCGATAGCAGACAGTCGCGCAGGCGATCTGGTACGATTCGTCTTTCTTTTTTGCAGCCGACTGATCGATGGGCCTGCGCCGTACCCGCGTAAAAATCTGTGGTATTACTCGAATCGAAGACGCGCTGGCAGCCGTAGCAGCGGGCGCCGACGCTATCGGCTTTGTGTTTTATGCGCATAGCGCGCGCGCGATTATGCCATCGATGGCGCGTGCAATTTGCGCGGCGTTACCGCCTTTCGTGGCAACGGTGGGATTGTTTGTCGATGCAACGTCTGCACAAGTGCGGACAACGCTCGGCGCAGTGCCGTTGGATCTATTGCAATTCCACGGCGCCGAAACACCGGCATATTGCGCGCAATTCGAACGGCCTTATCTGAAAGCGCTGCGCATGCGCGACGATATCGATGTCGCGGATTTGGCGCAGCAATTTGCGTCGGCGCGCGCATTATTGCTGGATACCTTCCGTATTGATATCGCTGGTGGTACCGGCGAAGTTTTCGATTGGCAGCGTGTGCCGACGCAGTTCCGCAACGAAGTTGTGCTCGCAGGCGGCCTGACAGCCGCTAATGTTGCCGACGCAGTTTTGCAGTTGCGCCCTTATGCGGTCGATGTCAGCGGCGGCGTTGAAAGCGCACCGGGCATCAAAGACGCAAAAAAAATTGAAGCATTTATCGCCGCGGTGCGCCGCGCCGATTCTCAATCGAATTAACCATTGACCGGAGTAAGCTGTGATTAAATCCGCTCTCGATGCCATCGATTATTCGGCCATGCCGGATGCGCGCGGCCATTTCGGTATTTACGGCGGCAAGTTTGTTGCCGAAACGCTGATGTATGCGCTCGAAGAATTGGAAGCCGCTTACAATAAATTATCGGTCGATGCGGCATTTCGCGCCGAATTCGATCGCGATCTCGCGCATTATGTCGGCCGTCCTTCCCCGCTGTATCACGCGGAACGCTGGAGCCGCGAATTGGGCGGCGCGCAAATTTTTTTAAAGCGCGAGGATTTGAATCACACCGGCGCGCATAAGGTAAACAATACTGTCGGCCAGGGCTTGCTCGCAAAATACATGGGCAAAAAGCGCGTGATCGCCGAGACCGGCGCCGGCCAGCACGGTGTAGCCACCGCCACGATTGCCGCGCGTTTTGGCATGCAGTGCCAGGTGTATATGGGCGAAGAAGATGTGCGCCGACAATCGCTGAATGTGTATCGCATGAAATTGCTCGGCGCCGAAGTCGTGCCGGTGAAATCCGGTTCACGCACGTTAAAAGATGCGATGAACGAAGCGCTGCGCGATTGGGTCACCAATGTCGATAACACGTTTTATATTATCGGCACTGTTGCTGGTCCACATCCGTATCCCAAATTGGTTCGCGATTTTCAAGCGGTGATTGGCCGCGAAGCGAAAGCGCAGTGCGCGGAGTTAACCGGCCGTTTGCCCGATGTATTGGTGGCCTGTGTCGGCGGCGGTTCGAATGCCATTGGTTTGTTTCATCCATTTTTGACCGATAATTCGGTAGCGATGTACGGTGTTGAAGCCGGCGGTTACGGTATTCAAACCGGACGTCACGCGGCGCCGTTAAACGCGGGACGCCCCGGCGTGTTGCACGGTAATCGCACGTATTTAATGCAGGATGAGGCGGGCCAGATTATCGAGACGCATTCGATATCGGCGGGTCTCGATTATCCTGGCGTCGGCCCCGAGCATTCGTGGCTGCACGATATCGGCCGCGTTAATTATGTCTCGATCAATGATGATGAAGCGCTCGCGGCATTTCGCAAGATCACGCAAACTGAAGGCATTATGCCGGCGCTCGAATCGAGTCACGCGTTGGCGTATGTGGAAAAATTGGCGCCGACGATGCGCAAGGATCAAATCATCATCGCCAATCTCTCCGGGCGCGGCGATAAAGATATTCACACCGTTGCGAATATCGACGGCATCAGTTTGTAATCGTGAAATTTCTATTTAATGAATAGAAAATCGATTATTGAAGTAGGAATTTATTTTGAGTCGAATCAGTAAAACATTGGCGCAATTGTGCGCGCAAAATCGTAAAGCAGTGGTGCCGTATATCGTCGCGGGCGACCCCCAGCTTGAGGTCACGGTACCGCTGATGCAGGAATTGGTAAAAGCGGGCGCGAATATTATCGAACTCGGCGTGCCGTTTTCCGATCCGATGGCGGAGGGCCCGGTAATCCAACTCGGCCACGAGCGTGCACTCATGCATCACACCAGTTTGCGCGATGTGCTCGATCTCGTAAGCGAGTTTCGTGGCGACGATAACACGACGCCGATCGTATTGATGGGTTATGCGAATCCCGTTGAACACATGGGTTACGCGCAATTCGCCGACGCGGCTGCAGCTGCGGGAGTCGATGGGTTGCTTACGGTCGATTTGCCGCCCGAAGAGTCGGACGATTTAAATAGCGAATTGCGCCGCGTCGGCATCGATAATATTTTTCTGCTAGCGCCGACCACGACCGCAGCGCGCATTCGCGCCATCGCCGAATTGGCGAGCGGTTATTTGTATTGTGTTTCGCTGAAAGGTGTTACCGGCGCAGGACATCTCGATATCGACGCGGTGAGCGCGATGATGCAACGCATCAAGGCGATTACCGATCTGCCGATCACGGTCGGCTTCGGCATTAAAGACGCAGCTTCCGCGCAGGCGGTCGCGCGAGTTGCGGAGGGCGTTGTCATCGGCAGCGCACTGGTCGATCTCATCGCCAAAGCGGCGCAACAAAACAAAAAAGGCGCTGATTTAATCGCCGGCGCGGCGCGATTGCTCGGTGAAATGCGGCGCGCAGTTGATGCGATTGGATAGTTAAATTGACTTGTACCAAGCTGCTTAGCGTTGTTGTTTGCAGCGACCGTTGAGCGACAGGATGTCGCGATCGAGCCTACAGGGATGTACTTGCGGCGTGTCGTCGCAAACAACAACGCTGAGCGGCGAATCGTTGGCACCAACTTATTTAAGCTGGCTCTCTAGACAAATTAGACATAGATTAAAGACGAGGTTCTGCAATGAGCTGGATCGACAAAATTGTTCCCGCCTTGAATCGCTCCGATGCAAAAGAGCGCCGCGCTTCGGTGCCGGAAGGCTTGTGGAAAAAATGTCCGAAATGCGAAGCGGTGTTATATCGGCCCGAGCTCGAAAAGAATTTCGATGTCTGCCCCAAGTGCGATCATCACATGCGCATCGGCGCGCGGTCGCGCATCGATATATTTTTGGATAAAGATGGTCGCGAAGAAGTGTTCGACGATGTCAAACCGGTCGATCGCCTCAAATTCAAAGACATCAAAAAATACAAAGACCGTTTGCTGCAGGCACAAAAAGAAACCGGCGAAAAAGATGCACTAATCGCGGTGCGCGGTGCGCTGAAATTAATGCCGGTTATCGTTACCGCCTTCGAATTTAATTTCCACGGCGGCTCGATGGGTTATGCCGTGGGCGAAAAATTCACGCGCGCCGCCAACCTGGCATTGGAGCAAAAAATTCCGCTCGTCTGCTTTTCCGCATCGGGCGGCGCACGCATGCAGGAAGCATTGATTTCATTAATGCAGATGGCAAAAACCAGTGCGGTATTGGAACGCTTGAAACAACATGGCGTGCCGTACGTTTCCGTGCTTACCGATCCGATTTATGGCGGCGTTTCCGCGAGCCTTGCGTTATTGGGCGATATAAATATCGCCGAGCCAGGCGCGCGCGCCGGTTTTGCCGGGCCGAATATCATCGAGCAAACGATACGTCAGAAATTGCCGCCCGGATTTCAGCGCAGCGAATTTCTACTCGAACACGGTGCGATCGATATGATCGTGCACCGTCGCGATATGCGCGACACCATTGCACGCCTGTTGGCAAAATTGACTTTGCAGCCCGCGCCCGCCGCTTAGGAATGCAAACACCTCATCCAGCAGACATGCAGACTTATAATCTTGCGGATTGGCTGGCGTGGATGGAGGCGCACCATCCGCGTCAGATCGAGCTGGGCCTGGAACGCGTTGCCGCGGTAGCCGCACGTCTAACACTCGATCTCAGCGGCGCGCGCATCGTCACCGTCGGCGGCACCAACGGCAAGGGTTCCTGCGTCGCATTTCTCGAAGCGATTTTGCGTACCGGCGGTTATCGCGTTGGAGCGTATACATCACCGCATTTACTGCACTATAACGAGCGCGTTCGCATCGATGGCAGCGCTGTCGATGATGCGCCGTTGTGCGCAGCCTTCAGCGCAGTGCACGCGGCATTGGCCGACACATCGCTCACTTATTTTGAATTCGGCACGTTGGCGGCATTATGGTTATTCCAGCGTGCTGCACTCGATGTGATTATTTTGGAAGTTGGTCTGGGCGGTCGGCTCGATGCGGTCAATTTAATCGATGCCGATGTTGCGGTGTTGACGACAATCGATCTCGATCATCAGGACTGGCTCGGCTCTGATCGCGAAGCGATCGGAGCGGAAAAAGCCGGTATTTTTCGCGCGCACAAAGCGGCCGTATGCGCCGACGAAAATCCGCCGCGATCGGTTATCGCAGCGGCGCGCAAAGTCGATGCGAATTGGTATCCGAGCGGCTCTGCATTTCAATTTATCGCGCATGAGCAGAATTGGAATTGGTCGAGCCAGCAGTTGCCACGGCGGGCCGATTACGACAATTTGCCATTACCGACGCTGCCGCTGCCGAGTGCGGCGGCGGCGCTGGCGGCGCTGCATTGTCTTTCTTGCGCAATTTCAATCGACGCCATTCGCACAGGTTTGTGTGCGGCGACGCTGCCGGGTCGCTTTCAGCGCGTGCGCCGCGGCGACGTCGAAGTCGTGCTCGATGTCGCGCACAACCCACAGGCGGCGCGTTGGCTGGCGCAGCAATTGGCGCAAACGCAATTGCACCGTGAGAGCCGCACATTGGCAGTATTTGCGATCATGGCCGATAAGGATGTCGACGCGGTGATCGCGGCACTGAAGCCTTGCATCGATGCGTGGTATTTCGGCGCGCTGCCGAATAATTCGCGCGCGCTGGTGCCCGCTGCGATCGATAATAAATTACGCGTGGCTGGTATCGAGGCGCGCACGGTTTCGGCAACCATCGGCGATGCCTATAACGCCGCGCTGGCGCAAGCGCGCGTAGGCGATCGCGTGGTAGTGTTCGGTTCATTTTTTACCGTGGCTGTGGTACTGGCGCAATTACAGAAAGAGGGAATGGTGGATGGCGGTTGATGGTTTGAAAAAGCGGTTGGTCGGCGGCACTGCCCTGTTGATTATCGGTGTGGTCGCATGGTTCTGGCTGTTGAGTGCTGACAGTCCTGTCGATCCGGTTGCGCGCGAAACGCAGATTCCACCGGCGCCCGCTATTCAACCGTTCGCGGTGCCTGCGCCGGTTGCGCCGGATGATGTCGCACCGATCGGCAGCGAGCGCGATTCGCAGCCGGCGTTGCGCGCCGATCCCGCTGCCGATAAACCCGTTGCGATCGTGCCGGAACCGCAAACAGCCGCGGAAAAATCAGCAGCCCAGCCGGTGAAATCCTCGCCGCAAAAAAACATAAAGCCGGCCGAATCGAAAACGGCGAACGCGGCAAAGCCCGCTGAGACGTTCGAACTCGATCAGCACGGGTTGCCCGTTGCATGGGTAGTTCAAGTGGGTTTGTTTGCCACGCAGGCCAACGCCGACAAAATCAAAACGACGTTGCAGCAAAAAGGATTCAAAGCATACATGGAGCCATTTAATGCGCCGAACGGTTCCGCCGGGATTAAGGTATTGGTCGGGCCCAAACTCAGTCGCGAGCGCGCCGATGCACAAAAACGCGCTGTCGATGCCGCGCTCAAGATGAATACGATGGTAGTGCGATTTCAATCCGCATAATGCCATTGCAACGAATACCTATGTCCGCGCACAGTCAACGCTCTGTTACAATGTGCGCCTTCATGCTTCTGCCGGATAGCGCGCGCATATGTCGTTAAACTGGGCTGATTGGACCATCATCGCCATCATCGGCGTGTCCTGCATACTCAGTCTGTTGCGTGGCTTCATCAAAGAAGCGCTATCGCTGATCAGCTGGCTTGCGGCCAGCTTTGTTGCCATCGCTTTTCACGAACGTCTCGCCGTCATTTTTTCGAAATGGATCACCACGCCGTCGATTCGCACGGTGCTGGCATTTGCCGCGCTATTTGTGCTGACATTGTTGATCGGCACTCTCATCAGCTGGCTGCTGCATCAATTTGTGATCGGCGCCGGCTTAAGCGGACTCGATCGTTTGCTGGGTATGGTATTCGGTGCGGCGCGTGGTTTGTTGATCGCACTGGCTCTGGTAATTTTGTTGCCGATGGCATTGCCGGAAGTGAAAGCCGATGCGTGGTGGTGGCAATCGAAATTCATTCCGCATTTTGCCGCGTGCGAAGAGTGGGCGCGGGCAACGTTCAGCGAAGTGATGGGCTGGAGTAAAACGCTGTCGGAAAAAGCGCAGGCGACGAAAGAGCGGTTGCGCTGACGTAAAACGGCTGAGTGAATTTTTTGTGCGCAGGATTGAATTTTAAACTCCCGGGATTGAATTATCGGTAATGAACACCACAACGCGTAGTGCGTTGTGCATGCTGATCGAGGTGTAACCCATGTGTGGCATAGTCGGCATCGTCGCCAAGAGTAGCGTCAATCAGGACATCTACGATGCGTTGACCGTATTGCAGCATCGCGGTCAGGATGCGGCCGGCATAGTCACCAGTTATCGCGGCAAATTCAATCTGCGCAAAGACAACGGGCTGGTGCGCGATGTGTTTCATACGCGGCACATGCAGCAGTTGGTTGGCAACATGGGTGTTGGCCATGTGCGCTATCCCACTGCGGGCACATCGAGCCGCGCGCTGGCGCAACCGTTTTATGTGAATTCGCCTTACGGTATCGCACTGGCACACAACGGTAATCTCACCAATGCCGAAGAATTGAGCCGCGAAATTTTTCAATCGGATTTGCGCCATCTCAACACCGACTCCGATTCGGAAGTGCTGTTGAATATTTTCGCGCACGAATTGCAGCGACTGGGAAAATTAGTGCCAAGCGCGGCCGACGTGTTCTCTGCCGTGAAAGGTGTGCACGAGCGCTGCCGCGGTGCTTATGCAATTGTTGCGATGATTGCCGGTTACGGCGTTATCGGATTTCGCGATCCGAATGGAATTCGTCCGCTGGTATTGGGCAAACGCGAAAGCGCGCGCGGCAACGAATACATGCTGGCCTCCGAAAGCGTGGCGCTCGATGTGCTCGGATTTAAACTGGTGCGCGATATCGATCCCGGCGAAGCGGTGTATATCGAAGCGGACGGCACCGTGACGATGCAGCAATGCGCCGACAATCCGCACCTGTCACCGTGTATTTTCGAACACGTTTATTTTGCGCGTCCGGATTCGATCATGGACGGCGTGTCGGTTTACAAAGCACGCCTGCGGCAAGGCGAAAAACTGGCGGAAAAAATTCTGCGGCTGCGTCCCGATCACGATATCGACGTGGTCATCCCGATTCCGGATTCGAGCCGCGTTGCGGGACAATCGCTGGCGCAAAAACTCGGGGTAAAATTTCGCGAAGGGCTGGTGAAGAACCGTTATATCGGCCGCACGTTCATCATGCCGGGACAGAGTCAGCGCAAGAGATCGGTGCGGCAAAAACTCAATACGATCGGCCTCGAATTTCAGGGCAAGAATGTATTATTGGTCGATGATTCGATCGTGCGCGGTACCACCTGTCAGCAGATTATCGAAATGGCGCGCGAAGCCGGGGCGCGCAAAGTTTACTTCGCATCGGCGTCGCCGCCGGTGCGCTATCCGAATGTATACGGCATCGATATGCCGACAGCGCAGGAATTGATCGCGCATGATCGCACTGAGGAAGAAGTGCGTAAATTGATCGGTGCCGATTGGCTGGTGTACCAGGATCTCGAAGATTTGGTGGCGAGTTCGGCGGAGGGTAATCCGAAACTCGAACAATTCGATTGTGCGGTCTTCGACGGCAATTATGTCGCTGGCGATATCAGTGCTGACTATCTGCAGCGGCTTGCGCGCGAACGCAACGACAACAGCAAGACAAATCACGAAGACACCGGCAGCACCATTGTCGGCTTGCACAATACGATTTTGTAAGAAGCGTTTTTTGTAAGGTATTTTTCGTGAAAATTTGTTAACGATAAATATTTTTGCGAAATACAAATGAAATACAAGATAGAACGGTGAGTCTAATGTCCGATCAAGAAGCATTGCGACGCGAAGCGCTACGCGAAGCCGCGCTGGATACGCTGGCGATCCGCGCGGGCTATACGCGCACGGCGGAAGGCGAGCATAGCGAAGCGATGTTTCTGACATCGAGTTATGTATTCGATAGCGCGGAACAAGCGGCCGCGCGTTTTGCCGGCAGCGAACCGGGCAATGTGTATTCGCGCTATACCAATCCCACCGTGCGCGCGTTCGAAGAGCGCCTCGCGGCAATGGAGGGGGCGGAGATGGCAGTGGCCACGGCATCGGGCATGGCGGCAATTCTGAGCGTGTGTCTGGCGTTATTGAAATCCGGCGATCATCTCGTCTGTTCGCGCAGCGTATTCGGCACGACGACAGTCATGTTCAACAAATATCTCGCGAAATTCGGCGTGGAAACCACGTTTGTCGCGCTGACCGACCGCGACGCCTGGGTTGCGGCAATCAAGCCCAATACGAAATTATTATTTTTGGAAACGCCGTCGAATCCGTTAAATGAAATTGCCGATATCGCCGCCATGGCGCAATTGGCAAAACAGCGCGGCTGCCTGCTCGTCGTCGACAATTGTTTTTGTTCGCCCGCACTGCAAAAGCCATTGCAATTGGGCGCCGATATTATCGTACATTCGGCGACAAAATATCTCGACGGTCAGGGCCGCTGTCTCGGCGGCGCCGTGCTCGGTAAACGCGAACAGATGAATGAAGTATTGGCTTTTTTGCGTTCGGCCGGCCCGACGATGAGCCCCTTCAATGCATGGGTTTTTTTAAAGGGGCTGGAAACATTGCGTTTGCGCATGGATGCGCACAGCCGTAACACGCTTGAGCTCGCGCAATTTCTTGAGCAGCAAAAAGGTATCGAACGTGTGTTTTACGCCGGGCTGCAATCGCATCCGCAGCACGAATTGGCAGCAAAGCAGCAGCGCGCATTCGGGGGCGTGATGGCGTTTCGCGTACGTAGTTCCTCCGCATCGGAAGAAAGAGCGGCGGCTTGGCGCTTTATCAATGCGACGCGCATTTGCTCGATTACAGCAAATCTTGGCGATGCCAAAACTACTATCGTGCATCCGGCAACCACTACGCACGGGCGCATTTCCGAGCAGGAACGAAAGGACGCGGGCATCACCGATAATATGATTCGGGTCGCGGTGGGGCTCGAAGATATCGACGATTTAAAAGAGGATATGCGGCGCGGTTTGCGCGCAATATAAATAAAGGCTGCTTGCGGCCTTTTTTAATTATCCATTCCGCAACAAATATTGAACGTTTAATCGCAATGACGCGTCACTTTGTTGCGGGTGTAAAAATATCGACCATTTCAATGCGATGCAAACGATAAAAAGGACGGATCGGTTGCGGCAATTCCAGCGTCCGTGTCAATGCGACAACTTGCAAACCGCTGGCAACTCGTTCGAATGGACCGGCGGCACGATTGGACGCGAACACCTCATAATTACCCGGCAATAAAGCGTTACCGTAAACATACCAGCGTCCGTTCTGCCGCCGCACGCGATAAGCACCGTACGGGCGTGCCAGCGGTTCGCCAATAAAAACGCCCTGTCCGGGCATGATCACGCTTTTCCAATACGCTTCAATCAATGTTTCTCCGGCAAGATAGTGTTGCAGCAATATGTTCGGATTTGGAAATTTCGCAGTAAACGCGCACGGTTCGACGACAGTGCCATAACTGCCGGTCGCTCCAGCCTCCAGCCAGCGCAGGGCGCTCATCTGCGAACTATCGATTAATTGTCCGCCAAAGGATGTCAGGTGATCCGCTACCGCGCCCGGCAAATAGCGATTGGTTTCGATATCGGGTACTTGTACCAGCCCGGTAAAATAAAACATCACATCGGATGTATTTTTGAGCGTATTGGATTGCAGCACATGCACCGGTAATTCATCGCTAAATGCACGGCGCGTATCGGCAAAAAAAACTTTGCGTACGCTACGGGCAGCGTCTGACGTCTCCAATAAATAAGCGCCGCCATTGGGCAGCGAAGCGTCGGCTGATATGCCGCGCTCGATCAGTGCCGTCGCAGCCTGAAAATCACGAGCGGCGAGCATCATCGACGGGCGAATATGAAAATCGTCGAAAGGAGCATGGCTTTGGCTTCCTGCATAATCGCTGACCGCGGTTAATACACAGCCCTCTGCGCAATATCGTACATCGAAACCAAAAGCGAATGCCGCGGTGATCGACATGCAGCCCACGCGATAAGGTCGAGCCCACGTTAACGCCAATGCTTGTATTTGCGGCGGCAGACGTTCATCCAGAATTTTTTTTTGTACGGCAAATTCGCCGGGAGATAGCTCGCTATGTTCGGGCGAAAAACGTAAATGCACGACATTCTGCGCAGGGATTTTTCGCCGCTGCCGATAGTAATTGCCGATCCGCACGCTCAGGGGGTCATCGTCATTGATGACTATTCCAAGTTGTTCCGGCCGCAAGGCATTTTCCGGTGGCAACACCTGCGGCGTCGCAAAGCAAGGCGCAACAAAAAATAGAGAGGCGACCATGACGAATTGCGTAACGGTGTTACGACAACGCTGGTAATACATTGGTGAAATAAAGAGGTGAATCAATGATGACCCGTATTTGCATTTAACTGCGTGCAAATTTTACGGGATGAAAACGGCTTGAGCCAGGTTTTTGTGACGGGATGACTAAGTTAGCGCCATCGCTGTGGGTAGCAACTCCACAGCGATGGCAGGTGTGAACTTACGCACCCAAGGAAAAGCGTTTGCGATAGCGCAATGCCAGCAGCGCCAATGCCGATCCGAACAGCGGTGCGGTATCTCCAAGCGGCACAGCAGTAACAGTCGGATTGATATCGAGCACGCCGTGGTACGAGCTGCCGAAGAAACCACCAACTATGCCGGAAACTTGCAGCGTATACCATTTACCCGCTACCAAGTTAAGACCGCTCAGAGTACCGTTTTCACCCGCACTGCCTAACAATTTGCCTTTACTATCGAACAGGCTGAAGGTCATGTTTTTAGTGTCGAAAATTTTCGATGTATCGATTCGTGCGCGTCCAAATTGGCGTGATTGACGAAAACTCGTTTGCGGCAATCCCGAATTTGATTTGCCAAAGCTCGTTTCCAAATCGTAAACGCTAATGCTGGCAGTCGAGTTTTCGGCGACAGTAAATTTCCACCGATCTTTGAACGACGAGCCAAAACGTGAATGGGATCCTGCAAAGTCGTATTCGCCGGTAGTTAATTTTTTATTGAGATTTGGATTCGTATACAGCACGTCGGCATTGCCGAACGAAATTGAGCTTGCGTAGGTGGGCGCTGATAAAACTGCGATCAGCATCAGCATTGTTGCGCAAATAATTTCTTTGATTTTCATGATGGTCCTCTCTTTCGTTTTTTACATTTTTAATGCCACTTGCGCGGCGTCCAGTTATTAGTGTTTTTGCATTTAATTAGCATGTCAAACTGCAAAGCATTTGCATGAATAAATGCATGCAGCGATAAGAGCACGCGATTATTAATTTGCTGTGAACTTTTTAAAAAAGTTGCTACCGCTTTTATTTTTTCAACACTGACATGTGTCGTTAGACGCTTTCAACAACTTACTTTTTGACACATTCGTGACACTATGCAATTTATGTACCGTATTTTGTGTTTAATCGGAGTTATGCGGTTTATATATATCTATATCTATCTTATAAAACAGATAGTTACTTTCTTCTTTTAAAATTCACTTTAGATGGTTAAAAAGTCGTCAAGCCGGAGCTTGATTACGTAAACGTAACCTAATTGTAAAAAATATTGACGCTTTTCTGAGCGCACAGAGGCGCCAGTAAGGTGTCTGTATTACGTTTTGTGCGCGCAAAAAATAATACGCATGTAACTATCACCACCGACAATCCCCCTCGCACCATCAAGCCAGTGCAATACAAATTGTCTGCGCAATGAATAAATCAAAATTCAAAAACTATTCATTGTTCAGACATTGCCTGGCGTATTTCATTTGTTAAAAAGTTGGTCGATCGATGTTGACGTTTCGGCTAACTAAAAATTTTAGATAAGACATCGATCAATACGGAAATGCCACCCCCGTCGCGAGGCGGGTTCGGAAAGCCGCGGATCTAGCGAAAATTGTTTCGAGAGATTTATCGAAATAAAAATAAGCGAGACAGCCGGGTTGCCACCGTGAAAGAAAAAAGTTCACGCAGTATTTCTGCGGAGAATTTTTAAGTGGTTACACGCAGCGCAAACGAATTGCTCTGCATTTCGTTAACGAAAACTTTCACTGGCTTTTTTTGGAGGAATAGAAATGAAAAAATCTCTTCTGGCGTTGGCATTTTCTATCGCCGCTGTTAATGCGCATGCTTCCTGGTTCGCAGGTGCTGGTCCCGATCCCACCTCACTGGGTGGCAACGGCGAAGCGTTGCTGACCGTATTCGATAATGTTGCGGGCAAATCCTACGGTCTTGATCTCGGCGTGCGCTATAACGATCTCGTTAGTGGTGCAGCTTTCAACGGCCAAACTATCGCAGCTGACCTTTCAGTTTTCGGCGGCAATTACACCAATGCGCAATGGATGGTCACCAACTCAAGCGCGACGTTTATCGCTGATGATTTCTCGGCAGGTACTTACGACAAATACGGTTTTATGCTGACTACAGCTACCAACCAAAATCGTACTGCAGCCGGCCTTACGCCTGAAACTTGGGCCAACGTGATTTCCTCATGGCAATCCGAAACGATTAATAATCCGCAAGCAGCGCTTGGCTTGAACAGCGGCACTGTTAGTCAAAACAGCGGCGCATCTGCTTCGACCTCAAGCGATCCCCACTACATTGGCGGCAATACATGGGGGACGTATTTTAACAGTCAAGTGTCCGGCACTAGCGCACTCGGTACTGTTGGCGGATCGTTAAAGCTGACATTGCTCAGTTTTTCCGATGCTGATGGCACCATTCCACTTGTGCGCGATCTGGGCACGGTGTCATTAAGTGCAACTGGTTTGACATTCAATCAAGGAACGCCAGCCGTTCCGGTTCCTGCCGCTGCATGGTTGATGGGTTCTGCACTGTTCGGCTTGGGTGGCGTGGCGCGCTCGCGTCGTCGTAAAGCTTAATCGTTAATCCAACGATCGGCGCATTGCGCCGATCGCATGCGGTTCTTGCAGCCGCATGGGCTTTATCGTCTCGAATTTTTACTCTTGGAGAAAATCATGAAAGCAAAATTATTGTCGATGGCTGTTATGGCCGCAAGCATGAATGCAATGGCGTTGACTCCAGCCGATCTGCCGGCCGATATCGAATTGTTTATCGGCGGTGCGTCAGCACAGGATAAAGCGTTGATTGAAGTAGTGTCTTCGCTGTGTAAAGACACGGCGGATAAATACTCGGAAACCGGTGCTGCTCCCGGCAGCTCGTACACTGCAGTTTTCTGCACGATGTCCGATGCGCAAGTACCAGGTCTGCTTCCTGCAGGAACGGATCGTAAAGTATTAATTCACAAACGCTCCAAAGGCGGCTCTGCTTTTGGCGCGGCTCCTGTTGAATCAGGTGATTCAGTTACCCGTATGCTGGTTGACGCTTCCTGCACGTTGACTACCGCGCATCAATATCAGTGCACTGGCACAACCAACGATGTCCTCAAAGCCGGCATTACCGATGTTGAGCCAGGTATGTTCCGTGGCGTTAACTTGCTGGTGCCAGGGGTTGGCGGCGTGGTAGCGGGTGATCCCGGTACTTCCGCAATGACTTCAGTCCAACTCGATCGTCTCGACAAGAAACCCACGGGCGCTTTGACATTCGGTGTCGTCGTTACCAAAACCTTGCGCGATGCATTGCAAGCGGTGCAAGGCTTGAGCAGCGGTTCCGATGAAGAAAGCCAAATGCCGTCGCTGACAAAATCGCAAATCGCTAGCTTGTTTGCGGGCACGGTCACCAACTGGAGCGAGTTTCAAAATGCGTCGGGCACAGCGATCACAACCGCTGGTGGTGTAATAGCTCCGGCAAATACGCGCGTAGAAATTTGCCGCCGTACGCAAGGTTCGGGTACGCAGGCAGTCACCAACCAGCATTTCTTGAACCAGCCTTGCGATGCTTCGGTAGCGCCGAAAGTGGATAACACACCGGCGTCTGGCACTGCGGGCACTGGCGCGTACACCAGTCTCGTTGGCGTCACCGGACCGGCTGTGCATTGGAACGAAAGCTCCGGTAACGTGAACACTTGTTTAGCTGCGTTGAATACGGCTAACTTCTGGGGTATCGGTTTGCAATCGCTGGAGCAAACCAACGCCGCAATACGTTTCGTAAAAATCGACGGTGTATCGCCACTGCTGACAAACGTAGCGACCGGTAAATACGACGAGCTTGGTATCACCTCGTTCCAGTGGATTAAAGCAGGTCAACCTGATGCGCTTTCTGGCAATCAGTTGGTCCTCGCATCTAAATTCCGCAACGATCTGAGCACCGACACCGAACTGCGCTCCGCTAACCTCGGTTTCGGCGGTAACAACATCACCATCGGCGGCGTATCGGTTGCGGGTCAAGTCGGTTGGGCTGCGCTCGAATCTAACGGTTTCACGCTGAATGTGCCGTTCGATGTAACGCATCCTGTTGTACCGTTCTCGAATCGCGGTATCAGTGGTGGCAACGATGCAAACAGCTGTGCGCCCAAAATTATTCTGGGTGGCAAAAGCCAAATGTAATTGCGCTTAAATTCGTAGTGCAGATACAAAAAAGCTCGATGTAATATCGAGTGCAAAATAAAAGGCCGGCATTGCCGGCCTTTTTTATTAGTCAACTAAATATTTATTGACCTCATTCCATTTGTATTGCGGTTGTATGACAAAAAAATCGCAGAAGTTTTCACAAAGTGTTAACTCGTCTGTCATGTTCGCTCGGTAACGTAGGCGCGTCTTCGAAGCCATTGCGAAAATGCAATGCCTTCAACGTACGAATGTCGTTCGTATGTCATGCCACTCCCGTTGTGAGGCGGGTTCGGAAAGCCACGGGTCTCTTTGATTCATAGAGACAGCCGGGTTGCGCGCCGTAACGGCTCCGGGCCTGATCAACTCATTCAGCGCCCTCAAGAATTAAAAAATGCGGTGCTGCGGCCGTTAGCCGCGAATAAGTTTTTTGTCTGGGGAAAATGGCGGCATGAATGTTGTTGAAAAGCCACAGGGCAATGGGCAGTCGTTCTCTCTCAGCCCGAATTTCCATTATTTTCTGTTGGCCGTCGCGATAGCTTTTAGCTTGTTTTCTGCACTTACTTCGGCCGAAAGCACCGATGCTGCAGCCAGCGATAAACACTTCGATATCTGGGAATACCGCGTTGAGGGCAATACCTTGCTCGAAACCGAACGTATTGAAACTTCCGTATCTCCCTATCTGGGTCCGCAGCGCGCGATCAGCGATGTCAACGCCGCCGCGGCGAATCTTGAGCGCGCATTTCGCGATGCTGGCTATCCGACAATT
>DASXYH010000052.1:0-3597 GCA_036502545.1 Spongiibacteraceae bacterium
CCTTCCTGTACCGCATGCAATACACCGGCTTTCGCGAGGCCCTCCACGGTATGCACCGTGCTGCCATCGCACTGCACCGCGAGCACGGTGCAGGATTTCACTGAACAACCGTCGACATCCACGGTGCACGCGCCGCAATGACTGGTTTCGCAGCCGATATGCGCGCCGGTGAGGTTGAGTTCTTCGCGCAGAAAATGAATCAGCAGCGTGCGCGGCTCGACCGCTTTTTCGTACTCGCGGCCATTGACGTGGACCTTGATAAGTTTCTTCGCCATATCGATCTCCTTATATTTATTTGCAGCCGCCGATTATTTGCAGCGCGCTAGTGCGTTCATCAACGCGCGTTTGACCATCTGACCAGCCATCGCGGTTTTGTATTCGATATCGCCGCGCAAATCTTCCGCGGGAGCGCAGATGGCCATTGCCGCGTTAGCAGCAGATTCTAATGTCGCGGCATTCAATGCTTTGCCGATGATTGCCTGCTCGGCTGCCGCCGCGCGCAATGCGGTCGGCCCGACATTGGTTAACGCGATGCGAACCTGATTCACGATGCCGCCTTTCGCGTTCATCACCACAGCGCAACCCGCCGTGGCAAAGTCGCCCGTTTTGCGTTTGAGTTTTTCGTACGCCCAACCGGTGCTTGGCACAAACGCGGGTACGCGAATTTCGCACATCACTTCGTTTTCTTCGAGCAGCGTCGTGTACATGCCGAGGAAAAAATCGTCGGCAGCAACCGTGCGGCGACCGCTCGGGCCTTCGAGTACGAATTGCGCCTGCAACACTATCGAAATCGCGGGGTGATCGTTGCCGGGATCACCGTGTGCAATATCGCCGCCGATGGTGCCGCGATTGCGCACTTGGGGATCGGCGATCAATTTCGCGGCGTGCGCCAACAACGGCACTTTATTTTGAATGAGCGGCGACGCGATAAGGTCATTCTCAACCGTCATCGCACCGATCACGATCGTATTGCCTTCTTCGCGAATACCGCGTAACTCGGGGATGCGGTTGATATCGATCAGATGCGCGGGTTCGGCAAAGCGCAGTTTCATCATTGGCAGCAAACTGTGGCCGCCGGCCAGCAGCTTGGCCTCGCCGCCGAATTGCCCGAGCAGAGCGATAGCTTCGCCAATGGTGGTGGGAACGTGGTAATCGAATCGCGGCGGAATCATAACGATGGCCTCGTATTGGTTTTATAAGATGAGTTCGCGTTGGCCTTGCAGGACGCGCTCGTGAGGGAAGCAGGTTTTCCACATAACGGCAGGTTCCGGAAATCCAATTTCGTGACGAGGGCGCGGAGGTGCCGCACGGCGAACCGCAGTTTACACCTAGTCAGTGAAGGTTCAAGCATGAAGCCCGGCGCGTAAACATAAATTCCCGGATATGCCGCAAAAACTACTATTTATCCTCACGGCGCCCGCACCGGTGCTCGCTTATCTCTATATCACATCGCCGCGTGATGCATATGCTCATGCTCCGAGTGCGCGCCATGTAGCCACGGCAATACCGCCGCACTTGCACCAAAAATAATAAGCGCGATAGCCACGAGTTTTCGCACGCGCGGGCGGCGCGTTAAATCGCGAATGTAACTACCACCGTGCGTCGTTACCATCATCGCCGGTAATGTGCCGATACCGAACGCAGCCATCCATTCGGCACCACCCAGTGCCGTGCCGTTCATCGCGGTCCAACTCAAACTGGAATACACCATGCCGCACGGCAACAAACCCCACAACGCGCCCAATAATAACGCGCTGCCGGCATGCCGCGGCGGTAATAATTTGCGCGTGAGCGGCTGCACATGGCGCCACAAATGTTTGCCGATCGCTTCGAGGCGCGTTAAACCGCTCCACCAACCGGCGACATACAGACCCATTGCGATCACTAATAATCCCGCCAAACTGCGCAGCCATAAACCGATTTGCGGCAGCACCGGCGTCACGGGAATAGTGAGCAATTCGACGCTGCCGCCAACGATTGCGCCGAGCAGCGTGTAACACAGTACGCGACCGACGTTGTAGCTCAGCGAGAGCTTTACGTTATTAGCGCCGCCCGCCGCGCCGAGTGTCGCGCTGATGCCGCCGCACATACCGACGCAATGCGTACTGCCGACAAAGCCAAGCAGCAATGCACTGCCGAACAGCGCGAGATCAATCGTCATGTTTTGTTTATCTTTTTCGTAAATAACTTTTATGTGTCTACTTGAATAGACATTATCAAACCGCTGCGACCATCAGGTTGTCTGATCTTGGTACAGATATTTTGAAGGCTTTAAACACGCGGCCGATCCATCCGGAGCGCGCTGCGGCAGCGCGCTAATTTACCTTGTATTGCAATGTTGGAAAAAGAACTTTGTCGCTCCCGGTCAAATCACCGCCTGGATGAAACCTAATCCTCGGTTTCATCGCGTGGCATAAGCCTTGCGTTGATGCCTTTAATCTGTGCATTTGCAGCAACCCGTTGCAGATGGTTCATCAAAAAAACGGGTTTTTATCGAGGATTTCAGCTTCAGAGAGGCGCACGGCTCAAACCGGGCAAACGGCATTTTTGTCGCCGCCGTTTGCAATAATTACTTTCGGGGTTGAATAAAAATTATATGACCGACAGTAACCGTTATCGGCAGGGCGCGCAGCTGAATGAAAATGGCGCGCAGTTTCGCCTATGGGCGCCGGCCGCCCGCGCAGTGACGCTGGTGCTGGAAAATCCAATGCAGCGCATCGCGATGCAACCCGAAGATGAAGGTTTTTTTCGCGCGACGGTTGCGGATATCGCTGCCGGTACACTTTATCGCTATCAGCTCGACGGTTCCGATTTATTTCCCGATCCGTGTTCGCGCTATCAACCGCTAGGCCCGCACGGCCCTTCGCAATTAATCGATCGAGATGCATGGCGGTGGCATGACGCCGACTGGCACGGCATCGACATAGAAGGCCAAATCATCTACGAAATGCATATCGGCACCTTCACCGCGGCCGGTACGTTCGATGCCGCGCAGGCGCATTTTGCGCATTTGCTCGAACTCGGCGTTACTGTTTTGGAAATCATGCCGATCGCTGAATTTCCCGGTCGCTTCAATTGGGGTTACGACGGTGTGAATTTTTACGCGCCGTATCACGGCTACGGCGATTACGATGCGCTAAAACGTTTTGTCGATGCCGCACATCAATATGGGCTCGCGGTGATTCTGGATGTGGTGTACAACCATCTCGGTCCCGATGGCAATTATCTTGGCAAATACAGCCCTTGTTATTTTACCGATCGCTACTGTAATGAATGGGGCGCCGCCATCAATTACGATGGCGAACACTGCGAGCCCGTACGCGAATTCCATATCGCCAACGCGTGCTATTGGATCGACGAGTTTCATCTCGATGGTTTGCGGCTCGATGCCACACAATCGATTCACGATAGCGGGCCACGCCATGTGCTCGCCGAATTATCGCAGCGCGCACGTGTAGCGGCGGGTTCGCGCCGGATAATTTTAATTGCCGAGAACGAACCGCAGCAGGTTCACTGCCTCGCTCCGATCGAACGCGGCGGTCACGGCCTGGATGCAATGTGGAACGATGATTTTCACCACAGCGCGCGCGTGGCATT
>DASXYH010000053.1:0-20251 GCA_036502545.1 Spongiibacteraceae bacterium
CCGAGGCGCGGTCCCGGCGGAATATAAATCTCGTTGGTTTCGTTGCGCGTCTGAAATTCCTGCGATTGCATTTCTTCAAAACGCGCGAGACGCGCCTTGCTTTTCGCCTGGCGACCCTTCGCGTTCTGGCGCACCCATTCCAATTCGGATTTCACCGTTTTCTGCCGCGCCGCTTCCTGCTTCTGCTCCACTTCCAGACGCTGCTCGCGCGCGCCGAGCCACGCCGAGTAATTGCCCTCGAACGGAATGCCGCGGCCGCGATCGAGCTCTAGAATCCAACCGGCGGCGTTATCGAGGAAATAGCGATCGTGCGTAATCGCAACAACAGTGCCGGGGAATTCGCAGAGGAAATGCTCGAGCCAGGCGACGCTTTCGGCATCGAGATGGTTGGTCGGCTCATCGAGCAGCAGCATATCGGGATTCGACAACAGCAGACGACACAGCGCGACGCGGCGACGCTCGCCGCCGGAAATTTTGGTGACATCGGCGTCCCAGGCAGGCAACCGCAGCGCATCGGCGGCGACTTCAAGCTTGTGATCAAGATTGTGCACGTCTAACGCCTGCACAATATCTTCGAGCCGCGCCTGTTCTTTCGCCAGAGCATCGAAATCGGCGTCGGCGTCGCCATAGGCCGCATAAATTTTTTCGAGCCCGGCGAGCGCATCGATCGCCTCCTTCACTCCTTCCTCGACATTGCCGCGCACATCCTTATTCGGATCGAGCGGCGGCTCCTGCGACAGATAGCCGATTTTTAAACCGGGCTGCGGCCGCGCCTCGCCGTTAAATTCCTGATCGACGCCGGCCATGATGCGCAGCAGAGTCGATTTACCCGAGCCATTCAGGCCGAGCACGCCGATTTTGGCACCGGGGAAAAAAGACAGAGAAATATCGGTGAGAATTTCGCGCTTGGGCGGCACGATTTTACTCACGCGGTTCATCGTATAAACGTATTGGGCCATGCCGGAAGGTACCTCTGAATTGCAGTGCCGCGAAGTTACCGAATCCACCCCGCTCGCGCAATCGCTTTGCAAGAAAGCATGGCCGGCAGCGTATAGCGATATGCCGAAATAGGTGGATAAGTTACAATTGCGCCCCTTTTCCATATAGCTTCGGTTTGCTTCAGTTTCGGCTTCGCCTGGGAGACTTCGATGTTTAACAAAGACCTATCCATCGCCGGTTACGACGACGCGTTGTGGGATGCCATTCAGGGCGAAGTGCATCGCCAGGAAGAACATATCGAGCTGATCGCCTCGGAAAACTATGCGAGCCCGCGCGTGTTGCAGGCGCAAGGCACCGTGCTTACCAACAAATACGCCGAAGGTTATCCCGGCAAGCGTTACTACGGCGGCTGTGAATTCGTCGATATCGCCGAGCAATTGGCGATCGATCGCGTCAAGCAATTGTTCGATTGCGATTACGCCAATGTGCAGCCGCATTCGGGCGCGCAGGCCAACGCCGCCATTTTTCTCGCGCTGGTCAATCCCGGCGATACCGTGATGGGAATGAATCTGGCGCAGGGCGGCCATCTGACGCACGGCAATCCGATCAATTTCTCCGGCCGCCATTACAAGATCGTGCCGTATGGTCTCGACACTGCGACCGGCATGATCAATTACGACGAAATGGAAAAAATCGCGCTGGAAGCGAAACCGAAAATGATTATCGGCGGTTTTTCCGCGTATTCGCGCGTGAAGGATTGGGCGCGCATGCGCGCGATCGCCGATAAAGTCGGTGCGTATTTGTGGGTCGATATGGCGCACGTTGCCGGTCTCGTCGCCGCCGGCGAATATCCGAGCCCGCTGCCGCACGCGCATGTCGTCACCAGCACCACGCACAAAACATTGCGCGGTCCGCGCGGCGGCATCATCGTTAGCAAAGGCCAATCGGAAGAATTCTATAAGAAATTAAATTCCGCGGTATTTCCCGGCATTCAGGGCGGTCCGCTGATGCATGTGATCGCCGCCAAGGCCGTCGCGTTCAAGGAGGCGCTGGCGCCCGAATTCAAAACCTACCAGAAACAAATCGTCGCCAATGCGCGGGCAATGGCGGCGGTATTATTGCAACGCGGTTACAAGGTGGTCTCCGGCGGCACCGACAACCATTTGATGTTGATCGATCTGATCGGCAAAGAATACACCGGCAAAGACGCCGACGCAGCGTTGGGCCAGGCGAATATCACTGTGAACAAAAATTCGGTGCCGAACGATCCGCGCTCGCCATTCGTAACGTCGGGCCTGCGCATCGGCACGCCAGCGGTTACTACGCGCGGGTTCAAAGAAGCCGAATGTGGCGAGCTCGCGCACTGGCTGTGCGATGTGCTCGACAGTCTCGGCAACGGCACCAGCGCGCAGATGATTCCGCGCATCAAAGAAAAAGCGCTGGGCATTTGCGCGAAGTTTCCGGTGTATGGCAGATGATTTTACGCATGCGCTGGACTATTTCCTCCCCTTGTCAGGGGAGGGAGCGTCTCTCTAACACTCTAACTGAGGCGCCTGCATGCGCTGCCCGTTCTGCAGTTTCGACGACACCAAAGTGATCGATTCGCGCCTGGTTGCCGAAGGCAGCCAAGTGCGGCGCCGGCGCGAATGTCTGTCGTGCGCTGAGCGTTTCACGACGTTCGAAAGCGCCGAATTATTGATGCCGCGCGTGATCAAAAGCAACGGCTCGCGCGAGCCGTTCGACGAAGATAAATTGCGCAACGGTATTTTGCGCGCGGTGCAGAAACGTCCGGTCAGTATCGAAAAAGTCGATACGCTGCTGACGCAAATCAAGCATCAACTGCAATCGACCGGCGAGCGCGAAATCGATTCGCGCGTGATCGGCGAAATAGTGATGGAAGCGCTCAAGCGGCTCGATCATGTTGCCTATGTCCGTTTTGCATCGGTGTATCGCAGCTTTCAGGATCTCAATGAATTTCGCGCCGAAATCGATAAACTGGCGCAGGAGCCCACTCCCACCAGCAGCTAGAACCTCTCTCAAAAATTAGCGAGCGCAGCAATTGTGTGCGTAAGTGTATGACCGCCGACATCGATCACCACTATATGGCTGAAGCACTGCAACTGGCGGAGCGCGGTCTCTACACGACTTCGCCGAATCCGCGCGTCGGCTGCGTATTGGTGCGCGACGGAAAAATCATCGGCCGCGGCTGGCATCAATGGGCCGGGCAGCCGCACGCCGAAATCAATGCGCTGCACGACGCGCAAAAACTTTACGGCAATGCGCGTGGCGCGACCGCTTACGTCACGCTGGAGCCCTGCAGTCATCACGGAAAAACAGCGCCGTGTTGCGCGGCACTGATCGCGGCGGGAATTACGCGAGTAGTCGCCGCGATGAAAGATCCGAATCCTTTGGTCAGCGGTCGCGGTCTCGAATTGCTGCGCAACGCCGGCATCGCGGTTGCAACGGGATTGCTCGAAAATGCCGCGCGTGCATTGAATGTCGGTTTTATCAGCCGCATGGAACGCCAGCGACCATGGGTGCGCGTGAAATTGGCGATGAGCCTGGACGGTCGCACCGCGATGGCATCCGGCGAAAGCCAATGGCTCACCGGCACCGCAGCGCGCGCGGATGGGCAACGCCTGCGTGCGCGCAGTTGCGCTATCGTCAGTGGTGTCGAAACGATATTGCTGGATAATGCGGCGCTCAGTGTGCGCGCCGAAGAATTAAATCTGCCGAATGCGGAAGAAATTGCGCGGCGGCAACCGCTGCGCGTCGTGCTCGATTCGCAATTGCGCCTGCATCCGCCGGCGCGTATTTTTGCGCAGCCGGGCCGCTTGACGATCGCGACATTGAACGACGAACAAAAGCGCTGGGAACAAATCATCGACGCCGGCGGCGAAATTTTTCACGCGCCTGCACACGATGGCCGCGTCGATTTAAACGCAGTAATGAATTACCTCACCGAGCAACAGTGCAACGAAGTTCTGGTCGAGGCCGGCCCCACGTTGGCCGGCGCATTCTGGCGCGCAGGTCTCGTTGACTGGTTGACGATTTATATGGCGCCGACTTTACTCGGCAGTACCGGCAAACCATTATTCGAATTGCCGCTCGAAAAAATGCGCGCGCAGCAGCGCTTGAAAATTCACGATATTCGCGCGGTTGGCAACGATTGGCGCATCGATGCAACGCCGCTGTATGCAACTCCGCCCGCGCCGTGATGCCGGCTGCATTTGCGATACCACTTGCAGCCGTGGTAATTTGCGCCGGCGGCGAATCGTTCGTCGCACTCTCAGGGCGGGGTGAAACTCCCCACCGGCGGTAATTGCGCCGCGAAGCCATGATTAAGTGTCGCGAATGCGATAACTTAATCGACGTTTCCGCCGCATAGCCCGCGGGCGCTTGTCGATGTCATCGACAAGGACAGCAGACTCGGTGCGATTCCGGGGCCGACGGTTAAAGTCCGGTTATGAGAGCGGGAGCTTCCGCACGCGCAATCCGCACGTGTGTTTGCGTCTCGTGCAGCCCTGAATCATTGGCAGGGCACATAAATGCAATCGTTATCATCCGGTCCACTTCCTCAGCGCACTCGTATCGCTTTTGTCCAATCTTGCTGGCACAAAGATATTGTCGATCGCTGTCGCGAGGCCTTCCTCATCGAAATGGCGAATTGGGAAATTGCCGAAACCGATATCGATTTATTTGAGGTTAGCGGCGCGTTTGAAATTCCATTGCAGACAAAGCTGTTGGCAAAAAGTGGGCAATATGCCGCTATCGTAGCGGCCGGTCTCGTTGTCGATGGCGGCATTTATCGCCATGAATTCGTGGCGCATGCGGTCATCAACGCGCTGATGCAAGTGCAAATGGAAACGGAAATTCCGGTTATTTCGGCCGTATTAACACCGCATCATTTTCATGCTCACACGGATCACAACAATTTCTTTTTCGATCATTTAGCCCTTAAGGGCTCGGAGGCCGCCAAAGCCTGCGCACAAACCATTGCGCAATTACGCGCTTTACGCGGAAACGGCGGGCAGCGGCAATTGCAAACTCAGCGCGAACACAGCATTTAAATCGGATCGCATATGTTTACAGGCATCGTAGAAACCATCGGCAATGTCCTCGCACTGCAACCGAGCAACGGCGATTTGCGTCTGCGCATTGCCACGCAGAATTTGGATCTCAATGAGATTGCACTCGGCGACAGCATCGCCACCAATGGCGTGTGCTTGACGGTAGTAGAATTGCCAAGCGATGGCTTTTGGGCCGATGTATCGCGCGAAACGCTGGCCTTCACCACTATTGGCCAATGGAGCGTGGGCACACCGGTTAATTTAGAACTGGCGCTGACGCCGCAGGCGCGGCTCGGCGGACATATCGTCAGCGGCCATGTCGATGGCGTCGGCGAAGTGATCGCGCGCAGCGAAGACGCGCGCTCGATTCGTTTTACCATGCGCGCGCCCGCTGCGTTGGCGAAATATATCGCGCACAAAGGTTCGATCTGTGTCGACGGTGTCAGTCTTACCGTAAATGCGGTAAGCGGCGCCGAGTTCGAATTGAATATAGTACCGCATACGGCGCGCGTGACGGTGATCGGCAATTACCGGCCCGGCGCGCGCATCAATCTCGAAGTGGATTTAATCGCACGTTATCTCGAACGCTTGTTACTTGGCGAAAAAGCGGCGACAAAAGATTCAGGCATCACCGCCACATTTCTCGCCGAACACGGCTTCGGCGCAAAAAATTAAGGTTGCAGTATGGCGCTCAATAGCATCGAAGAAATCATTCAGGATATCCGCCTCGGCAAAATGGTGATCCTGATGGATGACGAGGATCGCGAAAATGAAGGCGATATCGTCATGGCGGCGGAATGCGTCGGCGCCGAACACATCAATTTCATGGCGCGTTATGCCTGCGGTTTGATTTGCATGCCGATGACACGCGAGCGCTGCGAGCGTTTACATCTGCCGCTGATGGTACAGCGCAATGCCTCCGGTTTCGGCACCAAATTCACCGTTTCGATCGAAGCCGCGCACGGCGTTACCACCGGCATATCCGCTGCCGATCGTGCGTTGACGGTGCGCACCGCCGCTGCGCGCAACGCCAAACCCGACGATATCGTGCAGCCCGGCCATATTTTTCCGCTGATGGCCGAACCCGGCGGCGTGTTGGTGCGCGCGGGCCATACCGAAGCCGCGTGCGATTTAGCGCGTCTTGCCGGCTTCGATGCAGCGGGCGTTATCTGCGAAGTAATGAACGCCGACGGCAGTATGGCGCGCCGCCCCGATCTGGAAAAATTCGCGCAGGAGCACGGTATTAAAATCGGCACCATCGCCGACTTGATTCACTATCGCGTCGTCAATGAAAGCAGCATCGAGAAAATCAGCGCAGGTCCGATTCACACCGATCACGGTGATTTTATTTTGCATACTTTTCGCGATCGCTATCACGGCGATATTCATCTCGCTGTGGTGAAAGGCGATGTCGCAAAAAATCCGGCACCACTGGTGCGGGTACAATTTACCAGCGCGCTGCGCGATTTAGTCGGCACGCAACCGCGCGGGCAAACCAGTTGGAATACACAGCGTTGCCTCAAAAAAATTGCGGAAGAGGGCGGCGTGTTATTGATATTAGCCGGCAATGAAGCGCCGAACGATTTGCTCGCGAGCGTCGATATCGCGCTCGGCAAACGCGATACGCCAGCGCCCGCTGCCATCGGCGGTCGCAGCACATTGTTGACGATCGGTCTTGGCTCGCAAATTCTGCGCGAACTCGGCGTGCGCAAATTTCGCGTGATGGGCACACCGGTCAAGTACAATGCGATTTCCGGTTTCGATCTGGAAGTGGTCGATTATCTTGAGCCCGGCGCATAAAAATTTTGAATTGCACGTAAGGAAAATTCATGAGCACGATTAAAACCATCGAAGGTACTTTTATTGGAGCAGGCAGTGGCCGTTTCGCCATCGTGGTCGGCCGCTGGAACAGTTTTGTGGTCGAAAGCCTGCTCAGCGCTGCGATCGATACCTTGCGCCGCCACGGTGTCGGCGATCAACAAATAACTATCGTGCGCGCACCGGGCGCGTTTGAAATTCCGCTGATCTGCAAAAAAATCGCGGAGAAAAAACAATTCGATGCAATTATTGCGCTCGGCGCGGTGATTCGCGGCGGCACGCCGCATTTCGAATATGTCGCCGGCGAATGCACAAAAGGCCTCGCGCAGGTGATGATGGAATACGGCGTACCGGTTGCATTCGGCGTGCTGACGGTCGACACGATCGAACAGGCGATCGAGCGCGCCGGCACCAAGGCCGGCAATAAAGGCGCGGAAGCAGCGCTGTCGGCACTGGAAATGGTGAGTTTGCTCGGGAATTTGTAATTTCCTCCCCTGATAAGGGGAGGTGGCTCGCGCAGCGAGACGGAGGGGTTTTTCTACCAGGTAAATAAACCCCTCCCGACCTCCCCTTATCAGGGGAGGAGAAAAGACAAACGGAATCACAACGATCTCCGTGTTCTTTATCAATCGAGAGAGAAATACTTGTGGCAAACCCTTCCGGCTTTAATCCTGCGTTGCGACACAAAGCGCGTCACTACGCGATGCAAGCGCTGTATCAATGGCAAATGAGCCAAACCGCGCTGCAAACGATCGAGCAACAATTTCGCGCCGAATACGATTTTGCACAAGTCGATGGCGAATTTTTTCAGGAACTATTGCACCGTATTCCCGCGCAACTCGGTGCTATCGATCAGTTATTCGCGCCACACCTCGATCGTACGATTAAAGAATTGACGCCGATTGAGCTCGCATTGTTGCGTATCGGTACATACGAACTCGCGCACCGCATCGACGTGCCGTTCAAAGTCGCAATCAACGAAGCGGTCGCGCTGGCGAAAAAATTCGGCGCCGCCGAAAGCCACAAATACATCAACGGCGTGCTCGATAACGTCGCCAAACAGGTGCGCAGCGTGGAAACCGCGGCGGCGAAACGGTAGCTCATCGTGGCCATTGGCGAATTCGAACTGATCGCCCGCTATTTTTCCGCTATCGGCAGCGCGCGCCAAATCGATCTTGGTATCGGCGACGACTGCGCGCTGCTGACACCACCCGCTGGACATCAACTTGCACTGTCGATTGATACGCTCGTTGCCGATGTGCATTTTCCGGCTAACGCCGATCCGTATTTAATTGCGCAAAAAGCGCTGCGCACTAATTTGTCCGATCTCGCCGCGGTCGGCGCGCAGCCGTTGGCTTTTACGCTTGCGCTCACGCTGTCGAATGCCGATGAAAATTGGCTGGCGGCATTTAGTCGCGGCCTGCGCGACTGCGCCAATGAATTCGACATTGCATTGATCGGCGGCGATACCACGCGCGGACCCACCATTGTTATTTCAATTCAAATCACCGGCATCGTGCCCACTCATCAAGCGCTATTGCGCAGCGGCGCGCGTGTCGACGATGCCATTTTTGTCTCCGGTACGCTCGGCGATGCGCGCGCCGCGCTGCAGTCATTGGCTGTCACATCATCGCAGTTAAATGCACAGCAGCAATTTTTATTGTCGCGTTATTACACCCCGAGCCCGCGTATCGCGCTCGGCATCGCCCTGCGCGACATCGCGACCGCCGCTATCGATATTTCCGATGGTCTGGCCGCCGATCTCGGCCATATTCTTGAACGCAGCGCGGTGGGCGCGATTATCGAACCGGAAAAATTGCTGCTGTCCGTTGCGCTGCGCAACCGCGCCGACGCAATCGATTTGGCACTGCACGGCGGCGACGATTACGAATTATGCTTTACGGTACCGCAGACGAAGAAAAACATGATGCAAAATATCGCGCACCAATTAGCATTACCGTTAACCGAGATCGGCACCATCGTTGCGGGCGATGAATTATTTGCGCGCGCAACAAATGGTCGCACGCAGCCATTGCCGCGCAGCGGCTACTCGCATTTTTGATATGACTAAACTCAGCTGATATGAGTAAACCCGATTGCCGCAATCCCGTTCATCTATTGGCCGCTGGCTTTGGCAGCGGCTTGGCGCCGCGCGCACCGGGCACATTCGGCAGCTTCGCCGCATTAATTCCGTGGTGGCCGCTGCATTTTCTGCCGATATCGATTTATTGGTTAGTTGTTACGGCAGGTTTCGCGTTGGGAATTTACGTCTGCGGTAAAACCGCGCGCGATTTGCGCACGCACGATCACGGCGCCATCGTGTGGGACGAATTCATCGGCCTCTGGATTGCGCTCGCTTGGTTGCCGACGAGCGGCGCCTGGATTCTCAGCGGATTTTTATTATTTCGCTTATTTGATATCTGGAAGCCGTGGCCGATTCGCTGGTGCGATAAAAATATCCACGGCGGTTTAGGAATCATGTTAGACGATGTGCTGGCCGGTGCGGCCGCGCTTGCGATTCTGCAATTTATATACTGGCTTTATACACTGGCTGTTTTAGAGTGAGATCGGAAATTTTCGCGATCAATGCTGTCAACGCACGTTTATCGGCGGGCATAACTCGATTCTTTCGCAATCGCTGGCACCAGAAAGCGCCATAACATATGCCGCCAGCCATCGCTTCCGCGCAATGGCGACGACGGCGCCAATGCATAAGCAGCCAGCATATGGATTATCCAATCGATAAACTGCTCGAATTCGACACCATCAACGAGCTCCCCAGTCTGTTGCGCCTGCTCGAACCGCGGCCGAAAGAAATTGGCGACGAGACCGATAATATCGGCGGAACCGACAAAGATACGGCTGCGCATCGACATCTCTTCCTGCAACAATAAACTGAACACCGGTGAGCTCATTGTTGCTTCGGTTACTCGCGTCAGCGATTCCACCAGAAACTCGGCGAAACTCGGTATATTAGTCAACTGCGCGGAAATATCCTGCGACAATTCATTCAGCGCACGCACCATCACGCCCGCCATCACTTCATCGCGGTTTTGAAAATAACGGTAGACCGTCGTGCGCGATATCTTTGCTTCGCGCGCGATATGTTCCATGCTGGTTTTATAAATGCTCTTTTTTTTGTAGCAACGCCAAGCCGCATCGAGAATTTGTTCGCGCGCAAAATCGGAATCGGCACGTCTGCCGTCACCCCACCGCACGGCTATTGCCTCTGTAGTCATACATCACCCAGGCTAATCTTGTGCTAACGCCGTGCGCTAACTCACTCAATACTGTGAACATAGTCTCAGTATAGACCGGAGCAATGGTGACACGCCAAACCGCTTTAGGCGAGCGTTCGCGCGTTACAAAACTGTAACGGTGGTCTGCAAAATCAAACTCAATCTGGTACTAATACTATTGATTCCACTATAAATTTTCCTCGGCGAACGCGGCCAGGCGGCTGCGCTCGATACCGTTCACATGCATCACGCCGGCATGCTGAAACGTTTTGCATTTTTCGACCAGATAAGTGAGCCCCGATGTCAGCGGCGAAATATATTTGTTGTCGATCTGCGCCAAATTGCCCAGCACGACGATTTTGGAGTTGACGCCGACCCGCGTGACGATCGATTTAAGCTGAAACTGCGTAAGCCCCTGCGCTTCATCGATGATGATGTAAGCGTTATTGAATGAGCGTCCGCGCATAAAATTCAACGATTTGAATTGGATATTCGCACGTTGTTTAACGTATTCCATGCTACTCATCGGCGAATCGTCACCACCGTGCAAAACCTCAAGATTATCGTCGAACGCGGCGAGCCACGGCGCCATTTTTTCTTCTTCGGTGCCGGGCAAGAACCCAATATCCTCGGCGATCGGCGGCGTCGAGCGCGCCACGATCAGCTTGTCATAACGTTTTTCTTCGATAATCGCGTGCAGCCCGTACGCGAGCGCGATCAATGTTTTGCCCGAACCCGCCGGCCCGGTCAGAACGGTCATGTCCACCTCCTGCCGTTGAATCAGGAAAAACGCCATCGCCTGTTCCAGGTTGCGCGGCGTCAATCCCCATAAACGCTGCGACATCAAGCGATCGACATGCAAATCGACCAGCTCGATAAATTCATCGTCGAGGTGCTCGATATAACCGACGAAATCGCTTTCATCGACGATGAACATATTGGGATACGCATCGGGCATTACACTGCGCGCGATTAAATGCACGGTGTCGGTACCGCGCCGAAATGTTTTTACTTTATCGACGCGCGACCAGAATTGTCCGCTGACTTTTTCATAGCCCTTCGCCATCAGATCGATATCGTCGAGCACGCGATCCTTGCGATAATCCTCGACATGCTGCAAACCCGATCCCTTCGCTTTCAGACGCATATTGATGTCTTTGGTAACGAGGCACACATACGCGCCGAGATTGGTCGCCTGCAGATGCAGCGCAACATTGATGATGCGATTGTCGTTTGCCTGCTGCGGCGAGCCATCGAGATACGGCGCCTTATGATCGAGATGAATCAATTGATCGGGATAAACGGAAAGTTTTCCGTTGCGACGTCCGCCGATACTGCTGCCGGGAATTTCCACACCCTCCTGAATTTCTTTCGGCGATGCATTTGCGAGCACTTTATCGATCGCCTGAATGGCGATGCGCGCTTCGCGGCTCACATCCTTGTCGCGACGATCCTTGATCGCATCGAGCTCTTCCAGCACTGTCATCGGCACCACGGCACGGTGTTCGTCGAAAGCACTCAGCGCGAGCGGATCATGCAGCAGCACATTGGTATCGAGGACGTAAATTTTTTCCATAGTGGCCGGTTTCCCCGTGAGTGGATAAAACTATGCCGTTGCACGCGACGCTAAAACATACTGCCGCAACAACGACGCTGCGAACTGCAATGAGCAGGAAGAGCTGGGAAATTTCGCGAGAAAGTTGAGAGGTTGGAGCGAACTGCACGCTGCGCGCCGATACCGCTGCCAAAAGCAGCGAAGCGGGCCGTATGGGAATGCGAGCGCCGATACATCGAGCGCCGCAGCTCCAGACAGGCCATACAATATAACGTTGCTGAATGATGGCAACGAAGTGGTCCTGGCATTGAGCGTATGTAAGGATTATTTGAGCGCGGCACCGGTTTGTCAACCTCGTCACATGAATTATTTTCGATGCGTAAAATAATCATGTGTTTGGTGCGAAACGAAAACAATCGACTGCCATTCGCCGGCGTTTTCCGCTAGGCTATCGCACCCGTTTCGCGCGGGATATGTCCGCGCCACTCCACATCTCGATTCACTTTATGCTGATTCATTCATGCTGAACAACGATGCCTTGGCGCAATTGCGCCAGCTGAAACAAACGATCGTAGAAACCAAAGATCGCGCCACGGGAATTGTAAAAGGCAGCCAGGGCCGTTTCGGTTTTGTCGCGCTCGACGATGGACGCGAAATTTATTTGCCGCCCGAACAAATGCAGCGAGTATTTCCCGACGACCGCGTTGACATCGAAGTGGTGACCGGACCGGAAGGCAAACCGATCGCGCAATTGGAACGCTTGCTCGAAAGTCCATTGCGCGCCTTTACCGGGCAATATGTGGTGCGCGACAACGCGCATTTTATCGAAACGGATTTGCCGCGGCTGAGCCGCTGGATATTCGTTCCGCCGAAATTACGCCGCGATGCAAAACATAGCGCTCTTCCCAATCATGGCGATTGGGTGCGCGCGCAAATCACGCAACATCCGTTTAACGATGGCAAACCGCAGGCGCGCATCGACAATATCATCGGCAATGCGACACAAAAAGGCATCGAGGCGCGCTATGCGCTCGCGCGCTTCAAATTGCCGGATGCCGCCCCGACGCTAATTGAAAACGATATTGAGCAACCCGATCCGCAAGCGCGGCGCGATCTCACCGCCTTGCCGCTGGTTACAATCGATGGCGCAGAAACCCGCGATATGGATGACGCATTGCACGCCGAGCGCGTACAAATCGACGCGCAGACCAGCGGCTGGAAATTAACTGTAGCGATAGCCGATCCGAGCGCCTGGATCAAACCCGGCTCGGCGCTGGAGCAGACGATTGCCGCGCGCGGTACCAGTATTTATTTACCCGGCTGCACCGTGCCGATGCTGCCCGAGCAGCTCGCCAATAACCAATGTTCGCTGCAGCCCGATGGCGAGCGTCTGGCGCTGGTCTGCGAATTATTTGTCACCGATGACGGCATAATTGCGCGTTATATTTTTAGCGAAGCGCGCGTGCGTTCGTGCGCGAAGCTCAGTTACAACGACGCGGCGAATTTTCTTCGCGACGCCGAAGCGCTTGCGACAAGCGAATGGTCGGAATCATTGCATGCGTTAAAAACCGTCAGCGAATGTTTGCAGCTGCAGCGGCAACGCGAACATATTGTATTGCCGGAGCGCGGCGAATATCGTGCGCAGCTCGATGAAAACGGCAAGGTGGGAAATTATCAGCGTCAGCAAAAATCGGCGGCGCATCTGCTCGTCGAAGAATGCATGGTCGCAACCAATCGCTGCGCGGCGGATTATCTGCGCGATGACAGCGCCATTTTTGTTAGCCATCGCGGTTTTCGCAGCGAGCGCCACGACAATGTAAAAAAATTGATCGAGGCGGAATTACCGCAATTGGTCACCAACGATATCACCGCGCTGCCCAATTACATTGCGTTGATGCACACATTGGCAACCGAACAATTCGCATTGCCGCTGCGCGAAATTTTATTTCGCTCGCTGGAGCGCAGCCAATTTTGCGCGCAATGCGCGCCGCACTTCGGCATGGGCTTGACAGCCTATACCACCATCACATCGCCGATTCGCAAATTCAACGATTACCTGCTGCATCGCTGCATTAAAGCCAAACTGCGCGGCGACGCGGCCGCGGCGATTGCTGCGGAGACATTGGCGCAGCTGCAGGATTGCAGCGATCGCGCGCGACAGGCCAGCAACCTCGCACAGCAATGGCTCGATTGCGAATATTTGGGAAGGCAGCAACAAGACGCGGTATGGCGCGCCGAATTGATTCATGTCACCAGCAGCGGTTTCGTCGTGCGGCTGCTCGACAACGGCATCCAAGGTTTTGTCGACACCCGCCACAGCGGCGAAAAATTCAGCTTCGATCCGGTTTACATGCGGCTCAGCTCACCCAGCTGCACCTATCAGCTCGAACAGCAGGTCGATGTCAGCGTCGCCGCGATCGACATGAAAAAGCACAGCATTAACTTTCGCCTGGCCAAGCCGCCTGCGGATGCCGACAAAACTTAATCCAATACGATCATCCGATTCGGCAATTCATTTTTTTGATCGGTTGCCGGCACATGCTGTTGCAATAATTCGCCGCAGCTTTGCACGCATTGCAAAAATCCCTGCAGCGTTTCGCCGCGGCGAACCTGTGCTACAAACACATCGATAATCTGTTGCCAGCGCTGCTGCTCGACATGCTGATCGATGCCGCGATCGGCGATGATTTCCACGTAATGTTCGATCTCGCTGACAAAAATCAATACACCGGTATGCTGGCGCGTGTGATGTAAATTCTGCTCAAGAAATTGCCGGCGCGCGAGATTGGCGGCGCGCCAGCGTTTAACCGAAGTCGGAATAACGCGCGTCAATAGCGGCGGCCATTGCAGCAGCAACGCCAGCACAATAAATACCGACCATTGCGTGAATAATATTTCCCACATGCCCAGCCAGAACGGCGTCAGCGCAATAAAACCGGGCGTCAGCAACGCAATCGCCGCCGCATATAAAATCGGTATGTAAGTGTAACGATCGGCGCGGCGCGCCAATACCGTCACCAACTCCGCATCGGTTTTGCGCTCGACTGCGGTAATCGCATCGGCGACCTGCTGTTGTTGCGCCGCATTCAATAAACCCATTACCAACTCCCCGAAGCGCCGCCGCCGCCAAAACCGCCGCCGCCTCCTGAAAAACCGCCACCGCCACCGCCGAAGCCACCGCCGCCCAAACCGCCGGGGAAAAACACGCCGCGCCCGCCGTAACCACCGCCGCCGCCAAAGCCGCGCAGAAAAATAACCGCAACGCCAAACAACAATAACCAGAACAACATGCCGCCGACATGACCGCGCTGTGGTGCGCTGGCTGCGCGGGGCTGATATTCACCCTGCAACGCCTGCATGATCGCTTGCGCGCCCTGCTCGATGCCGTCGGCGAATTGTCCGGTTTTGAATTGCGGCGTGATAACGGTATTGATGATATTTGCCGACAGTGCATCGGTCAGCGTGCCTTCGAGACCATAGCCGACTTCGATGCGGACCTTGCGCTCGGCCTGTGCAACGATCAGCAACACGCCGTTATTTTTATCGCGCTGGCCAATGCCCCATGCGCGCCCTAATTGATAACCGAATTCCTCGATTTCATAGCCCTGCAAATCGGGCAACGTTGCGACGACTAATTGAATTCCGCTGGCCTGCTCGAACGCCGCGAGTTGCGCATCGAGCTGTTGTCGCGCATTTGCATCCAACATATTGGCCGTATCGACGATACGGCCTGTGAGCGGCGGGAACTTAGGCTCGGCGAATGCAAATGAACAAAGAAAAATAATTGCTATCGCTACAAATACGAAAGTCGGAGCTCTAATTCGCCGCTCCGCCTTGTGGTTTGCGACGACACGCCGTGAATATGTCCCTATAGGCTCGGAGGCGGCATCCATGCCGCCTACGGTCGCTGCAAACCATCCGGCAGATCGGCTTGCACCGATGCTTCGATCAAAAACTTTTAAATTTCTTTTTTTCATTAATTGAAATTCACCGTCGGCGCTTTATCCGCGTTTTCACTGGTGGCTTTAAACGTTTCGCGCACTGGCAAATCGCTATACATGAATTTATGCCACAGGCTGCCGGGGAATGTGCGAATTTCCGTGTTGTAGCGCTCGACCGCCAATACGTAATCGCGCCGCGCCACCGCGATGCGATTTTCGGTGCCTTCGAGTTGCGATTGCAGGGCGAGAAAATTTTGATTCGATTTCAAATCGGGATATTTCTCCACCACCACCATCAAACGCTGCAACGCACCGGTCAATTGACCTTGCGCCGCTTCGAATTGTTTTAACCGCTGCGGATCGTCGATCAACTTACTATCAACCTGTATCGATCCGACTTTCGCGCGCGCTTCAGTTACCGCAGTCAACGTTTCGCGCTCTTGCGCGGCATAACCTTTAACGGTGGCCACCAGATTCGGCACCAGATCGGCGCGGCGCTGATATTGGTTTTCGACCTGTCCCCAAGCGGCCTTCACTTGTTCGTCATAGGTGGGAATGTTGTTGACGCCACATCCGCTGAACAGCGGCAATAGTAGAATTAATGTCCACCAGCCAAATTGACGCATTGCAGAATCTCCTAGGTGAAATGCGAGCGCGCCCACTTTACTCCGCCGACGGCGACCATGTCACTGCACTTGTCAGCGCGCGCCGGGATAGATAAGGTTCACCATTATTAAGAGCCAACAGCTATTTAGAGATTAGAGCATGACTCCACCGCGCATCCCGCGACCGTTGAAAATTATTGCCGGTGTCTACGCGATCTATCTGGCGCTGGTGATGCTGGTCGCAACGCCCGTGTTCAATATTTTCGCGCCGAAAATTTATCGCGCGCAAACCGGCCGCGAATTGCACATTGAGAAAATAATCTGGGTGAATCCATTTACGCTCAGCGTCACCGCGCGCAACGCCGGCAGCAATAATGCCGATGGCAGCCGCTTTTGGGCCGCCGACGGTTTAACCGTCAATCTGTCGCTAGCGAGCATCTGGCGTCGCCATATCGTGCTCGATGCATTGGAATTGCGCGGGCTGTATCTACAAATCGATCAGACCGCGGCCGATCACTATAACTACAGCGATATTCTCGATTACCGCGCCAAACAAACACCGACCGCAACGGTGCCCGCTGAAACCGAACGCCAAAATGAAGTGGTCGCGATCGATATCGATAAAATAACTGTTTCCGCTGCGCATTTAGGTTATCGCGCGCCGTATGCCAATCAGCCGCTCGCTGCGACGATCTCCGATTTGAGTTTTACGCTCACCGATTTTTCGACAGTACCTGAGCGCTCGAATAATACGCCGCCACCCAAAAAACCCGCAGCTTTACCAGCGCTGCGCGCCAATAATTTCGCGCTCGCGCTGAAAACTATCGAGCTGAATTTTCTGCGCGCACAGCAGCCATTTTCGACGCGCTTGCAAAATTTGAAAGTTATCGCTGCAGCGCTGTCAACAACAGCGACCGCCGATCAAAGTTATGAACTCGATGTCCTCGATGCCAGCGGCGGCGAGGCGCAATTGAAAGGCGCTGTCGTATTCGATCGGCAGAGCGCCAATGGCAGCCTGCATCTGCGCAATATCGATCTGCGGCCGGCGTGGCAATATCTCGCCGATAAACTCGCGTTCGAAGCACAGCGCGCGCAACTCGACGGCGATATCAATTACGCCGTGAGCTGGGGCGAAACGCTGCACTACACACTCGACAATTCGCAGCTCGCATTGCGCGATGTGCAATTGCAATCGCGCCAAGACGGTGAAACGCAGGTGGGATTTTCAGCGCTGCGTGTCGATGGCGTGCATGTCGACAGCGCGCAGCCACGCGCGCAAATCGGCAAAGTATTACTCGATAAGCCGTCGATTCAAGGTTGGAATCACGATACCAGCGTCAGCCTGATCGATATGTTCGCGTTTGCAAGCAGCCCGGAACCATCCACCGCGCCGCCGTGGCAAATTCAAATCGATGACATCGTGACGCAAGGCGGCGAAGTGCATTGGCGCGCCAGTCAGCTCGAAGCGTTGCCGTTGACGCTGGCGCCGCTCGATATTCACGCCAGCAATTTGCATTGGCCCGACGCCGCGCCGCTGCAAATCGATTTAAAAACCCTGCTCAACAACGAAGCGAAAATCGCCGTGAACGGCACGCTGGTGCCGGCCGAAAAAAATGGCCAAGTGAGCGGCGATATCGGCAATGTGCCGATCGCATGGGGCAATCAATTTCTGCAACAGCAAATGCGTGCGATGTTGGTCAGCGGAATTTTGAATACGCATTTCGAATTGAAGCTGGAAAACGCGCAGCCGGCGTTGTTGCAAAGCGACGGCGCGATCGATCAGTTCGAACTGCAAAGCCTGCCCGATAAACGCAAACTGGTCGCGTGGAATAAATTGCAATGGAAGCAATTGACGCTGGAAAATTCCAACCGACGAATCGCAGCGAAGCAAGTGGTGGTGACGCAGCCGTGGCTGCAATTTCGTATCAATACCGACGGCACTAACAATATTCAACAATTGTTGGTGAAGTCCGATACGGCTGCGCCCGTAAAGACGACTACAATCACGGCGAGCACAACTAAAACCGGCGCTACCGCTGTGCAGAAACCGTGGCAATTCGCTGTCGATAATATTCATATCGATAAGGCCACGCTCGATTTTCGCGATGCGTCGCTAACCAGCGCATTTCGTACCAACATCAATGAATTGACCGGCAATATCGACGGCCTCGATAACAGCAGTAAAAAGCCTGCAAAAGTGGCGCTCAAAGGCACCGTGGATGGTTATGCGCCGGTCGCGCTGACTGGAACGGTCAGTCCCTTTACAAATAAACCTGCAGCGGATATCACGCTCGATATCACCAATCTCGATCTCGCGACGCTGACGCCGTATTCGGGCACTTACGCGGGTTATCAAATCGATGGCGGCCGTCTCACCGTGCAACTGGCGTATAAGCTCGACAACAATCGCATCCGCGGCACCAACCACATCATCGTCAATCAAATGCAACTGGGTAAGCAGGTGAGCGGGCCGAAAGTGATGGATTTGCCGCTGCGCTTTGCAATTTATCTGCTCACCGATGCTAATGGTGTGATGGATCTCGGTGTCGATGTCACCGGCAATGTCGACGATCCCAATTTCAGCGTCGGCAGTATTATCTGGAAAGCGTTTCGCAATGTGATTGTGAAAACGGTGACCTCGCCATTTCGCGCATTGGCCAATCTAGCCGGCGCCGGCGGACGCGACGATCTCGATCGCGTCGAATTTCATCCGGGCGACGATAAGATAGCCGCAGCGGAAACCGAAAAACTGCAAACGTTGAATAACGCCCTGCAAAAAAAATCGGCATTAAAATTAAGCATCACCGGCCATGTCAGCCCCAGCCAGGATATTGAAGCATTGCGCGATAACACACTGAGCCAACAATTAATTACCCAAGGCGGTATCGATCAGAAGGACATTCAGCAGCAATCGAAAAATTGGCAGCGCGAAGTGGTGAAACTATTCAAGAAGCGCTTTCCGAATGAAAAAACTGAACTGCAAGTGATGCAGATGAACGATGCGATGCGCGATAACATCGAATTGGCGCCCGGTGCTTTGCAGGAACTCGCCGCGCATCGCGCGCTGGCGGTTAAACAAATGCTGGTGGCCGATCTCGGCTTGGCGGCGGACCGCGCTTTCGTCAAACCTGTCGATCTCGGCGCCGATAAATATCCAGGGCTGCAAACGACACTCGAAGTTGAATGAGCGGCGCTTGGCTATACTGCTTAGCAGTTGTTCGATAGCTGACGGTTAGCGCGATGGGTAAAACCCGAATTGCATTGGCAGGCCTGATAATTTTTGCGGCGATACTGAGCGGCTGCGGCAGCCATACGACATTGCCGAATGCTCCCGTCGAGCAACCGCCGAATAATCTTTCCAACCCGCGCTGGGTAAAAGAAATTCTGTATGAGCAATACGGCGCGTGGAAAGCGGTTAAATATAAAAGCGGCGGATTATCGAAAGCGGGCGTCGATTGTTCGGGACTCGTCTATTTAACTTACGATTCGCGCTTTTCGATCAAACTGCCGCGCAGCACCGATGAACAAATCCACGCCGGTACCGAAATACCGCAACGCGATCTGGTGCCCGGCGATTTGGTTTTTTTTATAACGGGCAAAATGCGCAAAACCGGCAAATCGATTCGCCATGTCGGCATCTATATCGAAGACCGCAAATTCCTGCACGCTTCCACCGAAAAAGGCGTGATGATTTCGAGCCTCGACGATCAATACTGGAATCGAACCTACTGGAAAGCCGTTCGTGTGAAACCGGGTGCACCGCAATTCAGCCTCGCGCATTAGTAAATCAATTTTATTTCGCCAACAGTTGACTCAGAGGACTGCGCACGCCATGAGCGCCCTGCTTCAACACATGCGTGTAAATTTCCGTGGTCTTCACGTCAGCGTGCCCGAGTTGTTGCTGCACCGTGCGAATGTCAGCGCCCGCTTGCTAATTATCCACATCGATATCTTTAACGCGTAAGCGAACGGCCTCGATACGACGCAAACCCGAACCATATAAAAGCGATACCATCAATAAATGCTCGCTCGATACTTCATTGAGTAAGCGCTTCACCTCCGCGGTGGTGAGCACAACCGGTAA
>DASXYH010000054.1:0-9925 GCA_036502545.1 Spongiibacteraceae bacterium
TTACTTGCCGAGCATGGTGTCGAGTAAACGCAAAAATCTCAAATGACGATGCTTAATTTCCACCAATAAAAAAGCAGCCATTGCGGCTGCTTTTGTACACGACCGAAGGAGTTAGCGGCCGTCGTGAATACGCGCTTCGAGTTCAGTTAAACCGACGTGGCGCACGTCCTGCCCTTTCACCATATAAACCACATGCTCGGCGATATTCAACGCGTGATCGCCGACGCGTTCGAGCGAGCGTAAACTCCACATGATATTCAATACGGCGGAAATACTGCGCGCATCTTCCATCATGTAAGTGACCAGCGTGCGCATCGCGGTCGCGTATTCGAGATCGACCGCTTTATCTTCCTGCGCAACGCGCAAGGCCTGCTCGGTATCCAGGCGGGCAAAACAATCGAGCGCGTCGCGCACCATCATGCAAACATGATTGCCGATATGGCGGATCTCGACAACACAGCGCGGCATTTCGCCGTGATCGATCAAGCGAATCGCCTGATCGGCGATTTTTGTCGCTTCATCGCCCATGCGTTCGAGATCGTGCAATGCGCGCGTGATCGCGAGCACCAGACGTAAATCGCCGGCGGCCGGATGTCGGCGCGCGAGAATCAACGCGCACTCTTCATCGATCGAAACTTCCATCGCATTGATACGCATATCGCCTTTCAACACGCGCTCGGCGAGACCGCTGTCGGAATTCATCACCGAGTTAACGGCATCTGCCACCTGGCGCTCGACCAGCCCGCCCATTTCCAGCATGCGCGTTTTGATGTCGTCCAACTCCGCGTTGAACTGCTGGGATATGTGATGCGAGTGAGTATCCTTATCGACCATAATTAATCACCTCAACGTGAACGTGCCGTATCAACCGTAACGCCCTGTGATGTAGTCCTCGGTTTGCCGCTGTTTGGGATTGGTAAACAGTCGATCGGTGCTATCGAATTCGATCAACTTGCCCATGTACATGAAAGCAGTATAGTCGGAAACGCGCGCGGCCTGCTGCATGTTGTGGGTGACGATTACCAACGTATATTTCGATTTCAACTCATAAATCAATTCTTCGATTTTCAGCGTCGAAATGGGATCGAGCGCCGATGCCGGCTCGTCGAGCAACACCACTTCGGGTTCGACTGCAATCGTGCGCGCGATAACGAGACGCTGCTGCTGACCGCCCGACATGCCAAGTGCATTGTCGTGCAGACGATCTTTGACTTCGTCCCATAACGCCGCCGAGCGCAACGAACGTTCGACCACTTCGTCGAGCGTACGTTTCTTGTTGATGCCCTGAATGCGCAATCCATACGCGACATTTTCATAAATCGTTTTCGGAAACGGATTTGGCTTTTGAAACACCATGCCGACACGGCGGCGCAATGACGCGACATCGACGGCCTTGGCATAAATATCGGCGCTATCGAGCAGAATGCTGCCCTCGATGCGACAGTCGTCGACCAGATCGTTCATGCGATTGAAACAGCGTAGCAGCGTCGATTTGCCGCAACCGCTCGGCCCGATAAACGCCGTTACGCGGCGCCGCGGAATTTCCATATTGACGTTATACAATGCCTGCTTGGTGTTGTAGAACAGGTTTAAATCGCGCACGGTCAGGCAAACCTCTTCGTTTTCCAACGATTGCTGCGTTTGGCTGCGGCCGAGTTGAGTAATATCGATCGCGTGGGATTTGACGGTCGGTGCTTCAGACATGCGAAATTTCCTTACATTTCCAAGGCGCGATATTTTTCGCGCAGATGGTTGCGCAATGCGACGGCGCTGAAATTCAACAAAGCAATAATAATCACGAGCAACAGCGCCGTGGCGTAAACCAGCGGACGCGCGGCTTCGACATTCGGGCTTTGGAAACCGACATCGTTGATGTGAAAACCTAGATGCATGAATTTGCGATCGAGATGGATATACGGAAAATTGCCGTCGAGCGGCAATGCCGGCGCCAACTTCACCACACCGACCAGCATCAGCGGCGCCACTTCGCCGGCCGCGCGCGCCACCGCGAGAATCAACCCGGTCATCATCGCCGGGCTCGCCATCGGCAATACCACGCGCCACAGCGTTTCGATTTTAGTCGCGCCGAGCGCGAGACTGCCTTCGCGCAAAGTGCGCGGAATGCGCGCGAGCCCTTCCTCAGTGGCGACGATCACGACCGGCAACGTTAACAGTGCCAACGTTAACGACGCCCACAATAATCCGGGCGTGCCGAAGGTCGGCGATGGCAGCATTTCCGGAAAGAATGCTTTATCGATATTGGCGCCGACGAAATAAACAAAAAAGCCCAGACCAAATACGCCGTAAACAATCGATGGCACACCGGCGAGATTATTCACGGCGATACGCACAATGCGCGTGATCGCGCCCTGCTTTGCATATTCGCGCAGATAAACGGCGGCGACTACACCGAACGGCGTGACGATGATCGACATGATCAATACCATCACCACCGTGCCGAATATCGCCGGAAAAATACCGCCTTCGGTATTGGCTTCGCGCGGCTCGTCAGTTAAGAATTCCCACAGCTTGGCGAAATAAAAATGGATTTTCTGCAACATGCCCATCGCGTTGGGACGGTAAGCATGCACGATTTTCGCCAGCGGAATATCGATGCTTTTACCGTCGGCGACTTCCGCTACCATGCTGTCGCGATTGATCTGTTGATAGAGATCGGCCAATTGCGCTTGCAGCGCTTTGTATTCCTGCTGCAGCCCGACGCGATCCGATTCGATACGTTCCTGTTCGCGCGCAATCGCCGCAGCGGACAATTCGGATTTGTGCAACTCCAGCTTGCGGCCGCGCAAACGCAATTCGTCGATTTTATAATTGATCGTGCCGATCTGCTTTTTCTCAATGCGATAAATATCGTCGTGCAGTTTTTCCGCGCGCTGCAAGCGTTGCTGCAGTGCATCCCACGCTACGCTGTCATCGATCTTGCTATCGGCCACTACGCTGCCCTGCTCCTTTACCTGCCGTAGAAATCCATAAAAATTGCCCCACTCGCGGCGTTCGAGCACCACGACGGTTTTCGGTTCCTGCTCAGCGCTGAGCCAGGGATGCAGAAACCAGCTGAAATCGTGACCGAGCACATCGCGATTGCCGAGTTTGAATAAATCGCGCTGAACGGTCAGTTGTTTGGTTTCGTATTTCACTCCAGAGTTGTGCAATTGCTCGACCGTTATCGATTCGGATTCGACGCGTTCGCCGAGAATGCGCAGCGGCGCCGCGCCCGGCTGCTGGTAAATAACTTGATAGACAGTGCCGGGCCAAAAATGGCCGAGCCCACGCGTGGCAAGCAACAATAATAAAGCGACGACCGCAACGGCACTGATCGTTACGGCAGCGGCGTTAAACCAAATAAATGGTTCGCCGCTTTTCACCCATTCGCGCATGGGAAGCCGGCTTTGTTGTGCCAACGCCATACTGATCGACCTCTTTAAAATGATAAACACGCCGCCGTTATTGGCCAGCGTATTAAATGACGCTGTAGCGACCGCGCAAACGCTGACGGATCATCTCTGCCAGCGTATTTAAAATGAACGTAAACATGAACAACACGAACGCGGCCAAAAACAGCACGCGATAATGCGTGCTATTAACGGCCGTCTCACCGATCTCCACCGCGATATTGGCGGACAGCGTGCGCATGCCCTGAAAAATATTGGCATCCATGATCGGCGTATTGCCTGCCGCCATCAGCACGATCATGGTTTCGCCCACGGCGCGGCCGAGGCCGATCATCAACGCTGAAAAAATACCCGGCGAAGCGGTCGGCAATACCACGCCCACCAATGTTTGCCAGGGCGTTGCACCGAGCGCAAGCGAACCGTAACTCAAATGTTTTGGCACCGAGAAAATCGCGTCTTCAGCGATCGAGAAGATATTCGGAATCACGGCAAAACCCATGGCAATGCCGACGATAAGCGCGTTGCGCTGCGAATAATCGACGCCCCACTCGGCGCGCATCCACGCGCGCAAATCGCCGCCAAAAAATAAATGTTCGATCGGCGCGCTCGCGGCAAAACAGGCCCAGGTAGCAAAAATAATCACCGGCACCAAAACCAATGGCTGCCATCCTTCCGGCACCCATTTACGCCAGCCGAACGGAATTAAATTCCATAAATATGCGAATAGCAGCACCAAAATCGGCGTAAAAAATAAAACAAAAAACACACCCGGCAAATTGTGTTCGACCACCGGCGCCAGCCATAAGCCGGCGAGGAAACCGAGTATCACGGTCGGCATCGCCGCCATTAATTCGATCAGCGGTTTTATTTTGCGGCGCAACGTCGGCGCCATGAAGTACGCCGTATACAGCGCGCCGCAAATCGCGAGCGGCGCGGCGACAATCATCGCGTAAAACGCCGCCTTCAATGTACCGAACGCCAGTGGCATCAAACTGTATTTGGCTTCGAAATCCGAATTCGATGAGGACGATTGCCACACATAATCAGGTTGCGGATAACTTTCGTACCACACCTTATCCCACATCGCCGACCAGGAGACTTCGGGATGATCGTTGCGGACCGACCAGAAATTCAATTCGCCGTTGACATTTTCGAAAATCAAACCGTTGGCGCGCGGACTGAAAGCGAGCGCCGATATGGCCGCTGCGCCAACCGATGTGCTCAATAGCTTGCGCTGCGATGTCGAATAATAAATTTGCAAATGTTGTTTCGCATCGATCGCCGCGAAACCTTTGCGGCGATGCTCCATCGCCAACTGGGTAACGGCAGTGGTGCCATCGCCAAAAGCGCGGATGCGCGTCAATTGCGGCGATGAATCGGGCTTGTTCACCATAAACCACTGGCTCAATTCGCCGTGGTTGTTGGCAACAATAATCGATATGCCGCCGAGCAAAAATTTTGCATCGCTCAAGGCGCCGCTTGCGAAAAAACGGCCGCTGTCAATAACGGTGTTTTTGGGTAAATCGATGACACGATAATTGCCGTCGGCGGCGATGGCATAAAGCCAGCGTTGATCCGGAGAAATCAACAAACGGCTCGGCTTGATATCGACATCGGGAACTTGCAGCGGCACTTCCTCGTTAACGCTTTCACCGCTTAAAAAATCTTCGCGTTTTTCCCACTTACGCGCAACCAGGCGGCCGCCTTCCGTCGCGCCTATTATCACCAATCCGGTATCGCTGTTGCGCGCCGCTATCGCATGCAGCGGTTCGCCGGCTTGCAGTACCAACGGTTTGTCGCCGTAGGGGTAAAGCCAATTCGGCGTAATCAGACGCTGACCGTTTTCACCATAGGTCGCTGTGTAATCGTGATGCGCGAGCAGTACAGAACCATCGCTGAGACCGAATACCAGAATTTGACTCTGCTCGGACTCGGGAACAAAACTTTCGATATGCACGCCCTGCGGCAGCGGTAAATTAACCGTTTGCACCGGCTCGCCATTCGTGGCGTGAAAAAATACCACGCGACCATTGCGGTCGAGTCGCATGGCAATTTCATTTTGTTCTTCGAGCGCCAAATACAGCGGTGGCCCGACTTCGCCGAGCTTGGCTGTGGTGTAAGTGCCGACCGGCTGCACCGACGCCGAACGAAACAGCGGCAGAATTTCATAAAACAGATAAAAGAAAATCAGCAAAATTGCGAATAACACGCTCATGCCGCCGGCGGTGATGATCCATGCTGCCAGGCGATCCTTGAAATGACGGATTTTGTGCTTGCTATCGCTGCCGAGAAAGCGGCTGGCTTCGGCGGCGCCGGCGCTGATTTGGGAGGACATCACAATCTCTTTCATCGGAATATCTTAGGGACGGATTATGACAGTTCTGTTACCGCAAATCGCATCCTTCGCTGCCGACGACCGCCAAAAAAAAGCCGCGGTTGTATCCAATCGCGGCACAGGTTGTTACCCAGGAATTTATCTGCGCATTAATCGAGCAGCTTCAGCGCATTTTCCACCGCCGCTTTCGGCAAGGGAATAAAACCATCTTTGACGACCACTTCTTGGCCGGTCTTGCTCAATACCATTTTTAGGAATTCTTTTTCGAGCGGCTGCAGCGGTTTATTCGGTGCTTTGTTCACGTAAACGTAGAGATAACGCGACAGCGGATATTTACCGCTGATGGCGTTTTCCGGTGTTGCTTCGACGTAGTCTTCACCGGATTTTGCGAGCGGTATCGCGCGCACGCTCGATGTCACGTAACCAATACCCGAATAGCCGATCGCGTTGATCGTGGTCGATACCGATTGCACCACCGACGCAGAGCCGGGCTGCTCGTTCACCGTGCTTTTGAAATCGCCTTTGCACAGCGCATGCTCTTTGAAATAACCGTAAGTACCCGATACCGAATTGCGGCCGAACAATTGTAAATCGCGGGTCGCCCAGGCGCCGGTCAAGCCGGCCTGGCCCCAGTTATCAACGGAAGCAGCGGCGCCGCAGGTGCGATTGGCCGAGAAAATCGCATCGACCTGTTGCAGGTTCAAACCCTTGATCGGGTTGTCCTTGTGCACGAACACGGCGAGCGCGTCGATCGCGACGGGAACAGCGGTCGGTTTGTAGCCGAATTTTTTCTCGAACGCGCCGATTTCTTCATCTTTCATCTTGCGGCTCATCGGGCCGAGATTTGAAGTGCCTTCGGTCAACGCGGGCGGTGCAGTCGAGGAACCCGCCGCTTGAATTTGAATATTCACGTTCGGGTATTGGCGTTTGTATTCCTCGGCCCACATCGTCATCAAATTAGCCAAGGTGTCGGAACCGACGCTCGACAAATTACCGGACACGCCGCTGGCCTTGGTATAGGTGGGCAGGTCTGCATCCACTTCGTTTTTCGCGTGGACCAGCGCTGCGGAGCTCATCGCGGCTACCAGGGCGGCACCACGCAGAATTGCATTGATCTTCATCCGTATCTCCTGAAATGTTGTGCGTTGGATTTGTTTGTTCGCTGCGGACACTGCGCACTGTAAAGCGCGATTGTGACAGTTATATGAAAACTTTCTGAATGGACCGTAATACGTTGCTGCAGCGGTACGCGTTAACGAATCGAATCAGCGCCGTGCAACCAGCGGTTCACGCACGGTGCGCGCCAGTGGGAATACGCAGCTAAAACAACTGCCCTCACCGGGCTTGGAAGTAATGTGCAGCCGCGCCTGATGGCGCAGCAGCACATGTTTGACGATGGCGAGGCCGAGTCCGGTGCCGCCCGTGTCCATCGAGCGGCTTTTATCGACGCGATAAAAACGTTCGGTGATGCGCGGAATATGTTCGGCCTCGATACCGACACCGTTGTCCTCGACCTGCAGATATGCGTGCTCGCGATCCGCGTACCAGCGTAGCGCAATTTTGCCGCCGCTTTCGGTGTAACGCGCCGCATTGAAAACGATATTTGCGAAGGCCGAACGCAATTCGTCGCGCTGACCTACCAGTGCGAGACCATCATCGCACTCGATCATAATTTCGCGATTGCCGCCGACCGAAGCCAATGCTTCTTCGCGGATCATCTCCAGCAATGGCCGCACCGCAAACGCATCGTGTTCACCGGCTTGCGGCAATGTCTCCAGACGCGAGAGCAGCAGCAAATCGTTGATCAGTGTTTGCATGCGCCGCGATTGAATCAGCATTTGATCGAGCGCACGCGCCCAACGCGGATTATTGTCGCCACCCTTTTCCAGTGCGGAATTATCCGCAAACGTTTCAAGGTAACCATTGATAACGGTTAACGGCGTACGCAGTTCGTGCGAAACGTTGGCGACGAAATCCTTGCGCATTTGTTCGAGCCGGTAGGTCTGCGTGATATCGCGCACGAACAATAAGCGACTGCGCTTGCCAAAAAAGGTGATATGAATTTGCAGATGGATATTGCCGCGATACGGCGAAGGAATTTCGAGCGGTTTGCTGTAGTCCTCCGCTTCGAAATAGGAAAAAAATTCGGGCGCGCGCACCAAATTTAAAATCTGTTGGCCGGTGTCTTCCGGAAAGCGCAGACCGAGCAATGTGTCCGCAGCCTTGTTGCTCCATTCGATATTATTTTCGACATCGATCATCACCGCGCCATACGGCAGCGAGGTGAACGATTCGCGCAGATAGCTGATCAACGCGCGCAATCGCACGCGCTCGCGCCGATCCTTTTGCTGCATGCGATACAGGCCATCCATCACCTCGCCCCATAAGCCGCCGGCCTCGGGCGGCTCGATCGCGGAACGATGCGCCAGCCACTGCTGTAAACGATGGAGGTGATAAATCGAGCGCGCCGCGAAAGCGCAGGCGGCAAGAGCCAACATCCACGGCGTCAGATCGAGCAACCAGCCGATCAACAACGCGCCGCCGAGCCACAACAACAAACGATAGAGTTCGGATTTCCAATTATTTGTCAACATTAGCTGGTCAGCATCAGCTCTCTTGCTTGGCCACGGGCAGCTCGTTAATTTTGCGACAGGCGCTACACAAATGTGCCCGTTGTAGAAAATCGGTAACCGGTGCCGCGCACGGTTTGAATCAGCTCGCCGTAATCCGCGGCATCGGTCTGCAATGCCTTGCGCAGGCGGCGAATATGCACATCGACGGTACGCTCTTCGACGTAGACATTACCGCCCCACACATGATCGAGCAACTGGCCGCGCGAATAGGCGCGCTCGCGATGCGTCATAAAAAATTTGAGCAATTTGAATTCGGTCGGTCCCATATCGACCGGCTTTTGCCGAATAAATACGCGATGGCTGGCGGGATCGAGCACCAGCCCTTCGACCTCGATCGCATTTTCATCTTCGAGCTGGCCGCTGCGGCGCATGACGGCTTTGATACGCGCAATCAATTCGCGCGGCGCGAACGGCTTGGTGATGTAATCGTCGGCGCCGACATCGAGGCCCTGAATTTTGTTGTCCTCTTCGCCCTTCGCGGTGAGCATGATGACCGGCACATCTTTGGTCAACTCCTCGCGCTTCAAGCGGCGCAATAATTCGATGCCACTCGCGCCCGGCAACATCCAATCGAGCAGCACGAGATCCGGCTTGTGATCGATGATGCGACCGTGCGCGTCCTGCGCATTCGCGGCCTCCATGCATTCAAACTCGGACATTTCCAACGCAACGCGGATCATTTCCCGAATCGCCGCCTCGTCATCGACGATTAATACGCATTTATTGTCCGTGGTCATTTTATAAAAGCACCTTAATTAATAATCACCTTACTAAACTCAGCATTACAAACTGGTGGCTATTAAAGAGAAGCAATGTGAAAGTAATATGACAGTTATGCAAACGCCGGTTAACGCGTTAATCAAACACTACCGTCTTATTGCCGTGCACGATGACGCGATCTTCCAGATGGTTACGCAGCGCGCGCGCCAGCACCGCCACTTCCACGTCCTTGCCGAGCCGCACTAAATCGTCGACGCCGTGACGATGACCGACGCGGATAACGTCCTGCTCGATGATCGGACCTTCATCCAACTCCGTCGTCACGTAATGACTGGTGGCGCCGATCAGCTTCACACCGCGGTCATACGCTTTTTGATACGGATTGGCGCCGATGAACGACGGCAAAAAACTGTGATGGATGTTGATGATGCGTCCCGGATAGCGCGTGCACAGCTCCGGCGGCACGATTTGCATGTAACGCGCGAGCACAATGGTATCGGCCCGGTATTGCTCGATCAGGTTTTCGACTGCGCTGAACGCCTGGGCTTTGCCCTCTTTATCTTTCGGCACCGGTACATGATGGAACGGAATGTTGTGCCACTCGACCATGCTGCGCAGATTGTCGTGATTCGAAATCACGGCGGGAATTTCGCAATACAACTCGTCCGAATGCCAGCGATGCAATAAATCGGCGAGGCAGTGCGAAGCGTGACTGGCGAGAATCACGATGCGCTGCCTTACGGTGGAATCGCGGATATACCAACGCATCGCGTATTCGTCGGCGATGCGCGAAAACGCGGCGCTGAATTCGCGCACGCCGATTTTCA
>DASXYH010000055.1:0-1807 GCA_036502545.1 Spongiibacteraceae bacterium
CATTAGTGCGTACCGGCGATACCTCGCAGGCCGAGCGCGCGCTGATGCGCAAACTCGCGCCGCATATCGTCATCACGACGCCCGAATCGTTTTACGTGCTGCTCGGTTCGCAATCGGGTCGCGACATGCTCGCGCATGTGCGCACGGTAATTGTCGATGAAATTCACGCGGTGGTCGGCAGCAAGCGCGGCAGTCATCTCGCGTTATCGCTCGAACGTTTGCAGGCGTTGTGTGCGCAACCATTGCAGCGTATTGGTTTGTCGGCAACGCAAAAGCCGATCGAAACGGTGGCGAAATTTTTGCTCGGTGCAAAATGCAAATTGCACGATTGCACGATTGTCGACAGCGGCCACACGCGCCAACGCGATTTGCAAATTGCATTGCCGCCGTCGCCGCTCGAAGCGGTGATGTCGAATGAAGTGTGGGAGCAACTCTACGATCAACTCGCGACGCTGGTGCACGCGCATCGCACCACGTTGATTTTTGTCAACACGCGCCGTCACGCCGAGCGTGTCGCGCGGCATTTGTCCGAACGCATCGGCACCGAATTCGTCACCGCGCATCACGGCAGTTTGTCGAAGGAGCGCCGCTTCGACGCCGAGCAGCGTTTGAAGGCGGGACAATTGAAAGCGTTAGTCGCCACCGCATCGCTCGAACTCGGTATCGATATCGGCGACGTGAATCTCGTCTGTCAGATCGGTTCGTGCCGCTCGATCGCGACATTTTTGCAGCGTGCCGGTCGCGCCGGTCACTCGGTCGGCGGTTTACCGAAGGCGCGTTTATTTCCGCTGTCACGCGATGAATTGGCTGAATGCATTGCATTGCTCGATGCAGTGCGTCGCGGAGAACTCGATCATTTAATTATTCCGGAGCAACCGCGCGATGTGCTGGCGCAACAAATCGTCGCGGAAGTTGCCGCGCGCGAATGGAATGAAGACGAATTGTTCGACCTGTTGCGCGGTGCGTACCCGTATCGCAATTTAAAACGCAGCGAATACGATGAAACGGTGCAATTGCTCGCCGATGGTTTCGGCGCGAAGCGCGGTCATCTGCGCCAATACATTCATCATGACGCCGTGCATAAACAATTGCGCGAGCGGCGCGGCGCACGTTTAACCGCGCTGACCTCGGGCGGTACGATTCCCGATAACGCCGATTACAATGTCGTGCTCGAACCCGAAGGACTTATCGTCGGCACCGTCAACGAAGATTTTGCCGTCGAGAGTTTGGCCGGCGATATTTTTCAGCTCGGCAACACGTCGTATCGTATCGTGCGCGTCGAAGCCGGCCGCGTGCGCGTGCAGGACGCGAAAGGCATGCCGCCGTCGATTCCATTTTGGCTCGGCGAAGCGCCGGGGCGCAGCGATGAATTGTCGCAATCTGTCGCGCGTCTACGGCACACCATCGAAACGCAAAACGACAGCGCGCAAAGCCTGCAGTGGCTGCGCGATGAAGTCGGCATCGACGCGATCGCCGCGCAGCAGCTTGTCGATTATTTATCCGCGGCGAAAATGGCGCTCGGCGCATTGCCGACGCAGGATCGAATTATTTTCGAACGCTTCTTCGATGAAACCGGCGGCATGCAATTGGTGATTCACGCGCCGTTCGGCAGCCGTATCAATCGCGCGTGGGGTTTGGCGCTGCGCAAACGTTTCTGCCGCAAATTCGATATCGAACTGCAGGCGGCGGCGACCGAAGATTCGATCGTGATTTCGCTCAGCACTAGTCACAGTTTTCCGCTCGAAGAGGTCGCGCATTATCTGCATTCGAAAACGGTGCGCGATATTCTGGTGCAGGCGCTGCTTGA
>DASXYH010000056.1:0-2580 GCA_036502545.1 Spongiibacteraceae bacterium
GTTTTTCGAACCGACGTGATACCAGATATTCACCGCCACCAGCGGCGCCTTGTGATCCTCGTGTACGATCAGCGTCAGGCCGTTATCGAGCACGAATTTTTGATAAGGGATATCGATCTCGTCGGCATGGCTGTCGATCGAACAGCACAGCAACAATAGAAGGGCAGAAATACGCGCGCTTATTTTCATGATGATTCCCGACAAAAGAACAGACCGCTTCGACCGCGCGATCCCATAGAAGTGCGGCGGATTATGTCAGGCGAGGCGGTCGGAGCAAAGCTTCGATGTGAATCCTTCGGAATAGACAGGGGACAAAAGCAACTCCGGTAAGATTGGCAAAACCACCCGAGTCCGGTTAATTTACGATCTCCCGCCGCAACAGAGGCGTGCCACAGTAACCTTACGCGCATAATTGCGCAGGAGTTGAAAATGGCCACGATTTATCAGGAATTTATTGTCGACGCGACACCGGAGTTTGTTTGGGATGCAATCAAAGATGTGGGTGCGGTTCATACGCGGCTTGCAAAAGAGTTTGTGACCAATACGACGCTCGATGGCGACGTGCGAATCGTCACTTTCGCGAATGGATACATCGCCAAAGAGCGTATCGTTACCGTGAGCGATCATCAGCGCAGGCTGGCATATTCAATAATCGAGGGCCGCGCATCGCACCACAATGCCTATTTCCAAGTTTTCGCCGCACCGAACGGCCAGTCGCGTCTGCTATGGGTAACCGATTTGCTTCCAGAGGAAATGCGCAAGCCCATCGCACAAATGGTTGAGCTTGGGAGCGCGGCAATTGTGCAGACGCTTGAAAGCGCTTATGCGGCGAGCGAGTGATTCAACTCTATTGTTCCGGTTGACTGTTTTTGACAGAGCCGTGAAGCGCAATAAATGAAATGCATTGCGCCGTTATTGCGCATGAGTTGGCGCAATGCCCTTCGGTTATTGCGCCCTACAAATTGAATTATCGCGCGGCGTTTTTGTGTTTTTCCAATCCAACCGAATATCCCAAGCATATTGCTTCTGGATCCGCAATGCCGGCGCGGTCTCATCGATACGCATATAAACATTTTTCGGCGGCGTAACAGTCGCATCGCGGCCGTATAAATAAGTTTGGTCGGCGACGATAACGCGATACGCTTTATTCAATTGCAGCGCGCGTTCGCGCGATGGCGTTATCAATTCGTAGACATCGTGTGCCGCAGCAATAGCTTGTTGATTCAAGCTGCCATCAGCGTAATAAAAACGTTTTTCCATTTCGGTATTGCTGCGAAATTCTGATCCGCCGCCGCTGCGCTCTAAATATGTAGCGATTTCTCCCGCAATTTCCCCCACGTTCGGCGCGTCGGGCATGCCGTGCAGATTGATATAGCCCCAGCCCTTGGCGCCGTCGATTTTGCGCGCGAACGCAAAGGTTTTATCGATGGTCGAGCCGATCGAGTTGTGGCAGCCCATGCAGTACATCGTTTCTTCGAAGGTGTTAAAGCGCAGCCGGCCGTTTTTATCTTCGATGAATGCCGAGAGCTGCCAGCCCATCGGTGTGGCCAAGCCGCGATGGCCCATGTTGCGATATGCGGGCAATTCGCCTTTATCTTTTTCAGCGTTTTCCGCGTCGTACCATACTTGCAATTGCGCAGGCGTGCTTTCAAGCCAGCGGCGCATGTAACGCACTTCTTTCATGCGCGCTGAGTTGTAAATGCCGCCATCGGCGGCAATGCCGAGGTAGCGCACGGTGTGTAGAAATTCAGTGCCTTGCGGATAAATAGTCGGCGTGATCGCGATATTTTTTGCGCCGCCGACAAAATGATCGCGACGTTTGACATGCGTGGCGATACCGAGTTTGCGATTGCCGTCGAGATCGACGCCGATTGCTTTTTCATCAAGCGGCGGCGTATCGATTTCGGCAACGGTTTTAATTGCCGCTTCGAGCAGCGCTAAATTGGCTTGATAAATCGCGCGCGAATAGTGGCCATTGGCATCGCTGCGAAATTCGACCGGCAAACGAATCATCACATCGTCGGTCGAGCCATTGGTTGGCCAGAACGTGCTTGGCAAAGGCTTGTAATTGAACGTCACCCATTGGCTGCCGTCTTTCGCAAAACCTTCGGCATCGAACGCGGCTGCGCCTAATTGCAGATTGTTGAGATCGGGAATCCAGCCCTGAAAATTGGCGGCCTGCAAACGCGGCGCCAATTCGGAATAATTATCCTGCGCGATCCATTGCAGAATATCGTCGTCGCCGATGGCGGCGACGCGTCGCGTGCGATCTTCAAGTAAATTGATCCAGTGATTGGCGCTGCCGATTTCGCTGAACGCGTATTCGCGCTGCAGATGAAAATCGTTCATCGTATTTTCACGACCGGGAATCGCATTCTGGTGGCAGACATAACACGGGTTGTGCCTACCTTCGGTGCGCGTGTAGCACTGCGGCGGCACCGGCGCTTCGCGGTTATACATCGAGAATAATTCGACGCGATTCTGCGGCGGTGGCAGTACGCTTTCATTCGTCCGTAATTGTTCGAGTAATTGCTGATGGGGCATCGGTGGCGGTGCGCTTATTTTATTTTTCGGCTCTTC
>DASXYH010000057.1:0-15461 GCA_036502545.1 Spongiibacteraceae bacterium
TGAAAAATCTTCGCTGCGCGATTTGCCATCGGGCGCGCCGTTTTCGGCGCTGGTGAAGCTGCTGCGCAGACCGAAGCCGACGCTGATCGATTGATCCGGACCGATATTGATCGTGCCGCCCGCCTGTGCCAGGGCCGGCAGCAAGCCCGCACCCATAATCGCTGCGCATAGTGCTCGGCGCCGTGATGCAACACGTATTTGATTGTCGGATAAAAAATTTAAATGTAGAGTTTTATTGGGCATTTGAATGCTCCCCATGAGAAACAGCGATAAGTTGTTGTGGCGTCCCAAAAAGGTGTACGAGCCTGTATTTTTTGTTGTATACATCGATATCAATTTAAAAAGCACATTGCATGCCAGTAACAGACAGGCAAAAACTGCGACACAACGGTGAAAAACTATTATTTTTCGGGCTACTTTCTGCGCTTTTTCGGTTTTGGTGCGCAGCGTTTTGACAATGTCATCTTCGTTTTGACAATGTCATATTGTCATTCGCACTGAATTAGAACTATGCAGAAATCGCTTGCCCCGCTTACGAGCACGAATATTTTTACAATGCGCATTTCACAAGGCTTTAGCGCGGGCACAGCGTTTGCTTTATCAGTTTCATACAGCTATCAACATTGACACGCCGCCCGCGCGTCGATGGTCGAGAGGTAATTCGTATGCCAACGCCCTATACCGAGCATGCGCAAATCAACGACGCACTAATTCTCGAAGCCACTCGCATACTCACGAAAGCAACGCCTACCGAACAAAAAATTGTCAGCGTACTGCGGTTGCTGTCCGAATGGGCGCAGCTTTATTACGGCCGCGTGCTGCTGCCGAATTACAGTGCGAACGCACTGCAACCGGCATATTCCTATGGGCTCAATCGCGAACGTTTATTGCGCGGCGATTACAGCGTCGCTTTCGACCAGGGTCTTACCGGCGCCGTGTGGCGCACCGGGCAATTGGCGCTCGTCACCAACGTGATGGATGAGCCAATTTTTTTAACGCGTATCGCCGAGCCGATCGACGGCAAAAAAACCGGTGTCGGTTTTATTTCGGTTCCGATCATTGCCGAAGGCAAAGCGATTGGTGTGCTCTCGGTACAACGCCGCAGCGATGCTCCGCGCCTGCATTCGCAGGATATCGATTTACTGCGGGTGCTGGCATCGATGATCGGCTCGGCATTATTGTTGATGTGTCAGCCCGTTCAATATCACGTCAGCATAGAAACGCTTACGCTGGAAAACGATCGACTGCACCGCCTATGCGCAGCCAATGGCATTATCGGCAATAGTCCGGCGCTGCTCGCTGCGGTAAAACAGATAGATAACGCAAAAAATAGCGATGCGCCGATTTTATTGCTCGGCGAATCCGGTACCGGCAAGGAAATGTTCGCGGCGATGACGCATAAATTGAGTCAGCGCGAACACGGCCCTTACATACCGTTAAATTGCGCAGCGATTCCCGATCAATTACTGGAATCGGAATTATTTGGCCACGAAAAAGGCAGTTTCACCGGCGCGCATAAAAACAAGAAAGGCAAATTGCAGCAGGCCGCTGGCGGAACATTATTTCTCGACGAGATCGGCGATATGCCGCTCGATCTGCAGGTTAAATTATTGCGTGTATTGCAAGACCGCCAGGTACAACCGGTCGGCAGCGATTACCCGGTCGATGTCGATTTTCGCATCATCACCGCGACGCATGTAAATTTGAAACAGGCAGTCGAATCCGGACGCTTTCGCCTCGATTTATTTTTCCGCTTGAATGTCATGCCGGTTTTGCTGCCGCCCTTGCGCGACCGCCGCAGCGATATTCCGCTACTCACTCAATATTTTCTCGATCGCTATCAGGGTATGTACCGCCGTCAATTAAGTTTCACCGCGGGCGTTATGGAACGACTGCAAAGTTATCTATGGCCAGGCAATATACGGCAATTGCAAAACGTGCTCGAACGCGCGGTGTTGCAGGCGGAAGGCTCTCTGCTCAGCGTCGAACAAATCGAAACGATGCTCGCGCACGAGAGCGAATTGCATCCGCAACAGACGCAACACGCCGCGCCCCCGCAATTGAGCGCCGTGCATTCGGATAAGCCAGTTGGATCGGAAATACGCTACCGGCCCTATGTCCGCGTCGCTTCGCACGATCGCGAACAAATCATGACCGTGCTGAAACGTACCGGCGGCAATCAAACGCGAGCGGCGGAATTGCTCGGCATGACGTTGCGACAATTGCGTTATCGATTGGCGAAGCTCGCCTAACTATAATTTTAAGTGACGGAAACCGTGCACAGAGAGGCGGGCCGCTATTCAAGAGCTGGCAAGCAGAATTTCCGCATCGCTTTCGATTGAAATTGCAAAGACAAGTTGTTGCCGGTGCTTTCAATAGAGACCGGCTCTTGAATAGCGGCCCGCCTCTCTTTTGAATTTCGCGCGTATTTCATTGAAGGAGGTGGGTAGTTTTTTATGCGCTCGAAATAATCGCGAAGCGATGAAAAAGGTAGTGTTTGCAATGATCTTAGAAAGCACCGTAAAAATTCTGCTTGCCAGCGCATAAAAAATTATCCGCCTCCTTGCGCAAGATAGAAACTCAAACCGACAAATATTCCGTTATTTTTTTCGCATCGACATTCTCGCGCAGATCCTCATGCACGAAGCTACCGCGCTCAATCACAAGCAAACGATCGGCGACTTCCAAGGTAAAACTCAACACCTGCTCGGAAACGATAATCGTAATTTCGCGCATCTTGCGCAGTTCATTCAGCGCTTTTGCGATATCTTTGATAATTGACGGTTGAATGCCTTCGGTCGGCTCATCGAGTAGTAGCACTTTGGGTTCCGATGCCAAAGCCCGCGCGATGGCGAGTTGCTGCTGCTGACCGCCGGATAAATTACCGCCCTTGCGTTTGCGCATATCGAACAGCACAGGAAACAGCGCGTAGATATCGTCGGATACTCTTTTTGATTTCGCTGTTTCCAGACCGGTTTCGATATTTTCCAGCACCGTCAGCGTCGGAAAAATCATGCGCCCCTGCGGCACATAAGCGATACCGCTCTCGACCCGCTCATAGCTCGGCAAACCGCTTATTACTTTGTCCGCGACCGCAACTTTGCCGCCTTTACTCGGCAATACACCCATCAACGCCTTGAACAAAGTCGTTTTGCCCATGCCATTGCGACCCATGATCGCCAGCGTTTCTTTCGGTTTCGCCTCAAACGATAAATCACGAATGATCTGGCTCTGTCCGTAGCTCACCGCAAGATTTTCAACTTTCAACATCTGAGTATCCTCGATGGCCGTTATCGCAGCCGATAAAAATCAGTGACCCAGGTACACCTCGATGACTTTCGGATCTTTTTGCACGGCCTCCATCGAGCCCTCTTTTAGAATCTTTCCCTGATGCAGTACGGTTACGCGATGCGCGATCGATTTGACGAATTCCATATCGTGCTCAATGACGATTACCGAACGGTTGGCGCAAATGCGTTTCAATAAATCGCCGGTCAGCTCGCGTTCGCGCGCGCTCATGCCTGCGACCGGTTCATCGAGCATCAATAATTCCGGATCCTGGATCAGCAGCATGCCGATTTCGAGCCATTGCTTTTGGCCGTGACTGAGCAGGCCGGCTTCGGTACTCAAAAACTCAACGAGCATGATTTCTTCGGCGATTTCGTTAACGCGCCTGATCACTTCGGCGGTGCGTTTGAATGCCAGCGCGCCGAATACCGAACGGCCTTTTGGAAACGACACTTCGAGATTTTCGAATACGGAGAGATTTTCGTAGATCGATGGATTTTGAAATTTACGGCCGACGCCCTGCCGCACGATTTGATATTCGGACATCTTGGTCAATTCTTTATCCTTGAATTTAATGCTGCCGGAAGTCGCTTTGGTTTTTCCGCAAATCAAATCGAGCACCGTGGTTTTACCGGCGCCGTTCGGACCGATCACAACGCGAATTTCATTTTTGTCGATATACAGATTCAAATCGTCGACTGCCTTAAAACCATCGAACGACACCGTCAGCCCTTCGATCGTCAACACAAAATCCTGTTTGCGCGGATGCTCGGCGGTGCTCATGTATGTTTCGCTACCTAACTGCATGGCTTATTCCCTAAATTGGTCTTAGAAATACCGCTCTTGCTTATACCGATGCATTGGAATGGCCGAGCGCATCGGTTGCCGCTATTTTTTGCTCCGGCGCCGGCTTCGGGTCGGGCGTTACCGCAGGCGGCGGCGCTTGTTTCAATTTGCGCCGACCCAATCTCGGTTTGATATACGAGGTATAAATACCGGCCAGGCCATTGGGGAAACCCATTACTACACCGATAAATAGAAAGCCCATGAAAATCAACCACAGCGTCGGAAAAGTTTCGGAAAAAAACATTTTGCCGAAATTAACTAATAGCGTGCCGTACACCGCACCGATCAGCGACATGCGGCCGCCCACTGCGGCGAATATCACCATTTCAATCGACGGCACGATACCGACGAACGAGGGCGACATAAATCCAACCTGCAACGTGAACATCGCACCGCCGATCGCGGAAATCATCGCCGCAACGCAAAACACGAAGATGTGGAAACTGGAAACATCGTAGCCGGAAAAACGCACGCGATCTTCGCGATCGCGCATTGCCAGCATCAATTTGCCGAGCTTCGATGCGATGATGGCGCGCACCGCCAGAATACAAGCGAACAGCAGCACCGCATTCGCGTAATACAAAATGTATTTGGCGCTATCCGAGCGAATATCCCAACCCAACAGCGTGCGCAAATCGGTCATGCCGTTGATGCCGCCGGTGTAGCCCTGCTGCCCGACAATCAGAATCGTTAGAATCGACGCGACCGCTTGCGTGATGATCGAGAAATACACGCCGCCGACGCGGCGCTTGAACATCGCGGCGCCGATGATGTATGCGAAAATACCCGGCACCAGGAAGATGGCGATAACGGTAAACGTCAGGCTGTGGAACGGTTCCCAAAACCACGGCAGCGCGGTGATCTGATTCCAGTCCATAAAATCGGGAATGCCGGGAGTCGATTGAATTTTTGTGGTGATGGGATCGGATGCTTCCAGTTTCAGAAACATCGCCATGCAGTAACCGCCCAGCCCGAAAAATATGCCCTGGCCCAAACTTAAAATACCGCCGTAACCCCAACATAAAACCAGACCGACGGCGACAAACGCATAGGTGAGATATTTGCCGATCAAATTCAACCGAAATGCGTCCACCGTCAGCGGCATGATCACAAAGATAATTGCCGCGAGAATCAGCAGGCCGACTATTCCATCGTTCCCGCCTAACCACTTCCGCACCACTGCATTCATTTAACACCTCGTACTGTTTGCATCATCACGACATCATTCGGCGCGCACAATTGCATGGATTGACCACAGCTTATTTGCGCACGCGAATCGTGAACAACCCTTCCGGACGTATCATCAAAATGCCGACGACGGTGACCAGTGTCAGCACTTTTGCCATCGCGCCGCTGAGGAAGAAACCTAGAATCGATTGCGTCTGCGCGATCGTGAACGAAGAGGCGAAGGTACCGATCAAACTGCCGGCGCCGCCGAACACGACGACGAGGAAGGTATCGACGATATACAGCGAGCCGCTGGTCGGTCCGGTCGATGCGATCGTTGTGAAGGCTGCGCCCGCTACTCCCGCTATACCGCAGCCAAGTGCGAACGTTAGACGATCGACTTTGGCGGTATCGATGCCGACCGCACCGGCCATCACGCGATTCTGCGTCGTCGCGCGCACTTTCAAACCCCAGCGCGAGCGATAGAGAAAGATAAATACCAGTGCAGATAAAATAATAGTCAGGCCGAGTACAAAGATACCGTTAATCGGAATATCGAGGCCTTCGCGCAGCGTCCACGACCCCATCAGCCAATCCGGCAACGTTGCGCTGACTTCGCGCGCGCCGAAGGCCGAGCGAAATATTTGCTGCATAATCAAACTGAGACCCCACGTCGCCAACAAAGTATCGAGAGGTCGTTTATAAAGATGTCGGATAATAAAAAACTCGACGAGATAACCGATGATAAACGCGATCACAAAGGCCACCAGTACGGCGAAGATAAAATAGAAACCTTGAATCGCAGGAAATTTTTCCGCTAGCAGTGACATCGCAACGGTGCTGTAAGCGCCGATCGTGAGAAATTCGCCGTGGGCCATATTGATCACGCCCATCTGACCGAAAATGATCGCCAACCCCAATGCCATCAACACGAATACCGAAAACAGACTGATACCGACGAACGCCTGCATCGTGAAGATATCGACTAACTCTGCCGCTGAATAACCACCCATTTCCTACTCCTACAGACAGATTGTTGAAATTGCTAAATTCTTAATCCCAACGCCTCTCGATCCCACCTAACTAAATCCTTAAACCCTTCAGTCCCCCTTTAATAATTAAATCCTTTAACTCCCCTCGATCCCCCCTTGTCAGGGGGGAGGCGTACGGTCATGTCCCCTATCAGGGGGGAAGACTTAGCGCTGCACATTTTTTCCTCCCCTGATAAGGGGAGGTGTCGCGCAGCGACGGAGGGGTTTTGTTTTCACTGATAACCTTTCGGAAACGGATCTGGTTTAATCACATCGGATTCGTACACGATTTTCGCCTGACCGTCTTTCTGCCATTCGGCGATACGCGTTTTCATCCACAGATGATGATTCGGATCGATTTTGGCGTAGCCGTGCGGCGAATCTTTCCATTCGATATTCGGCGATGCCGCAACAACTTTATCGACATCGAAACTGCCCGCCGCTTCCACACCGCGTTTCCATAACCAAGGACCGAGATAAGCCGATTCGGTCACGTCGCCGATCACCGAGTTCGGACCGTACTTTTTCTTGAACGCATCGATGAAGGCTTTATTGCCGGGCAAATCCAAACTTTGGAAATATTTCATCGACGAATACAGACCTTCGACATTTTCACCGCCGATGCCCAGCACTTCATCTTCGGTGACGGAGATCGTCAGCATTGGTTGTTTCTTGAAGGTAAGACCCGCTGCGTTCAACTGTTTAAACCACGCGACGTTGCTACCGCCGACGACCGCGCCGAATACCAGATCAGGTTTTTTCAGTTTGATCTTGTTGATCAACGGACCGAACTGCGTGCTGCCGAGCGCGTAATATTCTTCGCCGACCACTTCGCCCTTTAAAACATTTTCGATATGTTTACGTGCGATTTTCATCGATGTACGCGGCCAGATGTAATCGGAGCCGACCAGGTAGAATTTTTTCGCGCCGAGGGTTTTGCTCGCCCAATCCAAGCCGGCAAGAATTTGTTGCGTAGCTTCCTGACCGGTGTAGAAAACGTTTTTCGATTGTTCGAGCCCTTCATAAAAAGTCGGGTAATACAGCAGACCGTTGTCGTGTTCAAACACCGGTAATACCGCTTTTCTCGACGCCGATGTCCAGCATCCCATCACTGCGGCGACCTTGTCTTTCTCCAATAGTTTTTTTGCTTTCTCGGCGAAGGTCGGCCAATCGCTCGCGCCGTCTTCTTGAATGACTTCAATTTTGCGCCCGAGAATACCGCCCATCGCGTTGATCTGATCGATCGCGAGTTTTTCAGCTTCGACCGATCCGGTTTCGCTGATGGCCATCGTGCCTGTCACCGAATGCAAAATACCGACCGTAACGGTGGTGTCGGTGACCGCCAATCCGGTGGTATTAACCTTCGCTGTCGGATAATCCGCCGCATTAGCCGAGGCGCCCGCCAACAGCGACGCTCCCAGCACTAATGCAGCGAGTGCTTTTTTCTTTAGAGTGACAATTTTCACAGCCATTTTCGCGAGTCTCCCAGCAGTAATCGTTTCGGAAATTACTTTTTTAAAAAGCGTAAGTTAAAAATCGGACATAGTTCTTTTTGCACGCACTCGCAATGAATTGCTCAGTGCGCACCTCACTATCGAAAGAGCAATGGCTGTGCCAGCGCAGTAAATTCGCTCAAATAATTTGTCATTTGCTGGCGTAATAATTAATTTTTCCGCTCGATTTCAGCGCGCAACCCACGGTTTATCGATTGCAATTTGCCTGGTGTATGAAATTTTAATTTTTAAAAAAGCGATCGAATGGCTTGAAAATAAAAAAGCGCGGGACCGTGAACTTGCATTTATCGTAAGCAATGGCAGCATTGGCATTTGACATTGTCATCTTTGTCACTCGATGACTTTTAAAAATTATAACGACAAGCCCGAATTCGGGCTGCCGCTGCACGAAAATATGACAATAAAACGCGTTTGCTCGCCGTTTTTCCCGCTGGCACGCTCTGTGCTCTTTTCCTCGCAGTGGTTATCGCAGCTGCTCGTTTAACAGGCATGCATAAACACCCGCTTGCAACATGAATGCGCAGCGCATCCGTGTGCATGATCGCTTTCAATGCAGCGATCATGCACTGCGCAACTCGATCCATTTGCTTTGCTCGGCAAAGCGTTTAAAAAAAGCTTGGGAGATTGTTATGACCGATACCTTAGTAAAAATCGACTTTTCCAAAGCGCCGGAAGAGCATCCGTGCATTCACAACCGCTGGCATCCGGATATTCCGATGATCGCGTGGATGAAACCGGGCGATGATTTTGTCGTGGAGTGTATGGATTGGACCGGCGGCCAAATTTTAAATAATGATTCGGCCGACGACGTGCGCGATGTCGATCTCACCAAGGTGCATTATCTGAGCGGGCCGATCGGCGTCGAAGGCGCTGAGCCCGGCGATTTATTGGTGGTCGATATTCTCGATGTCGGCACGCTCGATCAATTCAAATGGGGCTTCAACGGTTTCTTCGCGAAAGAAAACGGCGGCGGCTTTCTCGACAAGCATTTTCCCGATGCGCATAAATCGATTTGGGATTTCAAAGGTATTTACGCATCGTCGCGGCATGTGCCCGGCGTTAATTTCGCCGGCATCATGCATCCGGGTTTGATCGGCTGTCTGCCGTCAAAGGCATTGCTCGATACCTGGAACAAACGCGAAGGCGCGCTCGCCGCCACCGGCCCCGGTTTATGCGCACCGACCGCGCCGGAAACCGCGCACATGGGCGGTATGAAACTCGACGCCGCGAAAGCCGCAGCGCCGGAAGCGGCACGTACGGTGCCGCCGCGCGAACATGGCGGTAACTGCGACATCAAAGATTTAACGAAAGGCTCGAAAGTGTATTTCCCCGTCTATGTGAAAGGCGGCGGCTTGTCGATGGGCGATTTGCATTTCTCGCAGGGCGACGGTGAAATTACATTCTGCGGCGCGATCGAAATGGCGGGCTGGATTCATATTAAAGTCGACATCATCAAGGGCGGCGTCAGCAAATACGGCGTGAAAAATCCGATTTTCAAACCAAGCCCGCTGAAACCCGATTACAAAAATTATTTGATCTTCGAAGGTATTTCGGTCGACGAAAGCGGCAAACAATATTTTCTCGATGCGCATGTCGCGTATCGGCAGGCGTGTTTGAACGCGATCGAATATCTGAAGAAATTCGGCTATACCGGCGCGCAGGCTTACGCGATTCTCGGTTGCGCGCCGGTCGAAGGCCACATCAGCGGCATCGTCGACATTCCCAACGCGTGCGCGACGTTGTTCCTGCCCACCGATATTTTCGATGGCGATATCAATCCGAGCAAAGAAGGTCCGATACCGTTTGTTAAAGGCGGTAAAGACATTCCAATTTCGTATTGGAAAGACAAAAAGTAATTATCTTTTTAACGATTCATCGTCTTTGCAGGCCGGTACTGGCAGTCCCGACCGGCCTGCTATTTTTATCTCGAACTCAATATCGTTTTGCGTCCGTTTTTAATTTCAACCGCATGAGGATACCAGCATGCCCGTTTACGATTACTACTGTAGCGCTTGCAATGAAGAATTCGCGCTGCTGCAGCCGATGTCGCGCAGTGGCGAGCCCGCCGGCTGCCCTGCGTGTTCGAAGAGCGCAGTGCGTATCATCGCCGCGCCGCGATTAAACACGATGCGCGCAGAGACGCGAGCCGCACATCAAACCAACGAGCGCAGCGCGCATCAACCGAAAATGACGCAGGCACATCGCTGCGGCACCGGCTGCTCGCATCAGTCACAACCGGAGCAGCCTGCATTAAAGCAGGCGAACGCCGCCAAGCGGCCATGGATGATCGGGCATTGATGAAACAAAAGAATCGGACGACAGCTTGCAGCGAATAATCGCGTTCGAGTGCGATCGAATCATGCGTTGTTTAGTTGGAATTTAATGCGAGAGAGATTTAAGAGAGAGCTGCAGCGCCGTTGGCGCTGCAGATTAAAGCTCGAGTGAATTAGTCGCCGCCACTCGTATCTTTGCACGCCATTTTAGCGGCGCGGATTTGTTTCTTGTCGCAATTGTCTTTTGAATCTTTACCAACGCACCAGTTTTTGCGTTGATCCCACGCGGTCAGCGGCTCTTCTTTACCATCGGAGCATTTAACGACGTAGCTGGCGTAGTCTTGTCCATCCGGCGCTTTGCCATCGGATACGAACGTAATACTGGTGGGTTTTGATGCAAGCGCAGCCATGGAAAATACCAAGCAGCTCGCGGCAATGGCTGTGTGCAGAACAGTTTTCATGAATCACTCCTTCGGTGCAGCGGATTAAATTACGTAATCAAAATGACTGGGTGGATGATTAATTTACTTGGTGGAATAGTAAGTGGGCATCTAATTGATTACCAGTGCCCTGATTGGCTCGGTGGCAAATTCAAATTTTACAGAGCGCCTCTTGCGTCCCATAAAAGCCTGATTCTAAAGCATTAAATGCATTCATCCGAGAGAAAAAACGAAAATTACTTATAGTTAATTACGCATTCTTAATCTCATCCGGCAACGCTTTTCTCACTGTCCTCACAATATTTTTCTCATTGCCAACAGACTGTTTTTCTTGCTGCCCACATAATGCAATTTAAGTGTGATACGCAGGCATGCGGCGTACAAAAATCGAATCTAATATTGGTTAAATCGTCGCTTGCTGAACCTGTTGCCGCTGCAATTGCATGATCATGCGCTCGAGCGAACGCTGCTCCAGTCGCGGCATGTCGCGAAATGCTGCCCCGATTAAAAAGCGATCAGCTTCGTTCGCATTTGAGACATTGCGCACGTCTGCAACGCACTGAAAATTGCGTCCGGCAAATTCGAAATGTAAATCCTGCAGCACATCGCCGGTTGTCGGCGGCTCGCCGCCAATCACTTCGAGGCGAATACCGGTTGATGACAGATCGCGTACGCGCGCCGAACAGCGCTGTTGATCGGGCGCGAGAAATTCCGACACGACACCCCAGCCCTGCCCCATCTGCAAGCGAAACGAACCGCGGCGCTGGTTGTAATCCAAACTTTCCGGCAATGCCAGCCAATAGCTTTCGAGCTGGCCATCGTCGTGCCGTGAAATGATATGCGTATTGAAGGTGAGTCGGCGGGCGCCATCCAATCGTACTGTCACCGTCACCGGTTGGCCCGGCAGGCCGACAAATTCGGCCGGAAATAATTCATCGATTTCCAGCACGCCGCGCTCGGGATCGATACCGATGATAATACTTTGATAACGCGCGTCGACGCCGTCGATGGCGACGTCGATCAACGCGTGCGAGCGCTGCACATCGAACAAGTTCAAATACACATCGCGCAGCGTTTCCAAATCGGACGCCGGCGTAGTCGACGATGTCGGTCCAGCGGCAGACTGAACGGGTGCGGAGCGCTGTCGTTTAAGCCAATCGCGCAACATGGCGAAACCTCCAGCTAGGGTTATTCGCGAATCAGGTCGAACTTTAACATAGCAGCAGCGAAAAGTTTTTCGCGATCGACGACACTACCGGCCTGAGCCAGATCGATCCGCGCCGCGCGACGTCGGCCGCAATCGGCATGTTGTATGTGGTTCCAGCAATCAGGCGCTGGCCAGCGCCGCCGGCCAGCGCAAACGATGACCGGTGCGCGTCGCCAATGCATCGATGTCTTCAGGGCTATCGATATCGATGCGATAACGCTGATTGTCAGTCTGCCACTGATGCACGCGCTCCGGATTCGCCATCTGCCATTGTTTGCAACCCAGGCGCACATCGCCGGTTAAAATCGCGTCTTTGACATCGGCACTGAATATCACGGGATTACCCGGCAAACCCGCCACCATCGGCACTACCACTTCGGTATCCGCGGGACGTTTTTTAAAAGCGCCGATCAAGTCGTTAATATCTTGCGCATTGATCAGCGGCTGATCCGCCAACGCGACGAGCACCGCGTCCAGCTTCGGCGACAGCGCATGCAAACCTAAACGCAACGAAGATACTTGTCCATCATCGGGACTTAAGTTGCGCACTAGCGTCACCGGAAAACTCTGCACCTGCGGCTCGATTTGTTCGGCGTAGTGGCCGAGCACGACCACCACTTCATCGACACCGGCGCCCGATAACGCAATCAATTGCCGCCGAATCAGCGGCACGCCGCCCAACTCCAGCAAACTTTTCGGGCGACCGCCCATCCGCGAAGCCGATCCCGCCGCAAGCAATACCGCGCCGACCACCAAACGCGAATACAAACCGCCGCCGCCCTTGAGAATGCACGCCATGCCATCAATCTCCGCAACAGGATGATTTTTTCGGAATCGTCACTGCCGGCGACATTGCGATATCTGCTGTATTTGTTGCAGCCGTTGCATTTGTCACAGGCGCTGCCATTGCGTTTGTAACAAACGTTGTATTTGTCGCAACAGACGCTTGCACAATGTTTTGCATGACCGCCAGCACCGGCGCTTGGCGTCGCTGCGCAACCACTGTCGCCAATACCGACAGCGCAATTTCCTCCGGTGTGTGCGCACCGAGAATTTGGCCGGCCGGCGCGATTATCGCCGCGACTTGCGCAGCGTCTTCGCCGTCGGCAATCAGACTTTCTTTAAGCACTGCGGCTTTGCGCGCACTGGCGACAAACCATAAAACTTTCGGCTGCAATGCGAGTGCAGCTTTCAATGCGGCCACATCGCGGCGACCCTGCGTGGCAACGACGATCCAATCGCTCGAGCCCAATGTTTGTTTGACTGCTTGCGCATCATCGACATCGAGCACACGCTTGGCATCGGCAAAATCCGTCGCCCGCGCGTCTTTCGCTACGACAATCGGATTGAAACCGACGCGCGAAGCCAGCGCCACCAGCGTGTGCGCCACCGGTGAGTCGCCGAAAATAATCAAGCGCGCGGCGGGCAATATCGGATCGATAAATAATTCCAGCACGCCACCCGAATGGCAGGCCATGCCGAACTCTAACACGTCGTCTATGGCGCGCTCTTCGGTGGTGTTCGCCGGCGCAATGCGAATCGTGCGCGGCACGCCGTCGCTAAGCGCCGCCCGCACGGTTTTCAGCACCGCCGGTTGCGCACAGCCGCCGCCGATCCAGCCATGCAAACTGCCATCGGCCAATACCAACGCTTTATCGCCGGGGCGGGCCGACGCCGGCGCCTGCGCGTGCAGCACCGTCACCCACGCGAACGGCTGCTGTTCGCGTTGCAGTTTGAGCGCGGTTTCGAGCAATTGCATCGCGTCCATAACTCTCTCCTCGTGACTTTTTGCAGTACGGTTACTGCTGCAAATACAGCTATTGCAATACAGTGCACGCAGCGAATAAATCTTTCAACGTGGCCAGCGGCACAAAGCGATCGATGCCGGTATGAGCGATCGCAGTTTGCATCGCTGCCGATGCGGGCACGCCGCGCGTCGGATGAAACCAGGTAATTTTGGCGCCGCGCCGATGCACTTCGTCAAGGCTTTGTGCGAGTTGATCGGCCGGATCGGCATCGAAACCATCGGACAATATCCACACGCGTGAGCCGCGATTGATCTGGCTGCGCGCATGCGCGCGCACGAAATCATTCACACTGGTGGCAATGCGCGTGCCGCCGCCGAAACCGGCGGTCACCGCGTTGATTTTTTCCTGCACCGCGCCCGAATCGCGCTGCAGCAGCGGCGTGACTTCCGCCAAGCGCGTGTGAAATACAAATACGCGCGCCCGCGCTGCCTGCACAAATGCGCGTGCGATGCGTAAAAAAAGTTGCGCGTGACTTTCCATCGAACGGCTGACATCGACCAGAATAAATAAACGCGGCTGCTCGCGGCGTTGGCGACGCCAGGCGGGATAAATCGGTAAACCGCCGACCGCTACGCTGTCGCGCAATGTGCGGCGCACGTCGAGCTTGCTGCCCGCACTGTTGATGCACCAGCGCCGCGTTAACCGGCGGCGCAATTGCGCGGCGATACGCTCGGCCACCTGTTGCAACCCTTGCAAATCCTGCGGCGACCATTGCGATAATTCACGATCGTGCAATGCTTCGGTGCGGGTCGCTCCGCCCTGCGTTTGTTGCGCATTCGATGCTTCAACGCTATGTTCCGGGGCCGCATCCAAGCCCGCAGCCAGCCGCCGCTGAGCTTCAGCGTTAGGTCGAATGGCAGCTTCGTCCATAGCTTGGTGCATGGTCTGTAATACCTCGCGTAAATTGCGCGATGGTCGCGTTTGCCCGCTGACGCGCACGGTACCTTTCAGTCGATGCGGAAACCAATAGCGCTCGAACAATTCGGGCCATTGCCGCCAATCCTTTGCCGAGTGACACGCAATCGCGCGCCATGCCGCGCTGATTTGCTCGCCGTTCGGCTGCGTAAAACTAAGCGCTGCCGCGATCATCGATTGCTGCTCGGACACGCCGACTTTCAAACCGTGATCGCGCAACAACGCGGCGAAACCGGCGAGATTTTCGATCGGTGTTGTCGTCGCGGCCTTCACGCTTTTTTCTCTGCGACGCCGGCGCGACGACCGTCGAGTAATTGTTGAATCCGCTCCGCGCCGATTTGAAAACGATCATCGCGCGTTTTCAACAGACAGCCCAGCGTCGACGTCAGCAGTGCGGTATCGTCGGGCAAATGGTGTTGCCCCATCTTGAACAGTGCGCGCACCCAATCGAGTGTTTCGGCAATGCCCGGCGTTTTGCCTAAATCTTCGCGGCGCAGACGCTGCACGAATTGCACGGCGTCTTCGATCAATTGCGTTTCAGCTTCGGGCACCGCGGTTTTGACGATGGCGATTTCGCGCGCCAGCGTCGGGTAATCGAGGAAATGAAACAGACAGCGGCGACGGAGTGCATCGGATAATTCGCGCGTGCCATTGCTGGTCAAAATTACTTGTGGGATATGTCGTGCTTTGAGCGTGCCGAGTTCGGGCACGGTGATTTGATAGTCGGATAAAACCTCTAACAAAAACGCTTCGAATGCTTCGTCGGCACGATCGATTTCGTCGATCAACAGCACGCACGGTTGCTCGCTGGAAATCGCTTTTAGCAATGGTCGTTCGAGCAAATAATCGCGCGAAAACAAATCAGCTTCTTGCAGTTTTTCAGAGGTGGTTTCGTGCAGACGAATCGCCATCAATTGCCGGCCGTAATTCCATTCGTACGCCGCTTGCGCTAAATCGAGTCCTTCGAAACAT
>DASXYH010000058.1:0-2635 GCA_036502545.1 Spongiibacteraceae bacterium
CCAACACCTCGAATTGCGCCAGCACTGCATTCCAAAAAAAACTGTAGCCCGCAACGATTAAAATCAGCGCGGTGAAATCGCGGCGCCAAAAAATAATCGAAAAAATGGCCGTCGCTGCGAATGCGCCAGCGCGAATAATGCGCGCGCGCTGACCGCTGCGATCGGCAAGCCAGCCCCAGATATTCGGCGCAATAATTTTCGTGCCCTGCAGAATGCCGGACAAAACGCCGATTGCCGCGGCGCTGTAGCCGAGCTCGCGCAGATACAGCGGCCAGAACGGCAGCCATGCGCCGAGCCTCGCGAAATAAAAAAAATAAAAACTGGAAAGACGCCAGTACGGAATGGCCGCCACGATGCGGCGGCTCTAGCTGATACTGCCGGGAATGATCGGCGTGCGCGAGTGTACATCGGCATTTTGCGCACGCTGCCGCAATAGATGGTCGAGCAGCACAATCGCCAGCATGGCTTCTGCGATCGGCGTGGCGCGAATACCGACGCAGGGATCGTGGCGGCCGGTGGTGACGACTTCAACGGGATTGCCGTCGAGATCAACGCTGCGGCCCGGAATCAAAATACTTGAGGTCGGCTTTAGCGCGATATGCGCGACGATATTCTGCCCAGATGAAATACCGCCGAGTACGCCGCCGGCATTGTTCGACATAAAACCCTGCGGCGTGATTTCATCGCGATGCTCGCTGCCGCGCTGCGCGATACAGGCGAAGCCGGCGCCGATCTCCACGCCTTTTACCGCATTGATGCTCATCAGCGCGTGGGCGATATCGGCATCGAGCCGATCGAATACCGGCTCGCCCAAACCGGGTGACATGCCGCTCGCAATCACCGTAATTTTCGCGCCGATCGAATCGCCGTCCTTGCGCAATTGCTGCATCAAATTTTCTATCGCTTCGATTTTGTCCGCGTCGGGACAAAAAAACGGATTGGTTTCTACGATATCCCAATCAACTTTTTCGACGGTAATCGGACCGAGCTGCGATAAATAACCGCGCACGCTGATGCCGCAGCGTGCGCGCAAATATTTTTTCGCGATCGCACCGGCGGCGACGCGCATCGCAGTTTCGCGCGCCGACGAGCGTCCGCCGCCGCGATAATCGCGCACGCCGTATTTTTGCTGATAGGTATAATCGGCGTGCATCGGGCGAAAACTGGTGGCAATTTTCGAATAATCCTTCGAGCGCTGATCGGTGTTTTCGATCAGCAATCCAATTGGCGTGCCAGTGGTTTTGCCTTCGAACACGCCGGAAAGAATTTTCACCGCGTCATCTTCACGGCGCTGCGTGGTATAGCGCGACGTGCCCGGCTTGCGACGATCGAGATCGAGCTGAATATCGCTTTCGCTCAATTCCATACCGGGCGGGCAACCATCGACAATACAGCCCAGCGCGGGACCGTGACTTTCACCGAAACTGGTAACAGTAAATAATTTGCCGATGGTGTTGCCGGACATATTAAATTCTCAAAGTTTGTAAATCAGCTACAGCCGCTAATAGTCGCCGGGGCTAGCCGCTCTTCCCCATCATTTGCAGCGACCGTAGAGCGACAGGATGTCGCGACCGAGCCTACAAGGATGTATTTATGGCGTGTCGTCGCAAATGATAGGGAAGAGCGGCGATTTCGCTGGCGCTGTTTCCTTTACCAATATATTGAATGAATTATACGGAATTGATGTGCCTACGTCAGAATTCATCGGCGTGCTCAATTAACTGTTCACGCGTCAATAAAAACACACCGCTGCCGCCGCGCTCAAATTCAAGCCACGTAAAAGCAATTCCCGGATAGGCAGCTTCCAACGCTGCCGCGCTGTTGCCGACCTCAACGATCAAAATCCCATGGTCGTTGAGATGCGCTGCCGCATCACGCAGCAGCGTGCGGACCAAATCGAGACCATCGTCGCCGGCCGCCAGAGCCATGCGTGGCTCATGCCGATATTCGGCTGGCAGCGCTGCCATGTCCTGCGCATCGACATACGGTGGATTGCTGACAATCACATCGAAGCGACCGGCGAGCGCGGCGAATAAATCCGACTTGATGATTTGCACATGCTCCTGCAATGCGTGGCGTTCGACATTGTGCGCCGCCACCTCCAGCGCCTCCGACGAAATATCGCTGATCACCACTTCGGCCTGCGGCATATACAGCGCACAGGCAATACCGATGCAGCCACTGCCGGTACATAAATCGAGAATACGACACTCTTCTGCATCGATGTTTAACCACGGCGCAAAACCGGTTTCGATCAATTCGGCAATGGGCGAACGCGGTATCAATACACGATTGTCAACATAAAACGGATAACCCGCGAACCAGGCTTCACCGGTGATATACGGCGCCGGTAGGCGGCGCTGATAGCGCTGCTGCAATACGTTTAAAACAGCTTTGCGTTCGGCATTCGTCAGACGCGCATCAAGTACCGGAACCGGAATATCGAAAGGCAATGCCAGCGTGTGCAATATCAATCCCATCGCTTCGTCATACGCGTTGTCGGTGCCGTGGCCATAATACAGGGCAGCGCGTTGGAACTGTGTCATACCCCAGCGCAAGTAATCGCGAATCGTGTACAAACAGTCGATGATTTCCGCATCGGTTGCCATATTATTTTGCATCTTATGTTTCCCAT
>DASXYH010000059.1:0-4060 GCA_036502545.1 Spongiibacteraceae bacterium
TCATTGCGGCGCGTGCACCGTGGATGTCGACGGTTGTTCAGTGAAATCCTGCACCGTGCTCGCGGTGCAGTGCGATGGCAGCACGGTGCATACCGTGGAGGGCCTCGCGAAAGCCGGTGTATTGCATGCGGTACAGGAAGGTTTTTACAAAGAGCACGGTTTGCAATGCGGTTTTTGCACACCGGGCATGTTGATGCGCGCGCAACGTCTGCTGCAGGACAATCCCAATCCCACTGAAGAAGAAATTCGGCACGGTATGAGTGGCAATTTGTGCCGTTGCACCGGTTATCAAAATATTGTCAAAGCGGTGCAATACGCTGCGCGCAAATTACAGGAACCGGTAACCGCTTAAGCTTCCGCTATTCAACTTATTCATTCAGGGATATCGATTATGAACGCTCCCGAACAAACACTCGAAGCGCGCGAAGCGGCACTGGCCGGCATGGGCCAATCGCGTCTGCGCAAAGAAGACGCTCGCTTTATTCAAGGCAAAGGTAATTATGTCGACGACATCAAGATGCCGAATATGCTGCACATGGATATCGTGCGCTCGCCGTTCGCACACGCGCGCATCAAAAAAATTAACAAAGAAGCCGCGCTCGCAATTCCTGGCGTGTACGCGGTATTGACCGCCGACGATTTGAAGCCGCTCAAATTGCACTGGATGCCGACGTTGGCAGGCGATGTCGCTGCAGTATTGGCCGATGAAAAAGTGCATTTTCAAATGCAGGAAGTGGCGATCGTAATCGCGGACGATCGCTACATCGCCGCCGATGCGGTCGAAGCAGTCGAAATTGAATACGAAGAATTGCCGGTGGTGATGGATCCGTATGCAGCGTTAAAACCGGATGCGCCGGTAGTGCGCGAAGATCTCGCCGGCAAGACCAGCGGCGCGCACGGCGCGCGCGATCATCACAATCATATTTTTACGTGGGATGCGGGCGATAAAGCCGGCACCGATGCCGCTTTCGCAAACGCCGCGATCACGGTGAAGCAACACATTTTGTATCCGCGCGTGCATCCTTGCCCGCTCGAAACGTGCGGCTGCGTCGCCTCGTTCGATCCGGTGCGCGGCGAACTCACTACGTACATGACTTCGCAGGCGCCGCATATCGTGCGCACGGTGGTATCGTTATTGTCGGGAATTCCCGAATCGAAAGTGCGCATCGTATCGCCCGATATCGGCGGCGGCTTCGGCAACAAAGTCGGTATTTATCCGGGTTATGTGTGCGCAATCGTCGCCAGCATCGTGCTCGGCAGACCGGTGAAATGGATCGAAGATCGCATCGAAAATATTTCCTCGACTGCATTCGCGCGCGATTACCACATGGACGGTGAAATCGCCGCGACGCCGGATGGAAAAATCACTGCGCTGCGCGTGAATGTGATTGCCGATCATGGCGCGTTCGATGCCTGCGCCGATCCGACCAAATTCCCCGCCGGTTTATTTCACATTTGTTCGGGCTCGTACGATATTCCCGTGGCATTCGCGAGCGTCAAAGGTGTTTACACCAATAAAGCGCCGGGCGGCGTTGCGTATCGCTGTTCGTTTCGTGTCACCGAAGCGGTGTATTTGATCGAGCGCATGGTCGATGTGCTCGCGCAAAAATTAAATATGGATAAAGCGGAAATTCGCGCGAAGAATTTCATTCGCAAAGAACAATTCCCTTACACCAGCGCGTTCGGTTTCGAATACGATTCCGGCGATTACCACACTGCATTGCAAAAAGTGCTCGATGCCATGGATTACAAAGGTTTGCGCGCCGAGCAAGCGGCCAAACGCGCCGATCCGAATTCGCCAACGCTGATGGGCATCGGTCTCGTTTCATTTACCGAAGTGGTCGGCGCGGGTCCGAGCAAAATGTGCGACATTCTCGGCGTCGGCATGTTCGACAGCTGCGAAATTCGCATTCATCCGACCGGCAGCGCGATCGCACGGATGGGCACGATCACGCAGGGCCAGGGCCACCAAACCACTTACGCGCAAATTATCGCGACCGAATTGGGTATTCCATCCGAAAACATTCAAGTCGAAGAAGGCGACACCAGCACCGCGCCGTATGGTCTTGGCACTTACGGTTCGCGCTCGACGCCGGTCGCCGGTGCGGCGATCGCGTTGGCCGCGCGCAAGATTCACGCGAAAGCGCGCAAAATTGCCGCGCACATGCTCGAAGTCGGCGAGAACGATTTGGATTGGGAGGTCGATCGCTTCAAAGTGAAAGGCGACGACAGCCGTTACAAAACCATGGTCGATATTTCGTGGCAGGCCTATCACCAACCGCCAGCAGGATTGGAGCCGGGGCTCGAAGCCGTGCATTATTACGACCCGCCTAATTTCACCTATCCGTTCGGCATTTATTTGTGCGTTGTCGATATCGATCGCGGCACCGGCGAAACGAAAATTCGTCGCTTCTATGCACTCGACGATTGCGGCACACGGATCAACCCGATGATTATCGAAGGCCAGATTCACGGCGGTTTGACCGAGGGTTTCGCCGTTGCGATGGCGCAGCAAATGCCGTTCGACGCGCAGGGCAATCTGCTCGGCAATACGCTGATGGATTATTTTTTACCGACCGCGGTCGAAACGCCGCATTGGGAAACCGATTTCACCGTCACGCCATCGCCGCATCACCCGATCGGCGCGAAAGGCGTCGCGGAATCGCCGCACGTCGGCTCGATTCCGACGTTCACCTCGGCGATGGTCGATGCGTTTTCGCATCTCGGTGTCACGCACATGGATATGCCGCACAATGCTTTTCGCGTGTGGAAAGAATTGAAAGCGCGCGGCGTGGCGCTTTAATTTAAATGGGAACGTTTTTCCTTTAAAGAAAGCACGTTGTAGTAGAGCATGAGGCGCCGGAGGGGGTTTTCTTTTTCAGGACTACTGTGGCGAGCATTCCGAAAGCGTCGATGCAATCGGCCTAGCTGAACTCGACGACTTCTCCGATGACGAATGGCACAATAGCTTCGATAAGATCACCTTCTTGTCCTGAAAAAGAGAACCCCCTCCGGCGCCAACCCGCTGCGAGATTAGTGAACTAATCAAACAAGAAGATTGTAAGTGACAATCGAAAACTTTTAATTAGCTGAGCATTTGTATGGAAGTAAAACTCGATAAAAATTATCCGCTCGATGTCGATGTGGCACGCGCATGGGCAACTCTGCGGGATATTAAAGCGGTCGCCGGGTGCATGCCCGGCGCGGCCATCACCGAAGAAATTTCCGCTATGTCTTACAAGGGCGCGGTCAAAGTAAAAGTCGGTCCGGTGGCGGCGCAATTCGGCGGCACGCTCGATATATTGGAACTCGACGAAGCGAGTCGCAAAATGAGTTTGCGCGGTAAAGGCGCCGATAAAGGCGGCTCGTCGGCGTCGATGGATTTGGTCGCGACGATTGTGCCGGACGCAGCCGATCCAAATAAATCCACGCTGCATGGCGAGGCCGCCGTTATCGTCAACGGCAAGTTCGCGCAGTTCGGCGGCCGCATGATGGTGCAGGTGTCGGACATGGTTCTCGATCAATTCGCCGATAATTTTCGCGCTGCTGCATCGGCATTGTCGGCGCCCGCCGGTGTTGCGACTGCAGCGTCACCGACAATGGCAAACTCCGTCAGCGCAGCTCCCGTAACACCGAAAGATTCCGACTCGATCAATGGCCTCGCGATTTTCTGGGCGTTGATCAAGCGTTGGTTTCGCGGTTTGTTTCGCCAACAGCATTAATTTTCGATGAGCACACAAGCGCTGCGTCAACAGTTACATCGGGCCGGCTACCTGGCCGACGATGATCTGAGCACCGCGCTGTGGCTCGCGCAAACGCTGCAACGTCCGTTGCTGATCGAAGGCGATGCTGGCGTCGGTAAAACTGCGCTGGCCGGTGCGCTGGCGCAGGCATTGAATGCGCCGCTGGTGCGCCTGCAATGTTTCGAAGGACTCGATTTAGCGCAAGCGGCGTACGAATGGAATTACGGCCGGCAATTGATGGCGATTCGTCTGCACGAAACCACCTCTGAAAAACTGCAAGAAGCTGATTTGTTTTCGCGCGATTATTTGCTCGAACG
>DASXYH010000060.1:0-19638 GCA_036502545.1 Spongiibacteraceae bacterium
TGAAAAAATTGCGGCAAGTTGTCATCGATGCCGAACCGACGCTGAAACCGGTCGAGGTGGAAAAGCGCTGCGCAAAAATTCTCGCCGAGCGCGAAATGCGCAATACGATCGCGGCAATCGAAGCGGCGGGCGCGCGCGTTAACTATACGCCGCTCGATGTGCGCGATATCGAATTATTCGGCGCATTTATTCAAGGCCTGTACGAACGCTATGGCCGTATCGACGGCGTTATTCACGGCGCCGGTATCATCGAAGATAAATTGATCCGCGATAAATCGGCGGAAAGTTTTCAGCGCGTCTTCGATACCAAAGTGCGCGGCGCCTTGGTGTTGTACAAATTGATCCGCGCCGACGTCAAATTCGTGGTGTTTTTTTCGAGCGTTGCCAGTGCGTTCGGCAATCGCGGTCAAGTGGATTATGCCGCAGCCAACGATGTGCTGGATAAACTTGCGTTGGCGTTGCGCGCGCAAATGCGTGGCCGGGTGTTATCGGTCAACTGGGGACCTTGGGCCGACACCGGCATGGTATCGGCGCAACTCGAACGCGAATATGCGCGCAAAGGCATTGGCCTGATTCCATTGCGCAATGGCATCGATGCGTTGCTGCACGAATTGGCCTGCGGCAGCCGCGACGACGCGCAGGTTGTCCTGATGTGCGGTACGCCTGCGAGTTTTGGAGCTGAGCGCTTGGGTGCGCCTGGCGCAACGGAGTAAGTGCGGTGAAACCGATTGCAATCGTCGGCATGGCCGGGATTTTCCCCGGCGCGCCGGATGTGCAGCAGTATTGGCGCAATATCGTTGGCGCAGTCGATGCGATTAGCGATGTGCCGGCGCAACGCTGGGATAAATCGTTTTACGATCCCACCTCCACCGCGGTCGATCGTTTCTACTGCAAGCGCGGCGGCTTCGTCGACGATTATGTCGATTTCGATCCGCTGCAATTCGGCGTCATGCCCAAGGCGGCGCAGTCTGCCGATCCCGATCAATTGCTCAGTCTGCGCATTGGCGTCGAAGCGATCGCCGATGCCGGTTATCAAACGCGCGAATTTGCGCGCGAGCGCACCGGCGTCATTATCGGTCGCGGTAATTATTTAAGCGCGGGCACGCTGCGATTAGAGCAGCACGTGCGCTATGTTCAGCAAACGCTGCAAACGTTGCGCGATTTGTTGCCGGATATCAGCGTCGAACAAATCGAGCAAGTTAAAACGCAATTGCAAAGTCAGCTCGATTATTACGGCCCCGATGTGGCGGTCGGCATGATTCCGAATCTGGTTGCATCGCGGCTGGCGAATCGTCTCGATTTACACGGCCCGGCCTACACCGTCGATGCCGCGTGCGCGAGTTCATTGCTCGCGGTCGAGCAATCGTGTCAATTATTGGCGCGCGGCGATTGCGACATGATGCTCGCCGGCGGTTTGCATTTCACCCACGATCTCACGTTCTGGGCGACGTTTTGTCAGCTCGGCGCTTTATCGCGCGCACAGAAAATCAAACCGTTCTCGCACGATGCCGACGGCATTCTCGCCGGCGAAGGCATCGGTATTGTCGTGCTGAAACGATTGGCTGATGCCGAACGCGATAACGATCGCATTTATGCGGTGATTCAAGGTGTCGGCAGCGCCAGCGACGGTCGCGGCACCAGTTTGCTGGCGCCTTCGGTGACGGGACAATTATTGGCGTTGCAACGCGCGTGGCAAAACGCGGACATGAACCCGGCGCAAATCGGTTTGATCGAAGCGCACGGTACCGGCACGCCGGCGGGTGATCAGGCCGAATTAGAAACGCTGCTGCAATTTTTCGGCGAAACGAAAAATGATGACGCTGAAAATTCCGAAACGATAAATAATAAAAAGCGCCCGGTGCTCGGCTCGGTGAAATCGATGATCGGGCACGCGATGCCGGCTGCCGGCGTTGCCGGTTTAATCAAAGCGGCGCTGTCGATTTATCACGGCGTACTGCCGCCGACATTGCATTGTGAAGAGCCGCATCCGCTGCTCGCGCGCACGCGTTTTCGCGCGATCGGCAAAGCCGAGCCGTGGCCTGAGCACAAACGCATCGCCGCAGTGAATGCATTCGGATTCGGCGGCATCAACGCGCATGTGGTGCTGTCCTCGCATCGGACACAACAAGCGGCGGCAGCGTTAAATTCATCGCAGGATTTCGCTGTGCTGCCGCAAAATTTTGTCGTGCTGCCAAAAGTTGCGCTGATTGCCGCGGCGACGCAAACCGAACTACTCGAAAAATTGCGGCGCGAGCAATGGGATCGCTACGCGTGCGAAGGCGCTTGGCGTATCGCGATTATCGAGCCTGACAGCAAGCGCATCGAACTCGCAAAAAAAATCGTCGCGAATGGAAAGCCGTGGCACGGCCGCAGTCAGATTTATTTTTCGTGCGAGCCATTGTTAAAAGAAGGAAAAATCGCGTTTTTATTTCCCGGCGTCGACAGCGCGTTCGAGCCACGCGCGCAGGATGTCGCCGCTTATTTCCAACTGCCGCTGCCACCGCATTGTGAATCGCTGGATCCGGCGCAATCGCTATTGAAAGTGGTGCAGGGTCTTTCCGGATTTAATCAATTCACGTTTGCGGTATTGAAACGGTTGGGCGTGCGCGCCGATGGCATGGCCGGTCACAGTATCGGCGAGTGGAGCGCGATGACGGCGGCTGGCATGATCGCGCGCGAACATGCCGATGCATCGATGGCGAAGCTCGATTTTAATACCGTGAGCTTTCCGGATTTGATTTTTCTCGCCGCCGCTTGCGATCAGCAAGTCGTGCAGCGCGCAATCGAGGGCTTACCGGAGATTGCTTTATCGCACGATAACTGTCCGCATCAAACGATTGTGTGCGGTAAATCCGCATCGATCGCAATCGCCGAAACACGGCTGCGCGAGCAAAGCGTAATGATGCAGCGACTACCGATTGTCTCCGGTTTTCATTCGCCGTTTTTTACCGAGCACTTAGCGCACTATCGCGATTTCTTTTTGGCAACGCCGTTGGCCGAACCAACGGTACCGGTATGGTCGGCGACCACGGCGCAGCCGTTTCCCGCCGTGATGGAACAAAAGCAGCAGCTGGCGCTCGATCATTTGGTGCAGCCGGTGCGTTTTCGCCAATTGATCGAAAATATGTATGCGGCCGGCTATCGCGTTTTTATTCAACTCGGTACCGGTAGCGTCAGCGGTTTTGTGCAGGATACGTTGAAAGGAAAAACACATTTATCCATCAATGTTAATAGCGAAAAACATTCAGGTCTGGAGCAACTCTGCCATTTAAGCGCGGCGCTGTGGGTTGAAGGTTTGCAATTCGATTACCGCTTGTTGGGATTGGCCGATGCCGGGCCTGCCGTGTCGAAAAGTAATCTTAAATTGCGTTTGGGCGTGCCGCTGATTCGTTTGCAACAACCGCTGGCATTAAGCGTAGCGCGCGCACCGTTGATAGAATTCGATGCAAATAATGCCGATCCGATTCAGCGTTTGTTTCACGAAACGTTAACGGAAATTAAACAAGTCAGCGACGAAGTCAGCCAGCTCTGGCTGCGTCGAAGTTCGATGCAGCCGGCGGGTCCACGTGTCGAGATGCAGGAGAAAGTTGCGATCGCGCCATTTGAAAAACGCATCGTACAGCGCCTGGATATCAACGACAACATTCCGTATGTCATCGATCACACGTTTTATCCGCAGCAGCAGGGCTGGCCGGATATTGCCGATCGTCATCCGGTGATTCCGTTGACGATGGAAGTCACATTGCTGCGCCGCGCCATCGAGCAGCAATTACCGGGTTATGTCGTCATTCGCTTCGAGGAAGTGAATGCATTCAATTGGCTCGTGGTCGCCCAACCCGTCGATATCGAAATCGTATTGGAGATGAAGGAGTTTCCACTGCTCGAAGTTGGCATCGAAGGCTATATGCACGCGAAGGCGATTGTTGCGCGCGAATACCCTGCGGCACCGCCGGTGCAAATGCATCAACTGATCAATTCGCGCGCGGCGCAAATCGATGCGGTGGCGTTGTATCGCGATAACTGGATGCTACATGGCCCCGCCTATCAAAGTGTCATTGAACTCGGACCAATCGGCGATAACGGTATTCGCGGACGCTTGCGCGTTTCGGAAGGCGCCGGTGCGCTGCTCGATAATATGGGTCAGCTGGCCGGCTACTGGGTGATGGAGCAGGAAGAAAATAGTCTCGCAATGCCGATCGGCGTCGAACAAATTTGTTTTTATGGCGCCGAGCCCGAGTGCGGCGAGGAATTCGATTGCGCGATTACGATACGTAGTCTCGACACGCTGAGCTGTCTCACCGACCAGCAATTAATTACCGATGACGGCCGCATTGCCATTGTCATGAACGGCTGGCACACACGTCGCTATCAAATGGATCGCGCGTTCTGGATGGCAAGCAAGCAGCTGCAAAAATATATCGTCAGCGACAAGCTCGGCGACGACGCCGTGCTGTTTCGCGATATTTACGATACCGCGATATTGCGCGATTACATCGCGCGTCGCTATTTGAATCAAATCGAAATGGCGCAGTACGAAGCGCTGCCGCCGCGCCGTCGCCGCAGTTGGTTGAACGGGCGCGTCGCCGTCAAGGATGCGGTGCGCGCCTATTGCTGGACGCGCAACGGGCACTACGATTTTTATCCGAAAGAAATGCGCGTCGACAACGATGCCAACGGACAACCATTAATTACTACGCACATTACGCAGCCTTTCAGCGAGAACTTACACATTTCCATAGCGCACAAGGATCTGCTGGCGGTGGCGATTGTCGGTGAAGCGCCGGTCGGTATCGATATCGAAGCGATCGTCACGCGCGAAAGCAGTTTTGTCGATCTCGCCTTCAGCGCCGGCGAACAACAATTGCTGCCGGAGAAAAATCGCAGCGAATGGATCGCGCGCTGCTGGGCGGCGAAAGAAGCGTTCGCAAAAAGGCGCGGCACCGGTTTGCAGGGCAAGCCGAAGCAATTTGAAATCGAGGCTATCGTCGATCAGCGCGTATGCGTCAACGGCGCCTGGGTCGATACGCTCTGCAATCAAGGTTATGCAATAGGGTGGATAAAGTAATGCCTGAAACTATCAACGACGCAATATTGCAGCAGGTTATCGCCGCGATTCGCAGTGCTATCGCCGAAGACTGGGTGATGGATTTTGCGATCGATGCGGATACCAGTTTGAACGACGACCTGGAAATCGAAAGCATCGAATTTGTCGCGATCGCCGAAGCGCTGCAAAAATTATTCGGTGCGCAGGTCGATATTATCGGCTGGCTTTCCGGTAAGGATATTCATGAATTGATCGCTTTGACGGTCGGCGATTTAGCCAATTTTGTCGAGCAGGGCAGCGAACGCGGATAATTATCGTGGCAAAAATTTTAATGACAGTACCGCCGCTGGCGGGCCACATCAACCCGGCACTCGCGGTTGCCGCGCAGTTGAAAGCGCGCGGGCACACGGTCGAGTGGGCGCTGCATGGCGCTCTGGCGGGCGATAAATTGCCTGCCGGCGAAAAATTGTATTCGCTGCCTGCCGGCGACGCGCTGAATCTCGCGGAAAGTTCGCGCGAAGTGCGCGGGCTCGAAAGCGTGCGATTTTTTTATGACGATTTCTGCTTGCCGCTGGCGCGCGGCAGCTTGGCGCCGCTCGAAAAAATTGTGCGCCAGTGTGCTCCTGATTTGATTTTTTGCGATCACCAAATGCTGGCGGGGGCGATGGTTGCGCGCAAGTTGAATATTCCCTGGTTGACGTCGATTACTACCTCGGCATCGATTCTAAAAATGTCGCCGATGCTCGATGACTGGATCGCCGAAAAATTTCTTGAGCTGCAAACCCTGTATCCATTGCCGGCGTTGGTCGAGCGGCCGGATTTTTCGCCGTACGGCGCGATTGTATTTTCGTCCGAGCAATTGCTCGGCGATAAATTCGAGCGCGTTCCTGCGACATATCATTTCGTCGGCCCCGCCTATAGCGGTCGCGCGGCGGTTTGCGATTTCCCGTGGCATCGGCTCGACCACAACAAGAAAAAGATTTTGATTTCGCTCGGCACCGTGAGCCGCGACCGCAGCGCGCGTTTTTACGAAGTGATGATCGCTGCGCTGGCCGACATGGATGTGCAAATCGTGATGGTGGCGCCGGAGGAAATTGCAGCGCGCGCTCCGCACAATTTCATCGTGCAGACGCGCGTGCCGCAGGTGGAATTGCTGCCGCATATGGATGCGGTGATTTGTCATGCCGGTCACAACACCGTCTGCGAAACGTTGTCGTTTGGTCTGCCGTTAATTGTCGCGCCGATTCGCGACGATCAACCGGTCATTGCGCGTCAGGTGATCGATGCCGGCGCAGCGTTGTTCATGCGTTTCGGCAAAGTAACGGCCGCAACTGCGCGCGCCACCGTTGCACAATTGCTCGGCGATGCAAGTTTGCGGCGCAATGCACAGCGCCTGGCGCAATCGTTTCAAAATCTGGGCGGCGCCACGCAGGCGGTAAATATTATTGAACAGCAACTGCAGAATAATAATTACATCGGTAAAGCGGAGAACGCTCGTGTTTTTTGTTGAGAACAACGGAGTGCGTTTGCACTGCGCGAGTATGGGCAGCGGTCCGACGCTGGTGCTTTGCCACGGCTTGGTATTCGGCAGCATGGCGAGCTGGTATTTTTCAATCGCCACCAAATTGGCGCAGCATTATCGTGTCATCCTGTTTGATCTGCGCGGCCACGGTAAAAGCGATATGACCGCGACCGGCTATGATTTGGCGACGATGGCTGGCGATCTCGACGCCGTTATCAATCACGCGGTTCCCTTCAGCGAGTCCGTGACATTGATCGGCCACAGCTTCGGCGCGCTGTTGGCATTGCGCTATGCGCTCAATGCGCCGCGCAAGGTGAACAGGCTGGTTCTCGTCGATGCGCCGTTGCCGGCGTCGCGCTATATCCTTCCAAGCATTGCCGATATTACGTCGCTGGAAATGCTATTGGAGCAATTGCCGATACCTCGCTCGCAGGTAATCAACGGTGCCCGTCGCGCCAATCGCATGCGCGAGCGTCTGCAACGTTTGCTGTTACACAGCAGTTTGCGCGCCGATGTCGCCGCGACGGGCGATATCGCCGATATCGAATTGCGTCGTCTCGGTATTCCGGTGCTGTGCGTGTACGGACGCTCGTCCGATTGCACGGCAGCGGGCGAACGACTGGTTATGCAATTACCGTTGGCGCAACTGCACTGGCTGAATTGCGGCCACTATATTTTGGAAGAAGCGCCGCAGGAATTATTGCGCGTGTTGACAAGCTTTCTCGAACCCGATGGGCGCGAAGATATCGCTGCAATCGCGACGTCTTTTTTCGCCGAGCCTTTATTACGTGAGCATTTGTTAGGTGAACATTTGGTGGATGAACCTTTGCTAGAGTACGGCAATGGATACCAATAAAGACAATATTCCGGTATCAGCCCTTTACACCGCGGCGACGTGGCAGTGGGGGCAATTACCTTGCGCCGAGTTGGTGACGCCGACGGGCGCCAAGTCATTATTTAACATCGTCAACGCCTACATGGTGTTGTACCGCTGGTTGAATCCGGACAAATTTTCGCTGCAGCACACTTTGCTGCATCGACACACCGCGATCAATCATTTGCTGGCTGAGGCCGCTTGCCCGCAGGTCATAGAAATTGCCGCCGGCTTTTCACCGCGCGGCAGCATGGCAAGCGCCAACGCGAACGTTCATTATTTCGAAGTCGATATGCCTGATGTGGTGGCGCTCAAAAGCCGGCAATTGCAGAGCAGCCCAACCGGCAGCACGGTATTGGCGCGCGCTAATTTCAAATTGCTGTCCGGCGATATTACTCAGCTCGATTTCCATGCGTTTCCCGCGCAGCGCTCCTTCATTATCACCGAAGGATTGATGATGTATTTCAAGCGCGAGATGCAATTGCAGATATGGAAAAAAATTGCCGATTATCTGGCGATTAACGGCGGGGAATATGTATTCGATTACATACCGCTCGATGACGAACCGCCGCGCAGCGTATTCGGCAACGCGTTAAGTCGAATGAAGAATCGCCTGTTTCAACAGGAGCCGACTTATGCGTACGACGAGCGCACGCGCATGCAGGTCGCCGATGATTTGCGCGCGGCCGGTTTTACGCAGGTCGATGTGTACAGCAGTGCTGAAATTGCGCGCGCGTGGCAATTGCCGCACAGCGAGATAAAAACACGCGTCATTATTTATCGCTGCCGTTGCGAGGTTCGCCATGTCATCGCATGATTATCAAAGAATATTATCCGGTGTCGAGCGCTACTCGCTGGTGATCAATGAAGTTTATCGCTACAACGTCGATGGCATCGTTTCGGGATATGGATCGCTAAGCGCAGATGAACTGCAGCGCGCGGTTGCCGTCGCCGCAGCCGCAAACCCAGGTCTGCGCGTGCGACTTAAATCGGTTCTCTATTTCAGTAAATGGGTCGATAGCGGCATCGCTCCTAAAGTTGTCGAAATCAATGCCCCGCGCTGGGACGGTTGCTCCGAGCTGAACGCCGATTTTTTATTGCAGCGGTTTACGCCGTTCGATGGTGGCCCGATCGCCGATGTGATGCTGGTGCGCGGCGCCGACAAGAAAATATTTATCATCTTTCGCAGCTTGCACGCCGCGATGGATGGTCGCAGCGTAATGCATTGGATGCAGGAAGTATTTCGCGCGCTGCGCGGTGAAGTATTGATCGGCGGCGCTTCGACATTAACCGATTACGATGTGGCCGCGCAGTACCGAGATCACTTCACGCTCGACAAAAAACCTCCGGCGATGCCCGTCTATATTCCGATTGTGCCGCCGAGCGATCAGCGCGATCCGGAGTTGCACTACATGTGGCGCACGATTTCGATTCCTGGAAAAATCAATAATATTTTGCCGCGCGCAGCGGTTTATCTCGCAGAGTACGCGCACCGCCAAGGCGAAGGGGTTGTCGGCTTTACAATTCCGGTGGATTTGCGCGGCCGGCGTACCGACGTCAATAGCAACGGCAATCTCACCGGTTATTTGCGCATTCACGTCAATCCCGACGATACGCCGAAAACCATTATGCGGCAGATCAACCAGCAGATTCATGACTACGTGGATTGCAAAGTGCCGCTGGGCGCACGCGTGCTGCGCTGGATTCCGGTCAATTTGCTGATTCGTAAATTGAGAAAAACGCTCGATGCCGTATTGTATACCGTCAATAAAGACCTTCCCACCGGCGGTTTGGTATCGATGGGGCAAACCGATCAAAAATTATATTCGACTGAACATTTTCGCTGCGATCGCATGTACGGTATTCCGGGCGCGGTGGGTAAACTCAACATGGTTGCCATCAATTTGCCCGATGTGACGATCGTGACATTTTCCGCGCCGAAAAATTACAACCGCAACGGCGAAATCGATCGATTGACACAGGATTTCGCGCAGACTTTTTCAGCGCGAACCAATCAGCATGAGCTGGCAAAGGTAGCACCTTAGGTGAGCATTATGTCCGCGACAACATCAATTCCCAAACGCGAATCGGCGAGCGAAGTCGATATCAGTCAATTACGTATTCGCCACGCGCCGCAGGCGCCGCAGCAAAAAAAATCCAATCGTAAAATCTGGATTATTGCGACGACGATAGTCATCGGTGCGATTGCTTCGTGGCTTATCTATCCGCATGCGTTCACGGTGCAAACCACGGCGGTGACGATGGTGTATCCATCGCAGCAGTATGTGCTGTTGAATGCCACCGGCTATGTCGTGCCGCAGCTCAAGGCCGCCGTCGCATCGAAAGCCACCGGACGTCTGGAATGGCTTGGCGTGGTGGAGGGCGCTCACGTTAAAAAAGGGCAGGTGCTCGCACGTTTGGAAAGTAATGATGTGCAGGCGATTTATGAAAATGCGATGGCCAACGTTAATGTCGCGCGCGCCGGCGTCGAAACGGCGTATGCAGAAATGAAGAATGCCGAAAAAACATTGCAGCGCATGAATGAAATGCATAGCAAGGGGTTCATGTCGCAAGCCGCGGTCGACGATGCGGTGGCGCGTGCGCGCAAGGCAAATGCGGGGGTTACCAGTGCACGCGCCGCGCTTGAAGCTGCCGAGGCAACGGCGAACAATGCCGAAGTGTCGGTCGATTACACCGAAATTCGCGCGCCGTTCGACGGCGTAATTTTATCGAAAGCGGCGAATATCGGCGATATTGTCACCCCGATGTCATCGGCGGCCGATGCCAAAGGTGCGGTCGTGACCATGGCCGATATGAGTACGCTGGAAGTCGAGGCCGATGTTTCCGAATCGAATCTTGCGCAAATCAAAGTCGATCAACCCTGCGTAATCACACTCGATTCGATTGCAAATCAGCAGTTTCGCGGCGTGGTAAGCCGCATCGTGCCGACTATCGATCGCTCGAAAGCAACCGTTGCCACCAAGGTTCGCTTTATCGATTTAGATTCGCGCATATTGCCCGATATGAGCGCCAAGGTCAGCTTTCTTTCGCAGACGATTGCAGCGAATCAGCAGCGGCCGTTGCTCGCAGTAAACCCCCAAGCGGTGGCTGAGCGCAATGGCAAACACGTGGTTTTTGTGCTGCAAAAAGATAAGGTGGCGGCGGTGGAAGTGGCGGTGGGACATTCGCTTGGCGATGTGGTTGGCATCAAAGGCGCGGTGAAAGCGGGCGATCCGGTGGTGTTGAATCCGCCGGGCAGGTTGGATGATGGCAACGCAATTATTATTGCCAAGCCGCTTTGAAATGAGCGCACTTATCGAAATTCGCGCGCTCAACAAAATTTATCGGCGCGGCGATCAGCAAATTCCAGTACTGGTCGATATCGAACTCGATATTCGACGCGGCGATTATGTTTCGCTGATGGGGCCGTCGGGTTCCGGTAAAAGCACGCTGCTGAATTTGATCGCGGGAATCGACAAACCCAGCGGCGGCACCATTTATGTCGACGGCGTCGATATCGCCGGCATTTCCGATAACGAACTCGCGCATTGGCGCGCGCATAACGTCGGTTTTATTTTTCAATTTTATAATCTGATGCCGGTGCTCACCGCATTTGAGAATGTCGAATTGCCGCTGCTGCTGAGCGATCTCAGCAAACGCGAGCGCCGCACCAACGTGGAAGCGGTGCTGAGTATGGTCGGGCTGTCCGATCGCATGGATCACTATCCGAATGAATTATCCGGAGGTCAGCAACAGCGCGTCGCGATTGCGCGTGCGTTGATCATGGATCCGATGCTGATCGTGGCGGACGAACCGACCGGCGATCTCGATCGCTTTTCCGCCGATGAAATATTGAAACTGCTGCAGCGCCTGAATACCGAGTTGGGCAAAACTATCGTGATGGTGACGCACGATCCGAAGTGTGCGGCGCAGGCCCAGCGGCTGATCCATCTCGAAAAAGGCGTGTTGCGCGGTAGCAGCCATGCCGAGCTGGCGTAGCGATCATGATCGGCACTTATTTGTTGCGACTGGTGATGAAAAATATGTGGCGCCACCAACTGCGCACCGCGTTGACTGTGCTCGGTATCACCGTTGCGATTATTTCGTTTGGCCTGCTGCGCACGATTGTCAGTTCCTGGTACGCCAGCGCGGAATTCAGCTCTTCCGCGCGTTTGGTCACGCGCAATGCCATCTCGCTAACCTTTCCGCTGCCGATCACCTACGCGGAAAAAATCCGGCAGGTCGCCGGTGTTGCCAATGTGACGTGGGCGAACTGGTTCGGCGGCATCTACATCAATCAACACAATTTCTTTCCGCAATTCGCCATCCACGCCGATAGCTATTTCGATATACATCCCGAATACGTGCTTTCGTACGAGCAAAAAAAAGATTTTATGCACGACCGTCGCGGCTGCGTGGTCGGCAGAAAAATCGCCGATCAATACGGCTGGAAAATCGGCGATCAAATTCCACTGCGCGGCACCATTTATCCCGGTATCTGGAATTTTGTCGTGCGCGGTATCTATGAACCGGGCACCAATAAAACCGACGCTTCGCAATTTCTGCTGCACTGGGAATATCTGAACGAAAGAGTGAAAAGCGTGCTGCCCAGTCGCGCCGAATCGACCGGTTTATTCATCGTGCAATTGGCCGACTCAAAACAGGCGGCGACAGTGTCGGCGGCTATCGACAGCGTATTTCACAATTCGCTGGCGGAAACGCGCACGGAAACGCAAAAAGCGTTTCAGCTCGGTTTCGTCGCGATGGTCGATACGATATTAATCGCGATTCAATCGGTCGCCTTTGTCGTCATTGTTATTATTCTCGCGGTGGTGGCGAACACGATGACGATGACGGCGCGCGAACGCACGCCGGAATACGCGACGCTGAAAGCGCTCGGTTTCTCGGTGCAATTCGTCGTGCTATTGATCGTCGGCGAATCGATCATGATTGCGCTGACCGGCGGCGCGCTTGGAATGCTCGGCACCTTTCCGGTCGCGCAGGCATTCAGTAAAGCGACCGGTTCGATGTTCGCCGTTTTTGAAGTGAGTTCCAGCACATTGTGGTTGCAGTTGATTGCGGCGGTGCTGGTGGGATTGCTGGCATCTATTATTCCGGCGTGGCACAGCGCGCGCATTCGCATTGTCGATGGTTTGCGGGCGGTGGCGTAATGGCACTTTCATTTTCCTATGTCGCGCGCAATCTGCTGGTGAGAAAACTTACCACCGCATTCACGGCATTGGGCATGGCGCTGGTTGTTTTCGTTTTTGCAACGGTGCTGATGATGGCGGAAGGATTGCGGGCAACGCTGGTCGGCACCGGCGCGCCCGATAATGTACTGGTGATTGGGCGCGGCTCGCAAACGGAAGTGCAAAGTACACTGGCGCGCGATCAGGCCGCGATTATCGAATCGGTTGCTGCGATCGCCAGCGATGCCGATGGCGCCAAGCTGGTATCGAAAGAACCATTGGTGCTGTTGAATTTGGAAAAACGCGGCAGCGCGAATCTGGCCAATGTGGTTGCGCGCGGCGTTACCGCGAACGGGTTACGGCTGCGTCCGCAGGCAAATATTATTGCGGGACGCATGTTTCGTCCCGGTACCTCGGAAATCGTCGTCGGTCAGGCGATTGCGAGTGGATTTAAAAATGCGGGACTCGGCGAAGCGCTGCATTTTGCGATGCAAAACTGGCGCGTCGTCGGCGTGTTCGATGCCGGACACAGTGGATTCGATTCGGAGATCTGGGGCGATGCCGAACAAATGATGCAGCTGTTTCGGCGCAACGCATTTTCATCGGTTTTATTTCGTTTGATCGACAGTGAGAAATTCGCGCGGGTAAAAGAACAATTGGAAGCCGATCCGCGCCTTAATGTTGCCGTTAGTGCGGAAACGCAGTTCTACGCCGATCAGTCGGAGCAGATGGCCAAATTCATTCGCGTATTGGGCACGGCGATCACGCTGATATTTTCCGTCGGCGCCATTATCGGCGCCGCGATAACGATGTACGCGAGCGTCGCCAATCGCACCGGTGAAATCGGCACGCTGCGCGCGCTGGGTTTTACCCGCCGTTCGATTTTGCAGGCTTTTTTATTGGAGGCAATGCTGCTCGGCGGCCTCGGCGGCGTGGTCGGTTTATTTGCGGCCTCGTTCATGCGCTTCGTGCACGTATCCACGACCAATTTGCAAACATTTGCAGAAATCGCTTTCAGTTTTCGGTTGAGTCCCGCTATCGCAGGTTATGTTGTGCTGTTCGCGATATTGATGGGTTTGCTCGGCGGATTTCTGCCGGCGACGCGCGCGGCGCGGTTGAATATTGTCGATGCATTACGGGCTGATTGAAATGATCGATTGCCGGCGCAAATTTTATTGTTACTCACGGCGCATATTGCTGCTGGCAATGCTGTCGCTGCTGGGTGCATGCGCGATTAATCCCGCGAAACAGGTGATGCCGCTGGAGCAAGGGCTCGATATCTATCGCACCGAAAAAGCGTCCGCGCCCACCGTGTTACTGGTGCCGGGTTGCGGCGGTCTTGTCGCCAACGGCTCGGCGGCGTTTTTTCCGCGCATCGCAAAGAAACTCAACGACAACGGCTTCAACGCAATTGTGCTGGATTACGTGCGCATCATGGGACAGGATAATGCTTGTCTGAATCAAATCAAATTCGAAAAAGTAGTGGCGCTGATCAACGCTGCGCTTGCCTACACGGCAGCGCAGCCGTACGTCGATCGCGAGCATATTGCGCTATTGGGTTGGTCGCTGGGCGGCTCGGGAGTGCTCACGGTTGCCGATAAAATCGCGGCAAACGATCAACCTGATATCACCGCGGTGGCCGCGTATTATCCCGGTTGTTATTCCGGTCTGCATTTGTCATTTCACCCGACCTTGTTGCTGTCGGGATTGGCGGACAATGTCGTCGATGCCAACGCTTGTATCGCGCTGGCGAAACAATCCCCGCAGACGCCGCTCGTTCTGAAAACGTACGAGGGCGCGCAGCATTGCTTCGATGTGGAAGAATTTAAAAAACCGCAAAGCACCCGCTTTCTCTGGAAAAAATTTACCGTCGCATACGATGAGGCGGCAGCCGACGATGCTGAGCGAACGCTGTTGCAATTTTTGGAAAAATATAATCGATTTTGAAAAAAACTAATCGATAGTTTGGCGGAAATAGCATGAAAACATTGACACTGGAACCGCAAACCGAAGTGCATCGCAATGTCAGCATCGCCGAGTACTATCACGGCGCCGTGGGCAGCTCCAAGCGGACTATAGAACCGCCGCGTATCAGCGTCATGATTATCGAATGCGAAAATCAAATCGCCGTTGAGCGCTGGGAAGCGGCGCTGAAACGCGCGGCCGATGCGAATCCGACAACGCGCATAAAGATGGTCGGCCAGCGACAAAAATCGCGCTGGACTTCGGACGGAGCGCCTTATCCCGCATTGCGCGTTGTCCAAAACTGCGATTGGGATGGCCGCTCGCAGGAGGGTGCGGAATTTATCGACGCGACGCCGGTCGATTTAAGAGCCGGTCCCGTGATTGAATTGGTGATTGCAAAAGGCAAAAAAGATTTTGTCATTTTACGTGCCCAGCACGCGGTCATGGACGGCATGGGCATGCTGCATTTTCTGCGTGAAATATTTCGCGGGTTGCGCGGCGAGCCGCTGCTTGGCAGCAACGCCGCATTTTCCGATGTCGATTTGATGCTTGCAACCGCGGCGCCACCGTACCAGCCAGGCACCAAAGGTGTATCGATTCCGCTCACCGGTGATACACAAGGCACCGATACGAGCGATGTATGGCGCCGGCTGACACTGCCATTGACGCCGCAAAAAAATTTGTTGGGCCGGCTCGCCGAACTCTGCGCAAATTACGCGCGCCGCTTTAACGAAGGCTTAGTGCGTTTCGCGGTGCCGGTTAATTTGCGGCGGCATTATCCCGGTTTGGTATCGACCTCCAACTTTACCGGTCTGATACATATCGACATGGACAAGGCAGATGATGCAGAAAGTTTTCGCCATAAATTACGGCAGGCATTGGATGACAAAAGAGACGTCGTTTATCACCGGATGGTCAAGCTACTTATCTACCTGCCGATGAGCTGGATCGATTTCGGCTCGGGACGACATAAGGGAAATTATTTAAATCGCAAACTGGCGGAAACGGTATTAATCACCAATTTCGGCACCGTCGATTTGAACGAATTTGCCTGCCCGGATTTTACCGCGCACAACGTTTATAGTCTTCCGCTTGCCGGCAATGCATTCATTTCGCTTTACGCCAGCGGAGAAAATCTTAACGTGATGATCGGCATGCCGAAGGTTTACGCGTCGGGCGGACGCATGGAGGAGTTTTGTGAAAAGGTGGAAAGGATGTTGAGCTGAGCTTCACCCCTGCCGATGTAATGGGAACAGCCTCCAGCACGATTTCATCGCAATTATCCCAACGCTTGATTAACATGGACGCCGAGGTTTGATCTCGGCGTTTTTGTTGATGGCGTATGCAGTGACTACCGATTTAACCCTTATTGCAGAAAACTACGCTAACGCATTGTTAAACGATGCGGGCATTACCGTTCGCGCGCAGATCGATACGGCCATACATCCCGCAATGCGCAATGCGCAATGCGGATTGATGGTGTTGACCGGGCGCGCTGACGGCGCGGCGCAGCAGTGCCCGGTGCCGCTGGCGTCGTGCGCGGATGGTGTTATCGCCGCGTTGAAATTGTTCAGCGATAATCCGCATTTAAAAAATCTCGATGGCGGCGCATTGCTCAGTGAGCGCGCTGCACTTGCGGGTTATACGCGCGCGGGCTCGATTTCGTCCGGCGGCAGTTGCCGTTTATTGCCCACCGTAGATCGTTGGATCGCCGTCAATCTCGCCAGGGATTCCGATTGGGAAATGCTGCCGGCGTGGCTTGAAATTGAACCGCAGCGCGATTGGAATGCAGTTGCCGTTGCGGTTGCCAAACGCTTTAGCGACGCAGTAGTCGAGCAGGGTCGTTTGCTTGGGCTCGCTGTGAGTGCAATGGCAGAACCGGTAATGCCTTCATCGTGGTATCGAGCCGAGCAGATTGCATCGGTTGCGCGCAACGCTGTAAAACATGCGCCGCTGGTCATCGATCTTTCATCGCTGTGGGCCGGGCCTTTATGTACTCATCTTCTGCAGATGCTCGACGCGCGCATCATTAAAGTCGAAAGCATGCAGCGACCCGATGGCGCGCGTTCAGGCCCCGCAGATTTTTATAATTTATTAAACGCCAATAAGGAAAGCGTGGCGCTCGATTTAAATTCATCGACGGGACGCGAGCAATTGCGCCAATTATTATTGCGCGCCGATATCGTCATCGAAGCGGCGCGGCCGCGCGCACTGCGGCAAATGAATATTGTTGCGGAAGAAGTAATCGCGGCAAATCCTGCGTTGACCTGGCTGAGTATTACGGGCTACGGCCGCACGGACCCGCAGGATAATTGGATTGCATTTGGCGATGATGCCGGCGTAGCCGCGGGTCTTTCGCGGATATTGTTCGATATTACTGGCGAGCCGCTGTTTTGCGGCGATGCGATCGCCGATCCGCTTACAGGCATGCATGCTGCGTTCATCGCATGGAGTAGTTATATGCAAGGCGGTGGGCGCTTGATTGCGCTGTCGTTGCGCGATGTGGTTGCGCACTGTATTCATTTCGGTGAAATACACGCTGCGAATTCGCTCGACGAGCGTTATCGCCAGTGGGATTCCATTATCGAACAGTCTAGCGTTGCTCCTGTATTGCCAAAACCGCGCCGGCCGACATCGATAGCGCGTCCGTTGGGTGCGGATACGCAAGCAGTGTTGGCCGAGTTTGGAATCTCATGTTAATTCGCAACGCCGAAATAAATTTCGCCACGATTGTCGATATACGCATTAGCGATGGTCGCATCGCCGAGATTGCAACAAATTTAACCCCGCACTCCGATGAGTTAACAATCGACGCGAAGCAATATGCATTGCTGCCGGGTTTGCACGATCATCATCTGCATTTTCTGGCGAGCGCCGCAGCGCTGGATTCGGTTTTTTGTGGGCCTCCAAATATTGCCGATGAAGTCGCATTGATCGCCGCGCTGCAAGCAAAAGCCGAACAATTAAAAAATAAACAGCGCTGGTTGCGCGGTATCGGTTATCACGAAAGCGTGGCGGGAAATATTGATCGTCACTGGCTCGATCGTGTATTGCCGACAATTCCCGCGCGTATTCAACAGCGCAGCGGTCGTTTGTGGATTTTCAATTCATGCGCGCTGAATTTATTGGGTGATCTCGAAAATTCGCCGCTGGAAGAAATCGACGGCGAATATTCCGGTCGGCTGTACGATGCTGACGTCTGGCTGCGCGAAAAAATCGGTCACCAGCTGCCGGATATACGCGCTGCCAGTACGCAATTGGCTCGCTTTGGCGTCACCGGCATCACCGATACATCGGTCAGTAATTCCGGTGCGACGTTCGCGCAATTTGCCGAGCTGCAGGTGCGCGGCGAATTATTGCAGGATGTCGTGATGATGGGCGATGCATCGCTCGATGCGGTTGCGGATACACCGCAGTTGCGCCGCGGTCCGCGCAAAATCCATTTGCATGAAAATGAATTGCCGGATTTCGACGCGATGTGCGCGGCAATCGAATCCAGCCATGCCACGGCGCGACCGGTGGCAGTGCATTGCGTCACGCTGGTGGATTTAATTTTCACGCTCAATGCTTTCGCGGCGGCAGGAACAATCCGCGGCGATCGGATCGAGCATGCCGCAATCGCGCCGCCGGAAGTTATTGCGCAATTAAAACAACTGCAATTAATCGTGGTGACGCAGCCTAATTTTATTAGCGAGCGCGGCGATGCGTATCTTGAAGACGTCGAGCCGGCGGATCAGCCGTGGCTTTATCGTCTGCAAGGATTTATTGATGCCGGCATTCATTTGGTGGCTGGCACCGATGCGCCGTTTGGTAATTTAAATCCATGGTTGGCGATGCACGCTGCGGTTACGCGCTGCACTGCAACAGGTAAGTCGATCGGTGTTAATGAGGCGTTGAATGCGGAGCGTGCACTGGAATTATTTCTCGGCGATCCATTATTTCCAGGCGATGGAAAAAATCTTATTGAGCTCGGGATGCCGGGAAATTTTTGTCTGCTCGATCTCGCTTGGCGAGATGCTCGACACAATCTTTCCGAGGTGAATGTGTTGGCGACGATCAAAAATGGGCGTCTGATTTGGTCGCATTCTTCGCCAGATTTTAAATTACGATTTTCCGATTGATACGCAGTTTTTCTTAATCGACGATTGCATCGATCAATCCCCAGTCCAACGCCGTTGTCGCGTTTATTTTTTTTGCCGTCAGCGCCATGTACGCGGTGCGCTGGCGGCCGATGCGGCGCGGAATACTGACGCAACCGCCCGCTCCCGGAATCAAGCCAAAGCGAATTTCCGGCAGTTGAAAAAACGCATTGCGAGCAGCGCTGATATGGCGACCGAATGCGGGAATTTCGATACCGGCGCCAATGCACGCGCTATGCACATGAAAGGTGACGCGATCGGCGCATGGCAGCAAATATTTTGCCGGCAATCTTATCGAGCGAATGACGTGTGCGCTGGCCGAATCGGACGCAACACCGAACTCATCGACATCGCCGCCAACGCTGAAACACGCACCATTGCCGCTGATGCTAATGTGTTGCAGAGATGGATCGGTTGCAATCAATTGAAAAACTTCCGTCAATGCGTCGCGCATTTCGACCGAAATTGCATTGCGCCGGCTGGGGCGATTCAGGCGCACATGCAAATCGTTATCGGTGCGCTCCACCAACAACGGTGGGCCCGGATCGGTAATTACTGCGGATTTTGGCGGATTTGCGCTACTCCAATCACGAAACTCCGGGCCGCCTTGTAGTGTGGCGTATGCCAATGATTCAAGATGCAGCGCCTGCACCGCCGGCACCGTCATCGTGGTACGCAGCACTTGGACCAATGTCATCGCCGCGATAGGCTTGCTTTCGATCTGGGCGATCAATACATTTAAATCATGTGTCGCAGATACGACTACATCGAATGCGGATAGCAATGAATGTTTTACGCCGATAGCAATACTTGGGCACGGCAACTGTTGCAGCCACGAATGAATGCGTTGTTGCTCTTCGTGATTCAATGCGATTGAATCATTTTGCAAATTTACCAGCAGGAAG
>DASXYH010000061.1:0-22492 GCA_036502545.1 Spongiibacteraceae bacterium
CGCGTTCGGCGTCGCGATCCGGATACGCGCTGTCGTCGCTGCGCGTCGGCCGATAATTTTCGAGGCCGCGGCTGGTGTATGGAATGCGGTATTTGAAATCGGCGGTTTTGATCGCGATGCTGTGCCAATCGCTGATGACGATAAAATCGCGCGCTTGCGTATCGAATAAGTTGCGGCCGAGCGCGTAATCGCCGATATCGTTACTGGCGCCGAGCAATTGCATCAGCGTGACGGCGATATCTATGTGACTGGTGGTGTGCTCGATAGCGCGCGGCGTTTCGCCCGGCATCCACACTATCATCGGCGTGTGCGTCTGCTCTTCGACAAAACTTGAGTTATGTCCCCAGAAACCTTTTTCCATGAATTCCTCGCCGTGATCGCCGGTGACAATCACTACGGTATTCTCAAGTAAATTCTGCTGCTGCAAATAATCGTAGATGCGGCCCATCTGCATATCGACCCAATGCGCGGAGTTACTGTAGCGATTGCGCAATTGATCGGCATAATGCGCCAGCTTTTCGCGCGACATGTCGGTGTAATCGATTTTCTCCAGATACGGTTTGCGCACAACCGCCTCATCCGGAAACGTGTAACGCGCGTGTGTCGATTCGAAAAATAAAAAGGTGAGAAACGGACGCGCCGGATCGCGCTTGTCGATAAAGTTGAGCAGCGCGGAGGTATTGTCGCGGTCGCGCTGCCACGCATCTTCTTTAAACTCTTCCTCGTGCAACAATTCACGCGGCACGTGCGCAAACAGCGTTTTATCGAACTCGGGATACGAGAAGCGCGCGCTGGTGCGCAGTTCCATTTGATAATTCAGCGCCTGCAGACGCTCGATCAGCAGCGGCCCGCGCCCGGCGTGCAGAAAGTTATCCCAATACGAACCGTACAATCCGTAGAACATGCCGAATAAACCTTCGCGCGTACCATTGCCGCTCGAATAATGATTTAAAAAATGCTGACTGCGCTGCGCGAATTCCCAACTGTTCGGCATGATGTCGGGCGCGAGCTGATCCCAGCGCAGCGATTCGGCGACGAGCCAGACAATATTCAACGGCCGCGTCGGCGCGTCGTAATGCAGCGAGTGCAGCGGGTATTGCAGGCGCGTCGTATCGATTTTAGCGGCCGCGCCGTTTTGCGCGCGCGATGCCGGCGCGAAACCAAAATGCATGGCAATGCCGCGAAAACGAACGCGAGTAAACAGCGGATAATTATCGGCGGTATCGAGCACGGCGCCATCGTTGCGAAAATCGCCGATACCGTATAGCAATTCGGCACTCAGCAGCAACGCTGCCAATGCTGCAATCAACCAGCGCTGCTTTCCAGCTATCGCTGGCGCGACGAAACGGCTTGCCGGTAACAGCGCGCATTGCAGTGCGATAATGCGCACCACCAGCAACGCGACAGCAATATAACTATCGGTGCCGCCGCCGAGCGATTCAATGCCGCCCGGCGTGAGCAATAAATTCAAGACGAAACCGTTTAAATGAAAGTTGTAGAGATCGAATACGCTGCGATCGGCGCGCACTGTTAACAGCGCGATCACGCTGCCGATCACCGCGAGCGTTTGATAAACCGCACGACTGCGCAGCAGGCGCGCGGCAATCAGCGCAGGCAATAATGCGATTGCTACATACAGCGCGCTATAACCCAGCCACGCCAGCGTATGAAATGCCGCGCTCAGCGAGAATGCGGCGGCAGGCGCCGCGCTGCGGAAAAACGGCGCCGTTTCCCACAACATGTGGCAACAGCTCAATAAAAAATACGCGGCGATAACCGCCGTTTTGCTGGATTCTGAACTGATCCGCGGAGCGGAAGACAATGGCGGCATGAGTATGAAAATAAGGTTATTTAATTTGGCGCTACTATATACCAGCCGGTCTTCAGCGCATTCAATATCGGCTCGATAATTTCGCGCGCCGCTCATTCCGCCGCGAATTCGCTGTACGCGCGGTTCGCTGGTAGACTGCGCGGTCCGCAAGATCAGCTCACCGAGGTAATGCTGTGACCGTCCGCTACATTGCGACATCGCGTCTACCCACACCGTGGGCAGTGTTCGATATGCACGGTTTCGAAGACGTCGAAAACGAAAAAGAGCACATAGTGCTGACGCTGGGTAACGTCGCCGATGACAGCCCGGTGCTGTGCCGTCTGCATTCGGAATGTCTGACCGGCGATGCGTTGTTTAGTTTGCGTTGCGATTGCGGCTCGCAATTGGAAGCGGCACTGAAAAAAATCGCCGAGCAAGGCCGCGGCGTTTTACTGTATCTGCGGCAGGAAGGGCGCGGTATCGGTCTGCTCAATAAAATCCGTGCTTACAAACTGCAGGACGAGGGCGCGGATACCGTCGAAGCGAATGAGCGTTTAGGTTTTGGCGCGGACATGCGCGATTACAGCATTTGCAAAGCGATGCTCGATCATTTGCATATTCAAGCAGTCAGGCTGATGACGAATAATCCGCGCAAAGTGGAAGCGCTGCAGCAACAGGGTATCGAGGTGACGGAGCGTATCCCACTGCAGACTGGCCGCAATCCGCATAACGCAAAATACTTGGCGACTAAAGCCGGCAAACTCGGCCATATGATGGATCACCAGGACGAAGCCTGAAGCGAATTATTTAAAATTCTAATTTAAATGTTTTCGTAAAAGGCACGTTGTAGCAGAGCATGAGGTGCCGGAGGGGGTTCTCTTTTTCAGGACAAGAAGGTGATCTTATTGAAACTGCGGTGCCATTCGTCATCGGAGAAGTCGTCGAGTTCTGCTAGGCCGACCACACTGAAGTTACTTGAATGCTCGCCACGGAAGTCCTGAAAAAGAGAACCCCCTCCGGCGCCAACCCGCTGCGAGACCGCTGCAATAGCTGGAATAACCAAACCATCAGTGAGCGAATTAAAACGATTCGCTACGCACTGGTGCCAGCGGCGAACTCAAGCCCAATTGTACCAAGCGTTTTTTGATGGCTATCTCGATGCCGTTGGCATCGAGTCCGCATTGCGCGAGTTGTTGCGTGTGGGTGCCGTGATCGATAAACGTATCGGGCAGGCCCAACTGCAATAGCGGAATTTCAATGCCATTCGCGCTCAGATATTCCAGCACCGCGCTGCCGGCGCCGCCTTGAATCGAATTCTCTTCGAGTGTCACCAGCAATGCATGGCGTTGCGCGAGTGCGCGAATCAACTCCGCATCGAGTGGTTTGACGAAGCGCATATCGGCCACGGTCGCGCCGAGTTTGTCGGCGGCTTGCAGCGCGCTCGTCAGCAGCGTGCCGAAATTTAAAATTGCGATTTGTTTGCCTTCGCGGCGAATCACGCCCTTGCCAATCGGCAACGCGGTCATCGTATCGATTATCGCGGTATTGGATCCGCTGCCGCGCGGATAGCGCACGGCAGCGGGACCGTTGTGAATAAAACCGGTGTACAACAATTGCCGCGTTTCGTTCTCATCCGATGGCGCCATAACGATCATGTTAGGTACGCAGCGCAGATAACTCAGATCAAATGCGCCCGCGTGCGTCGGTCCATCCTCGCCGACCAGGCCGGCGCGATCGATACCAAACAATACATCGAGATTTTGCAGCGCGACATCGTGAATCAACTGATCGTAGGCGCGCTGTAAAAAGGTCGAATAAATTGCGACGACGGGTTTCAGTCCATCGCAGGCCATGCCGGCCGCGAGCGTGACCGCGTGCTGTTCGGCGATGGCGACATCGTAATAACGCTCGGGAAAGCGCTGCGAAAATTCGACCATGCCCGAGCCTTCGCACATCGCTGGCGTGATGCCGATCAATTTCGGCTCGCGCGCGGCCATGTCGCATAACCAGCGGCCGAACACGTCCTGATACTTTGGACCTTTTGGAGACGGGGGGCCTTTTTTTAGCGGCGAAATTTCATCGCCGACTTTGAGCGGTTCCAGTTTTCCCAATTCCAGTTTAGTAAGGGCGTGATAGCCGACCGGATCGCTTTCCGCCGGTGCGAAACCTTTGCCTTTTTGCGTGATGACGTGCAGCAGCAGCGGGCCTTTCAATTCGCGCATGTTGCGAATCGTCTGCAATAAATTCGACAGATCATGGCCGTCGATCGGGCCGACATAATTGAATCCGAGCTCTTCAAATAATGTCGCGGGCGCGACAAAACCTTTCATGTGCTCTTCGATGCGTTTCGCGAAATCCCACGCCGTCGGAATTTTCGATAACACTTTTTTACTGCCGCTGCGCAGATTGTTGTAGGTGCGCGATGCCCAGATTTTCGAAAAATACGTGTTCAATCCGCCCTTGTTGTGCGAGATCGACATCTGGTTGTCGTTCAGAATGACGAGCATGTCAGTGCCGCAGTGCGCGGCGTGCGTTAGCGCTTCGAACGCCATGCCCGCGGTCATCGCACCGTCGCCGATCACCGCAACGGTTTTGCGGCCCTTGCCTTCGTGCTTGGCGGCGATCGCCATGCCGAGCGCGGCGCTGATGCTGGTGCTGGAGTGACCGACGCCGAACGTGTCGTATGCGCTTTCGCCGCGCTTTGGGAAACCGGCTAAACCATCGAGTTGACGCATGCTGTCCATACGTTCGCGGCGGCCGGTCAAAATTTTGTGCGGATAGGTTTGATGACCGACATCCCATACCAAGCGATCGATCGGCGTGTCGTACAAGTAATGCAATGCGATCGTCAGCTCGACCACACCAAGGCCGGCGCCGAAATGTCCGCCGGTCTGTCCGACCGTGTAAAGCAAAAATTCGCGCAGCTCGTGCGCCAGTTGCGGCAGTTCGGCTTCACTGAATTGGCGCAGGTCGGCAGGACTGTCGATGCGATCCAACAGCGGAGTTTGCGGGCGTTGACGCGGGATTTCGTTGAACATGTCGCGAGTGCGGACTGCCGTGTTCGGAAAGCTTGCAATTGTAAACGAATCGTCACGATTTGGCCCGCACTGGCGATGCGCGGCATGCGATAAACGACTTAGCTGTCGCGCTCGACAATAAATGCCGAGAGCTGACGCAGACGTTCGGCCGGCGCGCCGAATGTTGCCAGCGCGGCGAGCGCCTGTTGATGCAAGGCTTGCGCTTTATGGCGGGCAGCGTCCAGACCCAGCAATGCAGGATAGGTCGGCTTGGCGCGCGCGCTGTCGGCGCCCTGGCGCTTGCCGAGCGTGGCGGTATCGCCGGTGACATCGAGAATATCGTCCTGCACTTGAAACGACAGACCGATCGCGGCGGCATAGCGGTCGAGCAATTCGAGTTGAGCGCTATTGGCGCCGCCTGCCAATGCGCCCATGCGCACCGCCGCGCGAATCAGCGCGCCCGTTTTCAGCCGATGCATCGTTTCCAGATGGGGCAGATCGATCTGCTTTTGCACGGCGCCGAGATCGATGGCCTGGCCGCCGACCATGCCGCGTGCGCCACTCGCGCTCGCCAGCACGGCGATCAGCTCGATGCGCATTGCCGCGCTGGCAGCGGGCAATTGCGCGAGCAGTTCAAAGGCGCGACTTTGCAATGCATCGCCGGCGAGAATCGCGGTGGCCTCGTCGAATTGGCGATGACAGGTGGGATTGCCGCGACGCAAATCATCATCGTCCATCGCCGGTAGATCGTCGTGTACCAGCGAATACGCGTGGATGTACTCAACCGCGCAGGCAATTTGGTCGAGCGCGATCGGATCGGATTTTTCCGCAACAGCAGCGGCGGTTGCATAAACCAATAAGGGCCGCACACGTTTGCCGCCGTTCAATAAGCAGTAACGCATCGCATCGAATAATCGCTGCAAATGCGCGCTCGCGCCATCGGCATATTCGGAAGTCATCGCGCCCAATTGCAGCGCCAACGCGGCCTGAATGCGCGCGCGACACTGTTCGCTGTAATCGGAAAACGAGCTTTCGACTGCAGTAGCGCTCGCGCTCATACCGGTGTATCGCTGTCGCTATTGGCGAAATCGGTGGTGGTGCCGTCGTCGGCTAACAGTAACTGCACTTTTTGCTCGGCCTGCTGCAATGCCTGCTGACACTCGCGCGTTAAGCGCACACCGACTTCGAATGCCTGCAGCGATTCTTCCAGCGTCATTTCGCCGCTTTCCATGGCCGTGACCAGCGCTTCGAGTTCGCGCAGCGCCTGTTCGAAATTTAGGGGTTTTTTGCTTTTTGCCATGGCGATGATCCACTGAGGAAGCGCGTCATTATAAGCTGCTGCTGGCGGCCCGGGAGCTAAAATCGCGTGTGCTATGATCGCCGCCGTTTTGCCGACGACGCGCGCCGATGCTGAAAAATCCGCTGTTTCGATTAATTTTTTGTCTGCTGTTTGCACTCTCCGGTAATGCGCGTGCGGAATCGGCCATACCGCAGCGCATTGCCTCGCTCAATCTATGCACCGATCAATTACTGCTGATGCTGGTGCCGCGCGAACGCATCGTTTCCGTCACCGATTGGGCCGCGCGTCCGGAAAGTTCGTATATGGCCGCAGCGGCACAGGGCATTCCCATCAATCACGGTTTGGTCGAAGCGGTGTTGCCGCAAAAGCCCGATTTGATTCTCGCCGGTGAATACACCGATCCGACGCTGTTGAACTTGTTGCGCCGCCTGGGTTACCGCGTCGAAACGACGGCGGTTCCGCACGATTTACCGCAGGCGCGCGCGCATATTTTGCATTTTGGCGAATTGGTCGGCGCGTCGCTGGCCGCGCAGCAAATAGTTGCCGATATGGATCGTCGTCTGCAGTTACTCGATGCACGGCAGCGCGCGCGCAAGCCACAGCTCGCGGCAGCGTATGCGCCTAACGGAATGACTGTGGGGCGTGGCGCCGTGCTGGCGGAAATTATCGAGCGCGCCGGTTGGCGCAACCTCGGCAGCGAGCTCAATATGCGCGGTTATGCACAGCTATCGCTCGAACAATTGTTGCTTGCACAGCCGCGTCTGCTGGTGCTCGATGTCACGGCGGAAAATAAAGGCGGCTCGATTGCATACAGTTATCTTTCGCATCCCGCCCTCGCAACGCTTGCGCGCAATGCACGCGTGGTAACGCTGCCGCCGGCGTTATCGGAATGTATCGGTCCGATGACGGTCGATGCCATCGAACTGTTGGCGGCGCAACGATGACGGCGATTCGCGCGATCGCCGATAAAAAATTATTGCCGCTATTAATTGCGGTGCTAACAGCATTGTTTTTTTTCGCACTGTCGCAGGGACCGGCTGTGCTGAATTGGTTGGCGGCGCTGCGGCAACCGCATACATCGATCGACGGCGTTATTTTTTGGCAGGTGCGGCTGCCGCGCGAATTGCTCGCTGTCTGTGTCGGCGCTTCGCTCGGCCTCGCCGGTGCCGCCTTGCAAGGATTGTTGCGCAATCCATTGGCCGGCCCCGATTTGCTCGGCGTCAGCAGCTGCGCGGCGCTCGGCGCCGTGCTCGCTTTGTATTTCGGTTTTGCGGCTGTTACTTGGTTGGCATTGCCTTGCGGCGGTATCGCCGGCGCAATGCTGGCGGTGGTTTTACTTTTTTTAGTATCGGGTCGCCGCGCTTCGGTACTGACGTTGATTCTCGCCGGTATCGCGGTCAATGCCGTGATGTCGTCGTTTATTGCGCTCGCCTTGAATTTTTCGCCGAATCCCTTCGCGCTCAGCGAAATGATGTATTGGTTGCTGGGGTCACTGGCGAATCGCAGCATGAATGACGTGATGGTCAGCGTGCCATTCATGGCAGTGGGCTGGCTGTTATTGTTGTCGTGCGGCCGCTTTCTCGATGCGTTGACGCTCGGCGAAGAAACCGCGCAATCGCTGGGATTTACCGCGGCGGCATTGCGCTGGCGTATCGTTATCGGTGTTGCATTATGTGTTGGCGCCGCGGTTGCCATCAGCGGCAACATCGGTTTTATCGGTTTGGTGGTGCCGCATTTATTGCGACCGTGGGTCGGCTATGAGCCGCGACGCTTGTTAATTTCTAGCGCGCTCGGCGGCGCAATTCTGCTACTGCTGGCCGATATTGTGGTGCAGTGGCTTTCCGCCGGCGGCAATTTAAAGCTCGGCGTGATTACCGCGTTGATCGGCGGCCCATTCTTTTTGCACTTGATCGTCAAGCAGCGGGGCTTGCTGCAATGAGTTCGCTGCGCGCCGAACAAATCTCGGTGACAATCGATCAGTATCGATTGCTCGATGCTGTTAGCGTGGCGTTGCACAGCGGTGAAATCATCGGTTTGATTGGACCGAATGGCGCCGGTAAAACCACCTTACTGCGAGTATTGGCAAAACTGCTGACACCGGATAGTGGTGCGGTTGCGCTCGATGATATTTCGTTGCGACAAATCAGCCCCGAACGCTTTGCGCGCCGCTGCGCGTATTTATCACAAGGCGCGCCGACGCATTGGCCGCTGCGTGTCGATAAAGTAGTGGCGCTGGGTCGCCTGCCGTATCTTGGCTGGCGCCAGCAATTATGCGCAGAAGATATCGGCGCCATCGAGACGGCGTTGGCGCTGGCAGAGGTGGCGCATCTGCGCGAGCGTTTGGTGACGACGTTATCGGGCGGCGAACGTATGCGCGTATTGCTCGCGCGTATTTTTGCTTCGCAGCCGCACTTTATTCTCGCCGACGAGCCGGTGGCGGCGCTCGATCCGTATCATCAATTGCATGTGATGGAATTACTGCGTGAGCACGCGCATCGCGATACCGACGATCGAACTCGCGGCGGCGTGCTGACGGTACTACACGATCTCAATCTGGCCGCGCGCTTTTGCGATCGCATTATTTTGCTGGCGCACGGTCGCATCGTCTGCGAGGGCGATCCGCGCGCGGTGCTCACATCGCCGATGTTGCAACAGATCTATGGCATTTCGGTGCGCAGCATCGAAGAAGCGAATGAGTTCAGTGTGATTCCATGGCGACGCACACACGGATAATTCGTCAAGCATTGGTTGAAAAATTGTCACAATACTGTCGATAATGGGGTCAGTCTTTAACCTGCGCCGGCCATTGAATGCCGTTTGTGACGAGACCTCGCAAAAAGCAGACTCTCATTCGCAGCGAAAATCGTGGTGAAAAAGTTGGCCGAGCCGGAATCTGGAGCATTGGCGTGCAGATTTTGCGTTTGAATAAGGCCGGGCAACCGATCGATTGGCTGAGTTGGCAGGAAGCGGTTTGCCTGTATTCGCGCGAATTGGTGCTGTGGACGCTGGGCGATTCGATTCTGAAAATTCACGGCGGCCGCAGCCGTCGCACCGGCGAGCGCACGATTATCGAGCTGCCGAGCATTCTTGCCTGCGGCGGCGATCAGCTCGCGCGCCAACGCACCAAACCGTCGCTGACCAATCGCGCGTTATTCGAGCGCGATAATTACCAATGCCTGTATTGCGGCCATCACCACAGTTATCACCAACTGACGCGCGACCACATCGTGCCGCGCTCGCGCGGCGGCAAAGATAGCTGGGAAAATTGTGTTGCGGCGTGCCGGCGCTGCAACCAATTCAAGGGGAATCGCCGCGTCGAAGAAACCGGTATCGAATTGCTCGCGCTGCCGTTTCGGCCGAATCCCGCCGAATACCTCGCGCTTGTCAACAGCCGGCGGATATTGCCGGAGCAGGCGGATTTTTTAAGCAAACAGTTTTCAGTGAACTGCCGCTGGCAGATGCGCGATGCGCGTTTTTACGCGTGAGATTAACAACAGATATGAAATGCTTCGACGCTGAGTTAAAGCGTTAGGCATGTGCGCTAGGCAATATCGGTAAATTCATAATTCATCTCGCGGCTGGGCGCTTGCAGATAATGGCCTTGAATAAAGTCCGCTCCCACCTGCCATAACGTCGCCAATACCGACGCATTTTCAACATACGGCACAATGGTTTTCACGCCTGCGGTGCCGACTTCTGCCACCAGTGTTTTCAACGGTTGGGCATCGCCATTGGTGTGCAGCGTGCGGGTGAAACTGCCATCGATTTGCACCATGTTGGCGGCCAGCGCTTTGAGTGTTTTTTTCGATTCGGGCACGCGACCGAAATCGCTGATCGACAGCCGGCAGCCGAGTTGATGGATCGCATCGGAGAATACTTTCGCCGCCTTCAGATCGTTGATTACATCGGTTTCGCGCAATTGCAAAATCAAACTCGCCGGCGGTAATCCCGTCGCTTTCAACGCGACGCCGAGCCATGTGCCTAACGATTCGTCCTGCAACGCATTGGCGGTGAGATTAATCAGCAGCCGCGTATCGTTGCTGCCGGCGCGATTTTCCGCGAGTTGTTTGGTAGCTTCGAGCAAAATCCAGCGATCGAGTTTGGCGTTATTGGCGCTGACACCGAGGCTCTCGATAAAATTATCGGGCAATTCCAGCGCGTCGGTAGCGCCGCGCATGCGCAGCAAAACTTCGTAGTGTTCGCCGGCCGCGCCGCGCAGCGAGATGATCGGTTGATATAGCAACGCAAAGCGCTGCTCTTCGAGCGCATCATCGAGTACATGCTCGGGCTCTGCCGTTGCGCGTTTTATCTGTTGTCCACGCGCGCTGTTGCGATGCAGATGAATATGCTCGCCATTACTGTTTGCCCGCGCTTTTTCGGCGGCATTGAACGCGTTGTCGAGCAGCGTCGCGGCATCGTCGCGACCCAGTGCGGTCACACCGATGCTAACGGTGAGCGCAGGATCGAACGCGTGACCGGCAACGCCGCTGCATAATTGCTGCGCTCGTTCGAGCACCGATTTTTCGTCGCCGCCATCGACCAGCAGCGCGAAACCGCCATCGGCAACGCGCGCCAATAACGAATGCTCAAACGGATTGGCTGCGGTTAAAAAATCAGTGACGGCGCTAACGAGAGCGACGCTGGTGTTGAAGCCCAACTCGCGGCGCAATTCAACGAATTTATCGATGCCGATATACAACAGCCAACCGTTGCTGCGCTTCGGCAATTGCTCGAACAAATAATTGCGCGTGAACAAACCGGTATCGGTGTCGCGCTCACTATCGCCTGCAGAGGCGGTGGCACAGGCCTGATTGCTGACGATCAGTTGCGTGCACGGATCGCCATCGTAATTCGAGTTGAGCAAACGGATGTGGGCGGAAAATTTTTCGCCATCGATGCGCTGGCCGGTGCAATTGAATTCGGCTTCGGCGCCGTTTTTCAGCGCGGTCTTGAAGCCGTCCTGATCGGCGGCAGTGAGCAGATCGACGATCGGCATACAATCGAGTTCATCTTCGCTGTCGAAACCGAAACGCTCCGCGAACAACGCATTGGTACCGATAACCATGCCGTCGGTAACGTAAGCGATCGCTTGATCGGCTTCGCCCAACAATAACGCGTTGCGCTGCTCGGCCTCGTCTATCCGCTGTTGCAATTTGGCGACGCTGCGGCGCATATCGATATTTTCTATTTCGCGCAATGCCGCACAGATGAGACGCTGTTCGTCGGCCGGCCCGATGACATCGCGTGCACCCGCCGCGAACAGCGGCGAGATCTCAGCGGTATCGCGCAATACCAGAATCGGAAAATCGATTTTGGCTTTGCGCAAATGGTCGAGACAGGCTTCCACTTTCAATTCCGGATGATTGTCGTCGGCGATCAACAAATCCCACGGTTGCTGCAGCGCTCTCGCGAATTCGTCGGCGGAATTGATGCGTTGCGCGCGCGCGACGCGGCCCGCGCTGCGAAACAGGCTGACCATCAGTTCGCTATCGTTGTCCGATGCGTTGACTAGCAGAAGTCGAATGGTATTTTTGCGTGCCATTGAGAAACCTAAAATTATTCCTGCCCGATTACGTTATTTCCGTTTACTTTGCGCTTTTTACAAACTATCCCAAAGGCTGTCGAAACCGCTGTTTTTGTCCGTTTTCGCTTCGGTTTGCTCTTCCTGTACTTTCGGTGAGCTCAGGCGGCGAAACTCAAATTGATTGAATGCCGCGGTCGACGCCAGTTTGCGCGTCAATTGCACGCGTGTTTCCTTGCTGTTGCGCAGCAGCGAAACTTTTTGCCCGACACGAAATGGCAGCCGCGATGCGAGCAGCGTTGCCGGCTGATCGATCTGCTTGATCTCCGGCAACACCAATGCACGTTGATATTCGCCTCGCTCGCCGGTTTTATTGATCGCGCGCGCGCCGTACGGAACCGCGGTGGGACTCAGCAGTTCAATGCCCAGGCGCGGCCCTGCTTCGGTGAGTTGCACCCAGCGTACAACGCCGACGCTCCATTTTTTTTGTGCGTGTTCGCGAATGCCGACGATTTCGCCGGTGCGCAATTGCATGCCGCTGTGCGGCGGCCAGGTTATGCACAAGCCGCCAGGGCTGACATTAATACGCTCGACTTTTTGACTGCGGAATTTATCGCTCTGTTTTTCGCTGCTCGCTTTCTGATGCTGCTCGCGCATTTGGTAATCGAGTATTTCGAGTGACACATTGATCGCGCCGGCATTGGGATGATAAGGGCTATCCCACACATCTTTTTTGCCGGGACTCATCGGGCCCTCCGATTTTGGTCGCAAGAATACATTGTCGTCCTGCGACACCAGTTTGGAATGTCCTTCTTCGCTCAGCAGCAGACTAAAATCGATTTCGTCCGCCATGAAGTGATGCGTGGCGGTGAGGCCGAGAGCAATTTCGATCGGCTCGCGCACATCCATGCGCAAAAATTCGCGCGTACTGGTGCTGCCCCAGGTCTGCGCGAGATGATGAAGCAGCTCCGGGCCGAGTTGTTGATCGCTGAGTGCCTGTGCTTCGGCCAATTCGCGTTGCGCATTCAGTACTTCCGCCAGGTGACCGGTGTCGAGGCCGAGCCAATTGATATCGACAGTGGCGAACTCGCGATAGATGGGGCCGTCGTCGCTGTCGGGATTTACCACCAGCGCGGCGTGATCCGGCGCTATCCATTTAACCGCGCCGGCCCAAACGATAGCGTGCTGAAAAACTTTCGCGAGATGATCCTGTCGCAATTGATTGGCGCGCGCGCTGCCCAATAACAATGCGCGCAAGTACGCTGCCTCAAGCGTGCAATGCCCGCACTGATCGTCGGCCACGGCGATTTGCAGCACTGCATTGTCGCGCGCAAATTTCGCGAGTTGATGCAGCGTTGCCCAGCAGCCCGGATGCGGGTTGCGATAGAGCTGATAATCGCGCAATAAGTTTTGACTGTGCTCGACCAGACCGCGATGCGTGGCGGTCGCGATCGCTTGTTGCGGCTGTGAAAAACCGCTTTGCTTGCCGCAGGAGAGCGTGTGTGCGGCGGCGAGAATGTAACCGGTGGCGAGTTGCTCGTGCAGCACATGCGCCAGCCTGGCCACTTTTTGCGCCTGTTCCGGTAATTGCACCGGTTGATTCAGATAGTGCCGGCGCAAACTCTGTGTCGCGCCATGCACGGCGGGACGCAAACTATCCAGCAATTGCAGCCGGGCTGCGGGCAGCAAACGCACGCGATTCAATTCCGTCACTGCGTTGAACAGCGCGCGCGTCGATTGTCCGAGATTTGTTTTCGGCAAACCCGCCAGCCAATCTTTTACCGCCTCGCGATCGGGCGTAAACAGCGAAGGCGCATCCAGATCCTGCGGAGGCAGATGAAATTTGGCGGATAGGACGCTGGTCATTGGTTATCGACGTTTGGCTGCTCAAGGATTGATATGGATGGCTCGGTTGTGTCGAACGAACACGGACGTTGTTTTTTCAAGCGGCCCGCGACCTTTCCGTTCGCTCGAGATTTGTGCGCCAAAATGTCAGCGCGATTGAAAGCCAATCCCACTCAGCGAGTCTAGCAGTTCTTCGCCAAAGCGCCGGAAAGTTGGCTTTGTACATATGTCATATCGTTCTCGTTTTCGGAACGCATAAAGTCCGGTACGAATGCTTGCGATCAGCGCTGAGTACCGATCTGCTGACCCATCCGCACGGTGTTGCCGACAGTGAGCGCTTCCGACCACGTTACCGCGTCTTTGCCGAATAGCAGCACCACCGTCGACCCCAGTTTAAATCGCCCCATCTCCGCGCCCTTGTCGAGTTGGACCGGCGCGCTTGCCGCTTCATTGCGGACTTTATCATGCGCAATCGCAGGTGCGATTTGCCCTGCCCACACAGTCTCGATCGCGGCGACAATCATTGCGCCGACCAGAATCACAGCCACCGGGCCGCAATCGGTACTGAAGATGCACACGAGCCGCTCGTTGCGCGCGAACAGACGCGGCACGTTATCCGCCGTGGTTTGATTGACCGAGAACAAATCGCCGGGCACGTAAATCATGCGTTCCAGCTTGCCGCCGACCGGCATATGAACGCGGTGATAATCGCGCGGCGATAAATAAATCGTGGCGAAATGGCCTTCGTTGAATGCGGCGGCGACCGTTTCGTCGCCGCCGATCAGTTCGAGCGCCGAATACCACTGACCTTTCGCCTGCAAAATACGGCCGCTTTCGATGCGACCGGCCTGGCTCACTGAGCCATCGGCTGGGCAGACGATGCTGTTGGCGATGGTTGCGAGCGGCCGCGCGTCCGCTCGCAACGCGCGCGTAAAAAACGCATTGAAATTGCGATAGCTGAGCGGATCGGCATTTTCGGCTTCGCTCATGTCAACGTTGTAGCGGCGCACGAACCAATTGATGAAAGTATTTTTTACCCACGGTGTTTCGCTTTCTGCGATACGTCCGATCCAGCGCGACAGCAAATGCTGCGGCAGCAGATATTGGCCGGCGATAAATAACGCCTGCATAGTTGTCTCCCGATTATCAGCCGATATTTATCGTTCCACCGGCGTGTCGTTGCGGTTGCCCCATTCGCTCCATGAGCCGTCGTAGGCCTGGATCGAGGGATAGCCGAGTATTTTCATGGCAAGATAGGTCAAGCCCGAGCGATGGTGCGTTTGGCAGTGCGTGACAATATGTTTATCCGGTGTGATGCCGAGCTGATTTAAACGTTGCTGCAAAATAGCGAGTGGCAGCAGACGTAAATTGCGCGATCGATCCATCAGTTCGAGCCAATCGAGATTGACCGCGCCGGGAATATGGCCGCCGCGTGCCGCCGCCACTCGGCGCCCTGCGTATTCATCCGCCGAACGCGCATCCCAAATTAACCAGTGCGGATCGCCGAGGTGCGCACGAATTTGTTCGAGCGATGCGCTCGGCGTCTCATCGATCTGTGCGGAAAATTGCGAGGGTCTGCCGTTGTTGGCAGCCGTTTCGAGCGGATAGCCTTCGTTGACCCACGCATGCAAACCGCCATTTAAATACGAATAACGCGAATGGCCGAGTACGTCGAGTGTCCACAACAAACGTCCGGCCCAGCCGCCGCCTTCGTCATCGTATGCAACGACGTGTTTATCGGTGCTAAGTCCGACCCGCGTAAATAACGTGGTCAATTGCTCTTGGCTCGGCAGTTTTCCCGGCGCAGGCGGAATTCCGCATTGCAGTAATTGCGGTGCGATATGAATCGCGCCCGGCACATGATGGCGCGCGTAGTTGTCGGCGCTGGAGGCATCGAGTATCAGCAAATCGTTGCGGCCCAGTTGCTCGCGCAATTGCGCGGGTTCCAGCAGCAGCGGCAGGGTAGTGTCGGACATTGCGAGCACTCGCAAAAAGGGACGCGAATTGTAACGCGCTCGTTGCGTCTTGCCAGCATGGCGTGTTGTTTCATCGCGACAGACTGGGTATTACGAGAGCCGATATCAATCGCAAAGCGCGAGCAACGCTTGTCTTTGCGCTTTTTTTCGAAAGCACTGTAAAAATTCTGCTTGCAAGCTCTCGTAATACCCAGTCTGTCGCGGTGAAACGGTAATGACTATTTCAATTTGCCGAGGCACTGCGTCAATTGCTGACACAGCTGTTTAAATAATAAGTGCTGGCGCTGACCATTTGCGATCGTTGCTGAGCCGTTATCGGCGTACATCAATGCAATCGGGCGCTCGCCGGCAAATACGGGCATCAACACAAAATTATCGCAGTTGATCGCAACGCGCAGACTATCGGGAAAATGCGGCCAATATTTACTGCGATTTTGCGCATCGATCAATAAGCAAATAGGTTTTGTCAGCAACTGTGTCAACAATTGACTGTCCTGCGAGGGAAAGCGAAATTGCTGCAGTGCGGGCGATTGCTCGGCGCCGGCGCTGAGTATGGTTTGCAATTCGCGGTTTTGCGGGCGCACAAAAAACACCGCGACACGCTGGAAGCCGATACCTTTATGTAATGCTTTGACCCCGAGCTCGAGCGCTTCGCGCGCACCATTAATTTGCGCGGGCGCGCGCAAACGCTGCACGACGGCGGCAATCAGTCGATCGCCGGCATGCGCTGTTTTTGCCGTGGGCGCGGCGGCGTCTTGATCGACTGTTGATCGCTGCGCAGTTGGCGTTTTGCTTTTTTTTATCGGCGCCGCAACCCAGCAGTACGTCTGATTCCAATAGCCGAGCAGTTTCGCGCCCGGCGTCGGCAAGTTGGTGTCGGCGTAGGCGCGACTGACTTCCGCCGCAGTTTTATGGCAATAGCTGATGATCGTCGCCAGCGGGCGTCGGCACGCTGCGGCCGCCGCGTTTAGCAAGCGCAACGTGCGATGCGATTGCCAATCCCAATCCGCCTCTGCGGCCAGCGCATTCGCCAGTGCAACGACTAGCGCGGGATGATGGCAGAGTTCGCCCAGTTCACGTCCGCTAATAACCGGCGGCTCTTCGAGACGCGCCGCCCGCGCCAGTTGTACCCACTGCCGCCGATCGCCGATCGCCTTGGTTTGCCAACTCAAGCGGCTCATCTGCGGCAACAGCCAGCGTTCGGCCAGTTCGGTGCTCAGCGCGTGCGGGTCGCAGCCTAGCTGTGCAATGACTTGGCGATTGGCCAGCGCCCCCTGCCGTGCCCGCGTTTGCTCCAGCGTACGCAGCGCCGGGCCTGCTTCGAGCGCCATCAACCACAGCGGCGATGCGGCCAGCAGTGTCGACCAAAACACTTCCTCCGCCGGCCATAAGCCGGTGCCTTCGGCCCACAGCCGCGCTTGCGCGGCGGCGTGCTGGCTGCGCAAAAGGACCTGTCGATAGGAGGTAGCGAATGGGTGCTCCATATCCAGCGCGGGCGCCTGCTCGAACAGCTGCTGCACCCGTCCCGCGCCGAGCAAACCGACCGCGTGCTCCAGCGTGTGCGCCTCGCGATCGTAGCGTGCGAGTGCGCGATTGGCCTCGCGAAACAGCAGCAATACCAACGCGGGATCGCGCTCCAGCTGTTTCGCTAATTCACCCGCGCTGGCGCCCGCAGTGAAAAGCTCGAGCGTTGCCGCGCGCACAGCGGCATTGATCGGCGGCTGTTGCGGCCCCAGATGCGCGAGCCAGTCGGGCAGTGCACGCGGTTGAAAATCAGATACGGCCATGGCGCTTTCGTTGTCGTTATCGTGAAAAGGCGTCGTTGATTCGAATAATAGCCGCGATTTAGCCGGTCTGATTGATGATGGTTTCAAAGCTGCGCATACGCGCGGCGCTGATGAGGCCTTCGCCAAGTGCCGTACGAATCGCGCAGCCGGGCTCGCTCTCGTGATGACAATCGCGAAAACGACAGTGCCCCAGCCATTCGCGAAACTCGATAAAACCGTTTTCGATTTGGGCGCGATCGAGATGATCGAGACCGAATTCGCGAATGCCCGGCGAATCGATCAGATCGCCGCCATCCGGCAAATGAAATAATCGCGCCGTAGTCGTCGTGTGGCGCCCTTTATTTTCGACGGCAGACAATTCGCCGATGCGAATATCGATACCCGGAATCAGCGCGCGAATCAGCGATGATTTACCGACGCCCGACTGGCCCACGAAGACGCTGATGCGATCGCACAATTCGGCGCGCAACGCATCGAGACCATGTTCGGTTTTGGTCGATGCCTGCAGCACGGGGTAGCCAATCGCGCGATATTGTTCGAGCAGCACGACAATATCCGCCTGCCGTGCCGCATCGAGCAGATCGCTTTTGTTCAGCAGCAACAGTGGTGGAATCGCAACCGCTTCGGCCGCGACCAGGTAGCGATCGATCAGATTGGCGTATGGCTGCGGCTCGGGCGCGATAACAATAACGATGCGATCGACGTTCGCCGCGACCGGTTTCGGTTGTTGCAGATGCACATCGGGCCGCGCCAGCAGCGAGCGTCGCGGCAGGCAGGCGACGATGACACCGCCGCTCGAACCGGCGCGCCACACGACGCGATCGCCCGTCACCAATGCTTCGAGATTGGCGCGCAAATGGCAGCGCTGCAGCGTGCCGCACAACTCGCCTTCCAGCGCTTCGATCTCCACCTGACGACCGAAATGCGAAATGATTAAACCCTGCTGCTCGGGGCCGAGATCGTCGTCGTTAATTTCGTTCGGTTGTTGCAAACGCTCGACGCGCACGCGTTGCTGGCTGCGAACACGCGCGGTTTGTCGCTGCGTTAATTTGCGTTTGGTCAAGCGCACTCCGGTTTATGAGAAGCTGTACTGCGGCAAAGGCAATGAACGCATTATGGCCGATGGCTTTTGCTACAATCCAATTTATTCCCGTATTCCGTACTTTTCTTTGAATCTTCGATTTTATTTTTTTTTCATTCACCGCGCGGCTGGAACCTCATTATGAGCAATGACTTGAACCTGATCTGGATCGATCTCGAAATGACCGGTCTCGACACCGATCGCGATCACATCATCGAAATCGCCACCATCGTCACCGACGGTGACTTGAACACGATCGCAGAGGGGCCGGTGATCGCAGTGCATCAAGCGGACGCGATTTTAGCGGGAATGGATGAATGGAATACGCGCCAGCATGGGCAATCGGGATTGACGCAGCGTGTGCGCGAAAGCCGCTTTGATCTGCGTGCCGCCGAATTGCAAACCATCGAATTTCTGCAGCGTCATGTAGCGTCCGGTAAATCGCCGATGTGCGGCAATAGTATCTGTCAGGACCGTCGATTTCTTGCGCGCGAAATGCCGGCGCTTGAACGCTTCTTTCATTACCGCAATCTCGATGTCAGCACGCTCAAGGAATTGATGAAGCGCTGGCGCGCCGATTTATCGAACGCTTTTAAAAAAGGTTCTACGCATCTGGCGCTCGACGATATTCGCGAATCGATTGCGGAATTAAAATTTTATCGCGAGCATTTTTTGAAAATTCATGCCTGATAATTACGTCGCACCGATGTGAATAATATCGGCGCGCTGCTGCTGTTCCGCCAATGCCCATTCCACATGTTCCCGCACTAAATCCGAAGGATCGTTGCGGCGCGCCAATAGTGCGCGCTTAATCGATTCGCTGCTCGGTGCATTTCCCAACGCTATAGCTATATTGCGCAGCCAGCGCTGGTAGCCGATGCGCCGGATCGGTGAGCCGGCGGTTTTTTCCAAAAACTCCTGCTCACTCCAGGCAAATACTTCGGTCAGCGCGATATCCGCCAGCGAATGCCGCACGGCGAAAGCATTTTCCTGTGTAGGCGCAGCGAATTTATTCCACGGACATACCAACTGGCAGTCGTCGCAACCGTAGATGCGATTGCCGATCGCGCGACGAAATTCGATTGGAATGCTGCCGCTAAGTTCGATCGTTAGATAGGAGATGCAGCGGCGCGCATCGACGCGATGCGGTGCGACAATCGCCTGCGTCGGACAGATATCGAGGCAGGCCTGGCAGCTGCCGCAATGCTCGCTGAGTTGCGGTGGATCGATCGGTAGCGGCAGATCGGTATAAATTTCGCCGAGAAAAAACCACGATCCGGCCTTGCTGTTGATCAGCATCGTATTTTTACCGATCCAGCCGAGGCCGGCTTTTTGCGCGAGTCCGCGTTCGAGCACAGGCGCACTGTCGACCAGCGCGCGGAAATTATGCGGACCGGCAACCTCGTTGATGCGCTCGGCCAAAATCGCCAGCCGTTTGCGCATGACTTTGTGGTAATCGCGGCCCAGTGCGTAACGCGAAATATAGGCGCGATCGCCGTCGGCGAGAACGGCTTCGGAATCGTCGTCGGTCGGCAAATAATCCATCCGCGCGGAAATCACGCGCAGCGTTCCCGGCAGTAACTGTTCGGGTTGCCAGCGCATCGCGCCGTGATCCGCCATATACGTCATCTCGCCGTGGAATTCATCGCGCAGCCAGGTTTGCAAATGCGCGGCATGGTGCGAAAGATCGGTATCGGTGATGGCGATTTGCTGAAACCCCAATTCCTCGCCCCAGCGGCGGATGCTTTTGACAAGCGAGTTGTAATCGGGAATCGCAGAAGCCATGCGGAATATCGTGCGGTGCTAGGGAATCGAGCGCCAATTCTGCCAGAATATGCGCTTCGCGAAACAATAGGATTGTCATGGCCGAGCAGTTACCCAAAAATTTATATACCGCCGCGCAGGCGCGCGAATTCGATCGCATCGCGATCGATGAATACAAAATCCCCGGCATTCAATTGATGAAGCGCGCCGGTCGCGCGGCGTTCGATTTATTGCTGCAGCGCTGGCCCGCACCCGAACATGTGCATGTGTTTTGCGGCACCGGCAATAACGGCGGCGATGGCTTTATCGTCGCCGCATTGGCTGCGCAGCGCGCGCTGCCGGTAACGGTGTGGCAAATCGGCGATCCGACAAAAATCACCGGCGCAGCGTTGTTGGCGCGGCAGTTTGCCGAGGCAGCGCAGGTTTCGATGAAACCTTTCAGCGGTGAAATGCCATGTCACGGTGTGGTGGTAGATGCGCTGCTCGGCACCGGTTTGAGCGGTGCGGTGCGCGCGGCGTTTGCCGGTGCGATCGAAGCTATCAATAGTGCCGGTCTGCCGGTGCTGGCGCTCGATATTCCCTCGGGACTTTGCAGCGATAGCGGCAGCAAGCTAGGACACACCGTTCGCGCTGCCGCGACAATCACTTTCATCGCCTTAAAGCGCGGTTTATTTACCACTGATGGTCCCGAATGTTGCGGTGAAATTATCTTTGCGTCGTTGCAAATTCCCGACGCAATTTACACGCGCGCTACCGCCTCTTGCGCCCGCATTGTGCTCGACGATTTCAACGCATTGCTCGCACCGCGGCCGCGCACCGCGCACAAAGGCCATTACGGCCATGTGTTGGTGATCGGCGGTGATTACGGAATGGCCGGCGCGGCGGCGATGACCGCGCAAGCGGCGGCGCGAACTGGTGCAGGATTGGTGTCGTGTGCGACGCGTCCCGAACATATTCCCGCGTTGGTCGCGCGCTGCCCGGAAATAATGGCGCATGGCGTCGATTCGATCGACGAGCTATCGCCACTGCTGGAGCGCGCCACCGTTATCGTGCTCGGCCCAGGGCTTGGGCGCACGGCGTGGGGCGAGCAGATGCTTTACGGCGTCTGGCAGCGCGCGCAGGCAAAATCATTACCGTTGGTGATCGATGCTGACGCGCTGAATTTAATCGCCGAAAACCGTATTGTCATTCAACCTGGCTATGACAACTGGGTGCTGACGCCGCACCCGGGCGAGGCGGCGCGTTTACTCGGCGGCAGCACCGCGGACATTCAGCGCGATCGCTTTGCGGCAGTGCAGGCATTACAGCGGCGCTATGGCGGTGCGGTGGTGCTGAAAGGTGCCGGCAGTTTGATCGCATTGAATGAGGGGTTCGATGTCGTCAATTATGGCAATCCTGGCATGGCGAGCGGCGGCATGGGCGATGTTTTGAGCGGCATCATCGGCGGCCTGTTGGCGCAAGGTTTTTCGTTAGCCAACTCGGCACGCCTGGGGGTGTGTCTGCATGGCCGCGCCGCCGATCTTGCCGCGCAGGATGGCGAACGCGGGTTGTTGGCAACTGACTTATTGCCGCACCTGCGCGGACTGCTGAATCCGTGAGTGAGTCCTCGCATTTCTTCTTGGCTGATGAGGCGCGCACGTTGGCGCTCGGCGCCGAGCTGGCGCGAGTCGCTGCGGATTTGGCACAAACAAAAGGCGTAATTATTCACTTGTGCGGCGATTTGGGCGCCGGTAAAACCACACTGACACGTGGATTGCTGCGTGCGCTCGGCGTGGCTGGCGCGGTTAAAAGCCCGACTTATACGCTGGTAGAACCTTATGAATTAGCCGGCCTCATCGTTTATCACTTCGATCTGTACCGCTTGCACAGCCCGGAAGAGCTCGAGTTCATGGGCGTACGCGATTACTTCCAGACTGGACAATTATGCATCGTCGAATGGCCCGAGCGCGGCGGCGAATTTTTATCCAAACCAGATATTGTTTTTACTATTCAATCGCTTAAGCATGGTAGAGACGTGTTACTGGCCGCGTGCAGCGACTGCGGCGAGTTGATATTAAAGCGTATCGATGCTAAAAATATTAGTAATATCAGTTAACTATGAATTACTCTTAAGACCATGCTTAAGAAGTTGTCCGGCAAAATTCTTTTTCCCTTATTTTTCGGCCTGCTGGCGACTTGCGCGTATGCGGGTGAAACGGTCGGTGCGGTTTCGTTGACGGCTAATGAAACCGGTACTCAACTAAAACTTGCCATCAGCGGACCCGTTAAATATTCCTTATCGACGTTGCACAATCCCGAACGCTTAGTCATCGATCTGCGCGATACACGGCTGCGAGCGAAGCTAGCCAATGTTTCTCTAACGGGCTCACCCGTTATCCGGCTGCGTAGCGG
>DASXYH010000062.1:0-3171 GCA_036502545.1 Spongiibacteraceae bacterium
AGCCGCCGTTCGCAGCGGGCACGACGCTGAATCACGCCCGCTACGAGGCGTTCAAACGTGAGCTGCTGGAGGTCTGCCAGCAACATGGTTTTCTCGATGCGCATTACGCAGAAAGCCGTTTGCTGGTCGATGTCGAACAACATCGCGCGACTGCGATTTTAAAAATCGACGGCGGCGTGCGCTATCGCTTTAGCAGCGTCGAATTCAGCGGCAGCGCGCTCGATTCCGCGCTGCTACGCCGTTTATCTCCCATCGAACCCGCTAATTTTTACGATAAAGCAGTGCTGACAAAATTTCAGCGCAACCTGCAGGACAGCCGCTATTTTCGCGAAATCGACGTGCGCAGCGATAAACGCGACGATCACACCGTTGCGATCGCGGTGAAACTCGCCGATGCGCCGCGCCATCAATTCAGTGTCGGTGCCGGCTTTGGCACCGACACCGGCCCGCGCGCGAAATTTCGCTGGGAGCGCCCTTACGTCAATGCGCAGGGACACAAACTCACCGCCGATTTTTCGGTCTCGAAACCGCAACAGTCGCTGGCATTCGAATATCACATTCCATTAAAAAAACCGCTCGATGAAAGTCTCAATTTCACCACGAGTTGGGAACATAAATTGGTGCAGGATACGGCGAGTACGCTGGGCACGGTCGGCTTTTTCTTCAGCGATCGCTACCGACAGATATGGGTGGCGAATTACGGCGCAACGTATTACGACGAAAGCTATCAGCAGGGCAGCGAACAGCGCAAACGCAGCGAATATATCGCACCCGATATCAATCTCACGCAAATCGTTTTACCGCCCGGCATCGATCCCAAATCGGGCCGCAAATTGTGGATCGATGTGCTCGGATCGATGCCCGCATTGGGCGCCGACACCAATTTCGTGCGCATCGATACCGGTTATAAACAAATCTTCAATACGTTCGGCGAACAATTATTTATCGTTCGCGCCGAGGTCGGCGCTATCGCGACGCACGATATCGATTTGATTCCATCGTCACAGCGCTTTTTCACCGGCGGCGATCAAACCGTGCGCGGTTACGATTTCGAATCGCTATCGACGGAAGATGCGAGCGGAAAATTAATCGGCGGACGCTATTTAAATGTCGCCAGCGCCGAGTACAGCATTAAAGTCGCGGAACGTTGGCGCACCGCCGTATTCACCGATACCGGCCGCGCCTTCAATCAACAGGATGAAAGCTGGCATAAAAGCGTCGGCGCGGGTGTGCGCTGGTTGTCGCCGGTGGGTCAGATTCGCGTCGACCTGGCGTTTCCGATCAACGACAGCGTGAAGGGTTGGCGTCTGCATATTTTCATCGGGCCACCGTTATGACGACGGTATTTTTATGAGCGAAAAGACAGTACTGCTATGAGCGAAAATTTGCCGCGAAGCAGAACGATCGCAACGGTATTGCGCCGCGGCGCATGGATTGCACTCGCTGTTTTTTTGCCGATTTTCGCCTGCGCATTTACCGCCATTTATTGGGTACTCGATAGCGAACCCGGCACGGAATGGTCATTGCGAATCGCGCAGCGTTTTTTGCCCGAGCTTAATTTTACCAATGCTCACGGAGCCTGGTTATATGGCATTCGGGCCGAACAAATCAGCTGGCGAGATGATAGCGTCGAAGTGGAACTCGATAACGTCGAACTGCGATTGCATTGGCCGAGCATGCTGCACGGCGAAATTAATTTACCGACGCTGCATGCACAAACGCTGCGTATTACACCGAAGGGACCCAGCAGCAACGAACCCATCAAGCTGCCGACATTATTTTTACCTTTTGGTTTAGCGGCGTCCGATTTTGGGCTGCAGCGTCTGGATATCGTCAATACCGATTCCACTTTTACGCTGCAGCAAATACATAGCGCGCTACGCTGGCAAGGCGCAACGCTGCGATTGGCGCAAACGCAACTGCGCTGGGACGACATCAAATTCAATGCGGCCGGCACTATAAATTTTCGCGGCGATTATTCGCTGCGTTTAACCGGCCAATTAGAATTGCCGCAGTGGCCCGCGCCAATCGCCGTGACAACCGCTGGCGATTTACGTCATCTGCAACTGCACGCCAGCAGCGATAAACCTTACGCATTGAATGCGCAGATCGAACTGGCGACACTCGATAAAAATTTGCCCTTGCAAGCACATGCGCAACTGATAAAACCATTGGTACAAACTTTCGCAAGCGATCGCATTCAAATCGACAAAGCCACGCTCGACGCGAGCGGCGATTTAACACAAATCGACGGCAATATCGCGCTCGCGCTGAACGATTCGCGCTACGGCGCCAGTCAATTCGATTCGAAAGTACATTGGCAGCCGCAACAATTACATGCCGATTCGCGCTGGACGCCAACGCGCGGTAATTTTCAGCTGCAATGCGACGCCGATTTGAATAAACCCATCGGCGCCGTATGCAGCGGCAACTTCGCGGCGATCGCATTGACGCCGTGGTTAAGCGGGCAGACCGGAGAAATATCCAGCGCCATAAAGCTCGAAGCGAAATGGCGCGACCCGCAATGGATGTTGGCGTTAACGCTGCCCAATCTCAGCGGCAACTTCAACAGCGATACCATCGCCGCAAAACTCGATGTGCGCACCGAAGATGGCACGCAATGGCAATTGAACCAACTGTCATTGACTATCGGCGCCAACGAGCTGAAAGGCAGCGGACAATTCGGCAGCCGCAATCGTCTGCAGGCACAGTTGAATGCGCGCGATCTTTCGCGTTTGTATCCGCGGCTGGCGGGCTCGGCAACGGGCACTATTGCAATGGAAGGCGATACGACGACGTCAACCTTGCGCGGGCAATTCAGCGGCAGCAAACTGCGTTTCGATAATTTGCACGCGACGCAAGCCCATATCGAATTCATATTGCCGAAGCTGGGCAATGAGAGCGGACGCGGTCACATCGATGTGCAGCAATTGGCGCTCGGTGCGCTCAATCCTTTTAATCTAACGCTAGCGATCAGCGGCAGTCGTCCACAGCAGCGCTGGGTATTGAACCTGCAGCAGGAAGCGAATCGCGCTGCCTTGCAATGCAATACTCAGGGCAATACGAATCTCGACGACTGGCAACTCGCATGCGCCGATTTTTCCGGGCATCTGCGCAGCGGTCGCAGCATCAATTACGACTGGAGCAATACCACGCCGTTGCGTGGCCGCG
>DASXYH010000063.1:0-4400 GCA_036502545.1 Spongiibacteraceae bacterium
TGAAAAAACGCCGCCGCCGACTTTCATGCAAATTATCGCCGCGCATAAATTGCGTGTCGGCACCTATTTATCGATGCCGTATGCGGTGAAAAGCGACGACGGTAAATTGACCGGCTCGGAAATCGATATCGCCGAGCGTGTGGCAAAAGACATGGGCGTTGCGATCGAAATTAAAACCTACGATTGGGATCAATTGATCCCGGCTTTGCTACGCGGTGACATTGATTTGATCGTGGCTGGTTTTTCGATTACGCCCGAGCGCGCGCTGCGAGTCTATTTTTCCAATCCTTATTCAAGCTCCGGTATCAGCATTGCGACGAATATTAAATTGACTGCCGATTTTGGCAGTATCGACAATTTGAATAAAACCGATATCGCCATCGGCGTAATTGGTGGCACCGTTTCGGAAGATGTTGCGCGCCAGCTTTTCCCCAAAGCGAGCATTAAAACATTCAGCGAAGAAAGCCAGGCGGAAGATGCGTTGGTGAAAGGTTTGTTGCACGCCTACGTTCGTTCGGAGCCGGTGCCGCGTTTTTTAGCGTTAAAACATCCCAAGGAAGTGGATGTGCCGATCGCCAAGCCGTTAGTGGCTACGCGCGAAGCATTTGCCGTGCGTCGCGGCGACAACGATTTCGTGAATTTTTTGAACGCGTGGATTATGGCGCGCGATGCGGATGCGTGGTTGATCAGCACGCACAAGTATTGGTTTGAAAGTTTGAATTGGCAGGACGCCAACGCCAATTCGAATAGCGGCAAATGAAATAGTGCCCATGAACAAATTAATTATTGGCCTGTTAACGTTTTGCTGCGTTGCGGCGTGGGCGGATAGTCCCGCAAAAAAGCCGAATAACGCGGGCAAAAGGCCCGAGGAGGCGATGTTGCCGGCATCGTCGTATCGCGTTCCGCTCGACGAGGTGATCGTGCACGGACGGGCGCCATATTGGCAGAGCGAAGCGCCGCCGCGCTGGGATAAACCGAAAGTCGACGTGCCGCAACAAAATGCGCAAGGTCGTTTGCAGTGGGCACCACATTACAATCGCGACGAGCGCGATGATTACAACGGCACGCGCGATCAGTTGAATCCACAGCCACGCACCAAATTATTTGAACTGCGCTTTTAATAAAAATTAAAGGCACCACACTAGCAGAGCATGAGGCGGAGGAAGGGGTTCTCTTTTTCGGGACAAGAAGGTGATCTTGACGGAGCTGCAGTGCCATTCGGCATCGGAGAAGTCGTCGAGCCCACCTAGGCCGACCACACCGTGCTTTCGGAATGCTCGCCACGGCGGTCCCGAAAAAGAGAACCCCTTCCTCCGCCAACCCGCGGCCAGAATGGTGCCTTTAGCAAAAACAAAAACTTTGGCGAATTACAGCTCCAGAATCACTTCGATTTCAACCGCTGCACCGCGCGGTAGAGCTGCCACTTGTACGCAAGCGCGCGCAGGGTAAGGCTCGCGGAAAAACGTTTTCATCACCTCGTTAACGCGCGTGAAATCGTTTAAATCGGTCAAAGAAATATTTACTTTTACTGCATCATCCAACGAGCCATCGGATGCTTCCGCCACCGCTTTCAAATTATTGAATACTTGCGTCGTCTGTGCGGCAATATCGCCTTTTACCAATTCTTTGGTGCTCGGATCGAGCGCAATTTGTCCCGATAAATACACCGTGCCGCCTACCTTAACAGCCTGCGAGTACGGCCCAATTGCCGCTGGCGCTTTATCGGTCGAAATAACAGTGCGTTGCTTACTCACAGCAGATTCCTTTTCATCGAAAAAGTGGGATTAAAAAATTGCATTAGTGACGAATGCGCGCGACTTTCGCAACGCCTTGAATCGTGCGCACGATTTTCATGATGCGCGCGAGATGAATTCGATTGCGCACACTGATAATCATACGCACCGCGCTGATGCGCGTATCGTCGTCGACGGTGATGCGTTTGATATTGGCTTCGAGACTGGTGATGCGTGTCGCCAGCACGGCAATGGCGCCGCGGCTTTTTTCCAGATCGACACGAATTTCACAGGCGAATTCGCCTTTGACATCGTCCGCCCAGCGCAGCGATATCGAGCGTTCCGGTTTATTGCGCGCCTCCACGCTGTTGTGACAGCTCTCGGTATGCACCACCATGCCTTTTTCCGAAGAGATCAAACCGACGATCGGATCGCCCGGAATCGGATGACAGCATTTGGCAAAATTGATCAGCAAACCTTCGGTGCCGTGAATCGCCATCGGCTCGTGCGTTTGGGATTTATCGGTGGCGGTATTGTCGCCCTTGCTGGTCAGCTGACGCGCGGTGAGAAACGATACGCGATTGCCGAGACCGATTTCCTCGAGCACTTTTTCAAATTGATCGACACCGGTGGTGCGCAACAAGCGCTGCTTCTGCTCGTCGGAAATTTTATCGATACCGGTGCCGAGACTGTTGAGCGCTTTATCAAGCAGACGTCTGCCGAGCGAAAGCGATTCGGCTTTGCGGCAATGTTTGAGAAAATGCCGGATCGTCGCGCGCGCTTTTGCGGTGACGACATAATTCAGCCACGCCGGATTTGGCTGTGCGCCGGGCGCGGCAATAATTTCGACGGTCTGGCCGCTTTGTAAGTGTTCCGATAACGGCGCCAATCTGCGATTGATGCGACAGGCGACGCACGAATTGCCGACATCGCTGTGCACGGCGTAAGCGAAATCGACTGCGGTCGACCCCTGCGGCAACTCCTTGATGTCGCCGCGCGGCGTAAACACGTAAATCTCATCCGGGAATAAATCGATTTTAACATTTTCGATAAATTCGAGACTGTCGCCAGCGTGCTGCTGCATTTCCAGCAAACCCTGCACCCAACGCCGCGCGCGCGCGTGCGAACCGTTCGCCGTTTCGCCGGTGTTGGTTTTGTAAAGCCAGTGCGCGGCGATACCATTGTTCGCCATTTCCTCCATTTCTTCGGTGCGAATCTGAATTTCGATCGGCACGCCCTGCATGCCGAACAATACCGTGTGCAACGATTGGTAGCCGTTGGCTTTCGGAATCGCGATGTAATCCTTGAACTGGCCGGGTACCGGTTTATACAAACTGTGCACGCAGCCGAGCACGCGGTAACAGGTATCGACGCTGTCGACGACAATGCGAAACGCGTAGATATCCATAATTTCGGAAAACGATTTCCGCTTCGTTTTCATTTTGCGGTAGATGCCGTAGAGGTGTTTCTCGCGGCCCAGCACGCGCGCTGTGTGTCCTTCCTGCTGCAAATAATGTTCGATTGATACTCGGATTTTTTCGACGATTTCGCGGCGATTGCCGCGTACGGCTTTAATTGCGGCGCGAATGCGATCGGCGCGCATCGGGTGCATCGCGCCGAAACCGAGATCCTCGAATTCGATGCGCATGTTGTGCATGCCGAGGCGTTGCGCGATCGGCGCGTAAATTTCCAACGTTTCGCGCGCGATGCGCCGACGCTTGTCGGGCTTGAGCACGCCGAGCGTGCGCATGTTGTGCAGGCGATCGGCGAGCTTAACGAGGATGACGCGAATATCCTTCGCCATCGCCATCGCCATTTTTTGAAAATTTTCTGCCTGCGCTTCGGCGCGCGATTGAAATTCGATTTGCGTCAATTTGGAAACGCCGTCGACCAATTCGGCCACCGCATCGCCGAACTGCGCGCCGAGCGCTTCCTTGCTGATTCCGGTATCTTCGATCACATCGTGCAGCATCGCGGCCATCAAACTCTGATGATCCATATGCATTTCGGCGAGAATGCCGGCGACTGCGAGCGGATGCGTCACATATGCTTCGCCGGTGCGGCGGCGCTGACCGACGTGCGCCTGTTCCGCGAAAAAGTAAGCGCGCCGCACTTGATTGATTTGATCTTTGGAAAGATAGCTGGCGAGCGTATCGCTCAGCAAATCGATAGTCTGGGTTTTAACCCCGGAAGATTTCTGGGGAAAGATGCTGTACTGATGCATTCGATCCTCCCCATCGCAAACGTGTTAGAGCAATCTCAGTGGAAATCCAGTGTAAAAACCTTATTCGAGCGGTGGCTCTTCGATGACTTCCAGCGCAGCCGAACGCTCTTCAACTACTTCGTCTTCGACTTTCAAAATTTGTTCCCGATTGATACGGCCTTCCGCGATCTCGCGCAATGCCAATACGGTCGGTTTGTCGCCCTCATCAGGTACCAGCGGATCTTTGCCGCCGACAGCGATTTGGCGCGCGCGCTTGCTGGCCACCATTACTAGCTCGAAGCGATTTTCGACCTTGTCCAGACAATCTTCAACGGTGATGCGAGCCATGATTTACTCCTGATTAAAGACACCGGACAGCGCAGCTGCCAAGCAAAAAATGCGATCAAACGGACAGTGTAACAAAAAGCACCTACGATAGCAGCTCGCGGAGCAGCTCTTGATGG
>DASXYH010000064.1:0-10317 GCA_036502545.1 Spongiibacteraceae bacterium
AGCGTTTTGCTCGGCCTGCGTTTGCCGCGGCGTGTGTACGTGGCCTATCGCAATGCGCACGCAATCGCATTCGTGCTGCCACTGACAGCACGCGAAGGCTACGGCGGCGATATCGATCTGCTGGTCGGCATCGATACGAACGGCCGTATCATCTCAGTACGCGCCATTGCACAGCGCGAAACGCGCGGTCTCGGCGATGCAATCGATGCCGATAAAAGCCGTTGGATCGAACAGTTTCGCGGCCAAGCATTCGATGCGAATAATTCGAGTGCATGGCAGTTGCGCAGCGAAGGCGGCGCGTTCGATCAAATCACCGGCGCGACAGTGACTTCGCGCGCTGTGATCAAATCGGTGCGCCAGGCTCTTGAATATTTTGCAGCACATCGGCGCGAATTATTATCGGAGCCTGCCAATGAATAATGCAACGAAGAATTTATACTGGCTTGGTTTGGCTCCGCTGCTGGTCGCTGCGGTATCGATAACGGATACATTGCTGCTAAGTGCGACGCTTTGCATTGTTTGGTTATTCACCGCGATCGCAATGTGGCCGCTGCAAAAATTAGTCAGCGCTGCGATTCGATGGTTCGCCATCGCAACAATAGCCGCCGCGGCGATTACGAGCTGCGAATTATTAATGCGGGCTTTTTTTTACGACAACTGGATACGGCTAAGTTTTTTCTTGCCGTTGCTGATCGGCAATATCACGCTCTTTATTTCCGCTGAAAGACAAATCGAATCGAACAGCCCTTCGCTTGATTGGTCATCTGCTTTTACCGTAATAGGCCAAGGCATAACGCTTATTGTCATCGCGGCAATTCGTGAATTCGCCGCGCCGGATAACGCTGCGCCGCTGGCATTTATTGCGGCGGCGTTGATTATCGCCGGCGTCAAGCGTTTCGGTTTGATTCCGCCATTGGTGGCGCCAACAAATACCGGCCGCAATATCTGACGCGAAAACAGACCAAGCTCCCAAATTATTTTGCGTACTTTCGCTCCAGCCAGTCGAAGCGCGCCGCTGCACCGTAACCGGCGATAATTACATAACAGAGCGCCGGCACCAGCAGCGCCAGACTCAGCCCGATCTTATCGGCAGCGAAGCCGGTCACCACCGGTACAATCGCGCCGCCGACGATGGCGACGCAGACAATGGCCGATGCGCGCGGTGTATCGGAACCCGAATGCTCGATCGCCAGCGTAAAGATCGTCGGGAACATAATCGAATTGCACAGTCCCACCGCCAAAATTGTTGTTGCCGCGAGCATGCCCGAGCTGATTGCAGAAATGGAGACAAGTATCGCCGCGGCGCATGCGCATGCGCCTAGCACAGTGCCGGCGGTTACGCGCTTCAATACGAAGGAACCGATAAAGCGGCCGATCATTGCACCGCCCCAATACACGCTGATCAATTTGCCCGCTGTAACCGCCGCCAGCATCAGCGTTTTTTCCTGCATTAAATAATTGATTAACAAACTGCCGATCGAGACTTCAGCGCCCACATAAACAAACATCGCCAGCGCGCCGAACGATAATCGCGGCTGCTTTAATAATTTCCACCCTGCCGACGCCGGCGCAGTTTTTCGTTCGGCGTTAATCGTATTCCCACGAAAAAAAGAAAATATACCGGCCAACACGATTAAGCCGATTGCAATCGCAACGAATGGACACTGCAGCGCGTGCGCTTCCGCCACTCGATTACCAGTTTGCAGGGTTGGGTTGCCGAGAATAAAAATCGCGCCGATCCACGGCCCCACCGCAGTGCCCAGCGAGTTGAATGCTTGCGCGAGGTTCAAGCGGCTGTGCGATTGTTGTGGTTCGCTCAGCAATGCCACCAGCGGGTTCGCAGCGATTTGCAGCATCGTAATGCCGGATGCCATCACGAATAGCGCCAGCAAAAAAATCGGATAAATGCCGAGTTGCGTCGCCGGAATAAACAGCAGACAACCGCACGCCATGATCGCTAAACCACAAATAATGGCGCGCACATAACCGACTCGCGCGAGCAGCGCGCCAGCCGGCAACGACATGATGAAATACGCCAGAAAAAAACTGAATTGCGTCAGCATCACTTCGGCATAACTGAGTGTAAACAGTGCTTTCAGTTTCGGTACCAGTGTATCCACCAGTACCGTCGCAAAACCCCACACGAAAAATAACAGCATCACGCAGCCGAGCGGTGGTCCTTCAAATTTTTTATTATTTTGCATAATCGATGATAAAACTCTGATTGGATTTTTTTCTTTCGACTATTGCACCGATCTCGCAGCGGGTTGGCGCCGGAGGGGGTTCTCTTTTTCAGGACTACTGTGGCGAGCATTCAAGTCGCTTCGGTGTAATCGGCCTAGCAGAATTCGTCGACTGCTCCGATGACGAATGGCACCGCAGCTTCGATAAGATCACCTTCTTGTCCTGAAAAAGAGAACCCCCTCCGGCGCCTCATGCTCTGCTACAACGTGCCGTTTACGAAAACACTTAATCAAAGTTTCTTTATTTATTGGCGGCATACCTGCGCATATTGCGTATCATCCGCGTGCGCGCCGCGTGTGAATGCGCAGCCAAAATTTGGTGCCGCGACTACTTTGGTATTGCGAATATCGTCGCCGGCCGGACGTCTGTTTTGTTTCACCCATTGCACCAGATCGTCGAATGCCTGCGACTGCTCATCCACCGTGAAGCCGCAATGATTCACATCGCGAATGGCGCGCTGCACCAGGAATTTCGAAGCACCACTTTGCTCAACCAGATCCGCATATTGTTGTCCGGTCGATAACCACGAAATCATTTCGCCGATGGCGTGCAGCGTAATTAGCGGGCGCTGCAAATGTCCGGTCAAGCGATAAAAGCCGCCGAGGTGATCGGTTTGATCCGGTTTGAGCGCGACGGAATTGCACACCGCCGGGTCGCAGACAAAGCGTGGAATCGTCGAGTTGAAAGCGCGCTCCATTTGGGTCAACGGTTGATCCGGTTGCGATTCAAAGCGATATTGCACATTGCTGTTATCGATGAACGAACGCGGGCCGGCATCAACAACCATTTGAATACCCATGAATGCGGAAATAGCCGGCACGACCATTTTGTCGAAACCGGTATCGAACAGCGGGCGCTCGCCGCCGCTAAGATTGCGCACGATCGCACGCAGCGCGTTGCCGGCGCTGTTATTATCCTGCGGAAATTTCGGGCCGAGGCCGCCGATGATTTGCGGTGCGATCTGGCTCATGTACGTCGGCAAATCAACCGGCACCTGCATCCGCTTTAAAAAATCCGCGACGGGTGGTCGACTTGGAGCGACCACTGCCATCGCGGCCAAGCTGATGTTATAAAAATTGCCGAAGCCGACACTCATATCGCCGCCGCAACCGGCAACGGCGCCGTCGAAACGCTGCGGAAATAATTCGACGCCAACCTGCGTTGTCGCGCCGCCGGCGGAAAGGCCGAATAAAAATACATGCCCTTTGCGCTGTGGATATTGCGCGTGAAAACTATCCAGCACATCGAGCACGTCCAGCATTTTCACTTTGGGCACCATACGTTTGTCGCTGTAACTCAACGACAACCAGGCGATGCCTTTTTCGAGCAGGTGATCGCGAATCGGCGGATCTTCGACTTTGAGTTGGCAGCCGGCGCCATTTTGCGGGTTGCAGATTTCACCGCCACCGGGGAGAAAAACCAGCAAATCGCCGTTCCAGTTCGCCGGTATTTCAGCGTGATATCCCGAACCGCGTTTGCTTATTCCCCACAGCGCTTTTGCGTTTGCGCGCGCGCTGAACGGCAAACCGTTTTGATCGAGCACATACGGTAACGGCGTCAAATCGAAACCATTCGCAGCGGTTTGTTCACCGCGAGCGGCGGCAATTCCGCAAATAAAAAATAAAATGAGCGCGCAGGAAAAAAAATAATCTAATGTCTTCATTGCAGCATCCGACAGTTCATGAATTTATAATGTGGTTTGATTGAGCGCGCCGCTTTAAAATTTCGCAGCGGTACCCGGGGATCGACATTTATTTAAATTTGTAGCGCACTGTTGCGGCCCAGCTGCGGGGATCGGTATAGGCCACATTGGTGAACAAACCGGCGACGTTGGTGCTCGATTGGATAACGCGCTGATCGGAGAGATTGCGTCCCTCCAACGCGATTCGCCATCTTTCGTCATTCGTCACATACGCAATCATCGCGTTGTACGTGGTGTATTCCGGTACCGCGGTGACGAGATCGGCATAATTCGGCTTGCCGCTGCTATAATCGAAACTCTGCATCGGCGACGTCGCCCATGTTTTGTAGCGGTACGATGCGTTAACGGAAAATTGCATTTTGTCGCCTTCGCCTACCGGCAATTCGTACAGCGCGCCTAAATTGGCTGTCCAGCGCGGTGCAAATCCAACCTCGACCGTGTCCGCAATATTGGCGACGCCGCTCGACAACGCTTTATCGAATTTATCGACATTGGCATCGAGATAACCGAGCGAACCATTCAGCGTCAAACCGTCGATCGGCGTCGCCCACACCGTATCGATATCGACGCCCTGCGTGGTTTCCTTGCCCGCGTTCGCCGAAATTCCGACGATCGCGCCGTTCGGCTCCTGCACGGTCGTGGCGAATTGTTTATTGCGGTAATCGTTGTAGAAAATTTCCGTGTTGATACGCAGCGATTCGTTGAACAGCGTCGACTTCAAACCGACCGCATAGCTTTTCACTTCCTCCGGATCGAACGCCGGATTTTCTGCACCGTTCAATGCGTTGAAACCGCCCTGCTTGAAGCCTTCCGAATAGCTGGCATAAAGCATGTTATCGGTGGCGACATCATAAGAAAGTTTGATGGTCTTGGTGAATTTCTTCCAACTTTTTTGCGGACTGCCGCTGACCGTGCTCGTTGTCGGTGACTGCGGCGTCGGCAATACTACGGTATCGATTTCCGGATTGTAAAAATCGGTTTTGCTCGTATCCCAGTTGTTGCGACCGCCCAGCGTCAAATGCAAATTTTGTGTCAGATCGAAATCCCAATTCGTATAAAACGCGCGCGACAGTTCGTCGACGTGACTGATTTCCAACTGCTCACGATACGAAAACGCCAGTATCAGCGGCGTCAATTCGGCCTGTGAACGCGTATTGGTGTGGCCTTTGAAATAGTAAAGACCCATCACGCCGTCGACACCATCGCCAGCATAGTTCGATTGTAATTCGAGTGTTCTCTCCGAAAAATAAATCGCATGCGATACCGCATCGAGCATCGGCGCCGAAGATCCGTCGAGCGATAGCGGACTTTGAAAATCGTTGCTCAAATACGCCGCGATAACTTTATGTGTCCATTGCGAATTCTGCTCCCAACTCGTGGTGAGCGATTGCGCATTGCGGCGATTGTACGAAGTGCCGTAATCGAGATCGGACGCAACCTGATCCTTACCCGGATGCCAGGTAGCGGTCGGATCGGACGGCAGGCCGAGCGGCGCGGCGATGCCACTGATAATTGCCAGCGTCGGCGATGAGTAAATACGCTGACCCTGTTGCGGCCGCGAACGATCGAGCAGCCAATCGGTGCTGTATTTAACAGTCAGATCGCTCGCCGGCGCCCATTGCAGCATGGCGCGTGCAGCCCACGAATTCTGATTATCCAATTTACTGCCGTCGTAAATATTCGTCTGCAAACCATCCTGCTGTTTGCGCGTGATGGCGGCGCTGCCGGAAAGATCATCGACCAGCGGACCGGAAACGGTCGCGATGGTATCGCGCAGATTGCGCGAACCGATTTTTTCCTGCAGCGTCGCTTCGAGTTGATCGCTCGGATCGCGCGTCACATAGCGAATCGCGCCGCCGATAGTATTGCGCCCGTACAAACTGCCCTGCGGACCTTTCAATATTTCGATGCGCTGCACGTCGTACACATCGAGAATTTGGCCGGCCGTGTTGGCCATATAGATATCGTCGATATAAATACCGACGCCGGCCGCAAAGCCGCCTTCGTCGCCGATACCGCGAATGCGCGCGCCGAGCGTGCCACCGCCGACTGCCGCACCGCCGGAAAAGGTGACGTTCGGCAATACATCCTGCAACTTTTGGATATCGCTGATCTGCTGCGTTTCCAACTGCTCGGGCTGGAACGCGTTAATCGCGGTCGGCAACGCCTGCAGATTTTCTTCGCGTTTGCGCGCCGTCACGATCACTTCTTCCAGCGCGGCGGCACTGGCGGTATCGGAGAATAATCCAACCCAGGACACACCGATATTGGCGGCGATAAAGGCGCATAAAGCGGAACGCCGAGCTTTCATTTTATTTTCTCCGACAGCCTGCTGTAATTATACGATTATTGACAATACACGTGTACAGGCGAAACATTTATACTGCCAATACACGTGTATTGTCAATCAAAAGGTATAATCTATCGCACAGTAATTTTTATTGGACGACGGGAGAAGATAGCTTTGGCTCAGAAAGGATCTACAGCTGCTGCGGAGAGTGTCGCCGCGCGACGCCAGGCAGCGGCGCGCAACGCATTGCAAGAACAACAGCGGCTGGTCAGCCGCGAAAAATTACTTATCGCGGCCGGCAACGTTTTTAAAAAGAAAACGTACGCCGCAGCTGCGGTAAAAGACATTTTGCATGAAGCAAAAATCAGTCGAGGCACATTTTACGGCCATTTTTCCGGCAAATACGCCGTTGTCGAGGCACTGTTCGAAGGCTTGGCGCCATCGCTGCACAATGTTTTCGAACAGCTCGGCCAACTCAAACGTTTGGATCAGGCTAATGTTGAACGCTGGCTGGAAAAACTATTGGCCGTGTACGAAAAAAATAAAGATTTATTCGTCATCATGGGCAGCGCTTGGTCAACGGAAATGACCGCCGACAACAGTACGAGCATGGGGCCGTGGGAAAAGGTTATCGACAGCCTGAGCACAAAATTTCCCGCGTTCGCACTCGCAAAGGCGGATACACCGAAAGGCCGCGAAGTCCGCTTTCGCTTAACGATGCTGCTATCGACGATCGGCTCGTTTTGCCATATCGAAAGCGTGCATCATCCGGCGCATTTTCGCGATATCGGCGTCAAAGTAATTGCGGAGGAAATTTTGCGTTTTATAAATTTAGGTGACGAAGCACCCGCCAAATCCAAAAAGAGTGCGCGTACAAATAAAAAATAAACTCAATTTGAAATGTCACATCGTTCGTTATTTGAATGCAGTGATTTGATGCGTAACCGATAAATTAATGGGTCTCCAATTTAATAGTAAGAGTCTCAAGAATTTCATCGATCACCTCATCATCGAGGCCGGCGTCATCGCAGTCGCAGGCGTAACTGACGAGTAAGTTTAAATTGCCGCTGCGCAATAACCATTCGCGCACAGCATCGCCTTCATCTTCGTATTGAAAATAGAGGCCGTTGAAATCGCCGACGCGCACTTTCGTTGCAGGCACATCGTTCGGCATCCAATCCTTGGCCAGCGCACCTAAATCGACTTCATTATCCGCTTTACTTTCGAGCCGCGTAATTTCTAGCGCACCGATACCATCCTGATCGCTGATCACGATGGTTTCCTCATCCTGCTCCGCGCCCCATTCCTCAGGCAGATCCAACAACCACCAATCGGTTTCTACGGTGTGCATTATGCTTCCTCAACTAGCGGTAAACTGCGGCTCATCAACAGCGCGTCTTCGCGGCCATTATGCGCCGGATAATAATCGCGACGCTTGCCGTCCACTTCGAAACTCACTGCCGAATACAATTCGATAGCGCCGAAATTGCCGACGCGTACTTCCAGCAGACAGCGGGTGGCGCCCCGCTCCTCCAGCTGCTGCAATCCATATAACAATAATTCTCGCGCAAAACCATGACGGCGCCATTGCGGATGCACGACAATATTCAGCAGCGTCGCTTCATCGATCACATGCGAAAACAACGTGAATCCGATCAGCAAACCGCCGCGCTCCATACCCCAGCCGAAATCGCCGATCGCAAAACTATCTTCAAATTGATGCAAACTCCACGGAAATGGATTGGCCATCTGCTCGATCGCACAAATGACGGGAATATCGGCAACGGCTAATTTGCGCAGCATTATTTAACGCTCCGCCAAATGGCGGACATCGTTCCAAAGCTGACGCTTTTGCGCGGGGTCGTGCAGACACGCAAGTAAGCTAATCGATTTTAGCGTGCGAATAGTTGAACTCGGCGGCATCGTACACCATTGCTGCGCAACGGACCCCAACAACAATACGGTGTCGATCGCGCGCTGATCAATTTGTTTGCTCAAATGAGCGGATAACGTTTCGACCGCGGCGGCGGCATCGCGAGCGATCTGCGGATTTTTCAGCATCGGCCACATAAAAATATCGAGTACATATTGCGCTGCCGCAGGCCGCAATGCCGGCAGAAAATTATTGAGCAGCTTTTGATATTCGGTACGCGCGGCATTCGAAGCCGGCGCATCATCGAGCAGCAGAATGCCGCCCCCGATCACCACGCTGAGCGCAAACTGCGGCGCTGTCGCATCCACAGCCGCTGATTTATCACTTGTTTGCGCAACAAGCGCGGCCACCGTCTTCTCGACAATTGATTTACGCTGCGTTGATGTTGTTGGTGGGGTTTGCGGCGTGACACCTTGCGCGTGCGTTAGCGCAATATCGCTTGGCGATTCGACTGCGGCTGCGTTTGTATCCCACGCGCAGGGCTCGGATAATTTCGCGCCGGGCAATATTCTGCGCGGCACATAATTTTCGATACCGAGCGCAGCGAGATAGTGCGAGCGCAGTGGCTCAAGCATCGCCTACACACCTTCTTTTTGCGGATGCGCTTTGATGACACCGGCAGCGAGCAAATTCAGCGCTTCCAAATACGCTTTAACAGAAGCCACCACGATATCGGTATCGGCGCCCGAACCGTTCACGATCACGCCGCCGCGATCGAGACGCACGGTGACCTCACCCTGCGAATCGGAACCGCTGGTAATCGCATTAACCGAATACAATTTTAATTCGGCATCGCTGTGCGCGAGTTTTTCTACCGCGTTGAAAGCCGCATCGACAGGACCGTCGCCTTCCGCGCTGATCGTTTCGACTTTGCCGTCGATCAGCAATATCAAACGCGCAGTCGGCCGCACACCGGTTTTTGAAAATGCTTCGAGATATTCGAGCTGATATTTCGCGGCGACTTCGGGTACCGCCACTTCGCTGACCAACGCCTGTAAATCCTCATCGAAAATCTCCTGCTTTTTATCGGCGAGAATTTTGAAACGAACGAAGGCGGCGTCGAGGGCGTCCTGAGTTGGAAAACTAATGCCGAGATCTTCGAGCCGCGCCTTGAACGCTGCGCGCCCCGACAATTTTCCGAGCACGAGCTTATTGGTTTTCCAACCGACATCTTCGGCGCGCATGATTTCGTATGTTTCGCGATGCTTCAGCACGCCGTCCTGATGAATGCCGGATTCATGCGCGAACGCGTTGGCGCCGACAATCGCTTTATTCGGCTGTACGGGAAACCCGGTGATCGATGAAACCAGGCGCGATGCCGGCACGATATGTTGCGCATCGATGTTTGTTTCGACCGGGAACAAATCGTGACGCGTGCGCACCGCCATTACGATTTCTTCGAGCGACGCATTGCCCGCGCGTTCGCCGAGTCCGTTGATCGTACATTCGACCTGACGTGCACCATGCAATATCGCGGATAACGAATTAGCCACCGCAAGACCGAGATCGTTGTGGCAATGCACCGAGAAGACCGCCTTATCGGCGTTTGGAATCGTTTGCATCAAGCGTCCGACATTCGCGCCATATTGAGCCGGTTCGCCGTAGCCGACGGTATCGGGCAAGTTGATGGTCGAGGCGCCGGCATCGATTACCGCTTCGATGATGCGGCAAAGAAATTCAAATTGCGAACGCGAGGCGTCTTCGCAGGAAAACTCGACATTGTCGGTATATTTGCGCGCGCGTTTTACCGCGAGCACCGCGCATTCGAGCACCTGCTCGGGATGCATGCGCAGTTTGTATTCCATATGAATCGGCGATGTCGCGATAAAGGTATGAATGCGCGCCGAGCGCGCCGGCTTCAAGGCTTCAGCGGCGCGATCGATATCTTTATCGCCGGCGCGGGCCAAGCTGCATACGGTGCTGTCTTTGATCGCCTCGGCGACCGCTTTGACCGCTTCGAAATCGCCAGGGCTCGCGATCGCGAAGCCGGCTTCGATGACATCGACCCGCAACTTTTCCAGCATTTTGGCGATGCGTACTTTCTCGTCCCTGGTCATCGACGCGCCCGGGCTCTGTTCGCCATCGCGCAGCGTCGTATCGAAGATCACGAGTTTCTGTTTGGACATATGGCACTCCGCCTGGGGAATA
>DASXYH010000065.1:0-14884 GCA_036502545.1 Spongiibacteraceae bacterium
GGTGCCACCGGACGCAGACGGCTGACGCCGGCGATCGTCAATTGGCTGTCGAGATATTCGCGAATCTGTTGCGCAGTTTCCATTTGCATCACCTGCGCGAGAATATCGCGCGCGGTATTCATACTGATGTTGCGAATTACCGATTTCACTTTCGGCAGGTTGGTCGCGTTCATCGATAGAATATCGTAGCCCATCGCCAGCAGCAGTACGGCTGCGGCGGGATCGCCGGCTAGCTCGCCGCAGATGCTGACCTGCTTGCCTTCCGCATGGCCGGCGTCGGCCACTTTTTGCAATGCCTGCAATACCGCGGGATGGTAGGCGTGATACAGCTCGGCGACGCGCGCATTGTTGCGATCGACCGCCAGTAGATATTGCGTGAGATCGTTCGAGCCCACCGAAAGAAAACTGACGCGTCGCGCGAGCGCGCGCGCCTGATACACCGCCGCCGGCACTTCGACCATCACGCCGATCGGCGGCACCGGTATTTGCAAACCCTCTTCGATCAATTCGTCGTGTGCGCGCAAAATCAAATCGAGCGCATCGTCGAGCTCCTTCACATTGCTGACCATCGGCAGCATGATGCGCAAATTGTTCAAGCCCAGGCTGGCTTTCATCATCGCCCGCACTTGCACCAGAAAAATTTCGGGGTGATCAAGCGTCACGCGAATGCCGCGCCAGCCGAGAAACGGATTGTCTTCCTCGATCGGAAAATAAGGCAGCGATTTATCGCCGCCGACATCGAGTGTGCGCATCGTGACGGGCAGCGGCGCGAACGGTTCGAGTTGTTGCCGATAAATGATGCGCTGCTCTTCTTCGCTCGGAAACCGATCGCGCAATAAAAACGGTACCTCGGTGCGATACAAACCGATACCTTCGGCGCCGCGCTCAAGCGAACGCACGACGTCAGCCATCAAGCCGGTGTTGACCCACAGCGGGATGCGGTGACCATCGGTAGTCTCGCAGGGCAGATCGCGCAGCGCTTCGAGGCCTTTCGAAATCTGTTGCTCTTCGTCGTAGATCGCCTGAAATTGCGTGCGCAATTCGACCGGCGCGTTGTAATACACGAAGCCGTTGTAGCCATCGAGAATCAGTTCTGCGCCTTCGATCTGCGTGAACGGTAAATCGAGACAACCCATTACGGTGGGAATGCCCATCGCGCGCGCGAGAATGGCGACGTGCGAGTTGCCCGAACCTAACACCGAGACTAAGCCGACCAATTTTTCTTTCGGCACTTCGCCGAGCATCGATGCCGTCAGCTCTTCGCCGACCAGCACGGTTTTATCCGGATAATTGACCGGCGAGGTATTGGCTGCCTGCAGATACGCGAGCACACGCCGGCCGAGATCTTTCACATCGACCGAGCGCTCCTTCAAATATAAATCGTCCATCATTTCGAATGTGCGCACGTGCGAGAGCACGACTTGACTCAATGCGCCCTGCGCCCATTCGCCTTGCCGAATTAACTCCACTACCTCCGATGCCAGCGCGGTATCGTCGAGCATGCGCAGATAAACATCGAACAACGCCAGTTCCTGCGGCGCCAACCGCGTCGCCAGTTTCGCACCGAGTTCCTGCACATCCTGGCGCACGGCGGCGAGGCAGTCGTAGAAAAATTGGATTTCGGCATCCGGATCGACGCAAATTCGATGCGGTACCGAATGCAGATCGGCCGGTGGCGACATGACGACGGCATGACCGATGGCGATGCCCGATGCACCTGCGACACCCTGAAAGCGCGCGGTTCCAGAGGTTTTGATGCCACCCTGATCGATGTGCGTGATCGAGCCGGTCGCCTGCGCATGCGCGATGACGCCGGCCAGTTGCGCCGAGCATGTCACCAGAAACGCTTCTTCGTGCTCATCGAAACGGCGCTGCTCGACCTGCTGTACGACGAGCACACCGAGGACGCGGCGTTGATGAATAATCGGCACGCCGAGAAACGAGCTGTAACGCTCCTCGCCGATGCCGGGCAGAAATAAAAAGCTGGGATGCGACTCGGCGTCGTCGGTATTCAGCGGCTCTTCTCGCGTCGCCACCTGACCGACCAGACCTTCATCGGCGGCCAAGCTGATTTTGCCGACGAAATTGGCGTTGAGGCCTTCATTGGCGCGGAAAATCAAGCGTCCGGTGTTGGGATCGCGCAGATACACCGTGCATACTTCGGTGCCCATCACTGCTCGCACGCGCTGCACGATGACGTTCAGCGCCGTTTGCAAATCGTGGGCAGCATTGACCTCCTGCACAATGTTGCGCAGAGCGTCGAGCATGCCGGCTTTTTTTTCCATCGGAATTCCTAACGGGCTTGTACCGTAATAAGGATTATGGCCGCGATACGGCCTGCGACCGATAAAATGCGCGCATCCTAGCGCGCGCTAACGAGTTTGCTGTGGCGCACGGACAATTCTTTCATCGCGCGCCGATAGACTTCGCGTTTGAACGAAACGACCTGCCCGAGCGGATACCAGTAGCTGACCCAGCGCCAGTGATCGAATTCGGCCTTGTCGCCGCAATCCATCCGCACTTGCGCATCATCCGCCAGCATGCGCAATAAAAACCATTTCTGTTTCTGACCGATACAGAGCGGGCCTTCGCCGCCGCGGCGCACCAAACGCTCCGGCAGGCGATAGCGCAGCCAGCCGCGCGTGCTGGCCAGCAGCTCGACGTGCTCCGGCTGCAAGCCGATTTCTTCGTGCAGTTCGCGAAACAGCGCTTCTTCCGGTGCTTCGTCGACATTGATGCCGCCTTGCGGAAATTGCCAGGCATCCTGACCGAGGCGGCGCGCCCACAGCACTTCGCCCAGCGTATTCGCTACCACGATGCCTACATTCGGGCGAAAGCCATCGGCGTCGATCACTGGATACGTCTCTTATTTAGTTGCTGTGAGAAAAATAATTGCCGTAAAGGAAATCGACGGTATTGTTCCACAAATGCTAAGAAGTGAACAATCCTGCGCGGACAGGTATTCTGCACACCGCGCAGGAAGCAACACGCATAAAAGCGTTTTGATGGGTAACACTGAAGTGGGGAGTCGGTAACACTGTGGCGTTGGCAATTTTCGATTTGGACAATACCTTACTCGGCGGCGATAGCGATCACGCATGGGGTGAGTTTCTCGTGCAGAAAGGCATTGTCGATGCAGCTGTCTATGGCGCCGCGAACGAACGCTTCTATCGCGCATATCAAAATGGCACGCTCGATATTCGCATTTATTTAACATTCGCACTGGAGCCATTGACGCGTTTCAGCCGCGCGCACTTAGCGCAGCTACACGCCGAATTCATGCGCACAATGATCGCGCCGCTGCGTTTGCCGAAAGCCGCTGCGCTGCTAACGGAGCACCGCGAGCGCGGTGATTTTCTGTTAATCGTCACCGCGACCAACGCGTTTATCACCCGACCGATTGCGCACAGTTTGGGCGTCGATGCGATTCTCGCCACCGAACCTGAAATTCGCGACGATCGCTATACCGGGGCATTTATCGGCACGCCGTGTTTTCGCGAGGGCAAGGTTACCCGTCTGCGCGAATGGTTGCTGCAGCATCCCTACGATCCGGCGCAGGCGTATTTTTATAGCGACTCGCAAAACGATCTGCCGCTGCTGAACATGGTCGGCAATCCAATTGCGGTCGATCCGGACGATACCTTGCGAGCGGAAGCGCAACAGCGCGGCTGGCCGATCATCTCGTTGCGCGATTAATCTTTTTATCGCCGTCATCAAAATATACCGAGCATTCATTCATGTTGATCGTTATTTCTCCGGCAAAAACGCTGGATTTCGACACGCCGGTGCGCCTGCGTAAATTCACGCAGCCGCAATTTCTCGATGACGCAGAAACTCTCGTTGCGCGATTGCGCGAGTTTGATCCGCTACAAATCGGCCAATTGATGTCGATCAGCACCGAGTTGGCCGAACTCAATCACCGCCGTTTTATGAACTGGTCGATACCGTTTTCCGCGGCCAATGCCAGACAGGCGCTGCTCGCGTTTCGCGGCGATGTGTATATCGGTTTGCAGACGGATAGTTTCAAAGCGAGCGAATTGGATTTTGCGCAACGGCATTTGCGGATTTTGTCGGGATTGTACGGCGTATTGCGTCCACTCGATTTGATACAGCCGTACCGTTTGGAAATGAGCACCGCATTGGTGAATCCGCGCGGCAGAAATCTTTACGCATTCTGGGGTGAACGTATTACCGCGATTTTAAGTGCTGAACTGCGTAAGCAAAAAAAACCGGTGCTGATCAATCTCGCCTCCCAGGAATACTTCAAAGCCGTTCATCCGAAATTATTGGCGGCACCGGTGATAACACCCATATTTAAAGAGCGCAAAAATGACGGTTACAAAATTGTGAGCTTTTTTGCCAAAAGAGCGCGCGGCGTGATGAGCGCGTACATCATCCGCAAGCGTTTGCGCGAAGTTGCGGCGATCAAGGAGTTTGCGGAAGACGGTTATCGCTTCAACGATAGCCAATCGACAGCGAATGAATGGGTTTTCACCCGCGATAAACCAGCGCTTGGATAGCGATGCGGTACACCTCGGCGGTAACTGTAGCGAGAGGGAAAGCTGAGGATGAGGGAGTAGCGGTAATGACAGCGGTTTGTGTTTTATACAGCAGTTTTTCCGATCCGCATTCGATGCGAGCGCGCTTTGCATTATTGATGGCGCAAATTCATTGCGAGCTGCGCGAAGTCGATCCAACCAATCTACCCACAGCAGTATCCGGCGTGCCGCTGTTGCAGTTGCCGAGCGGCAAATTGATCGACGACAGTTTTGCGATCGCGCAATGGGCCAGCGCGCGCCGTCCGCAACTCGAGTTGTGGCCGAGCGTGCGGGTGCGGCAGCAATCGATCGACAATTTGGTGCGTATCATCGACGGTCCGTTTGCCAGCGCGTGTCGCCTCTATGCCGCGGCAGTCGCGGCGCGTCATCCGCATGCGGCAAATCGGCGCGGCGACGCCGAAATTTTTTTGGCGCAACTCGAAGCGCGGCTGGCGCGTAAGGCGTTTCTGGTCGGCGATGAAGAAACGCTGGCCGATGTGGCGGTGTTGCCATTCATTCATTACTTTGCCGAAATCGATCGCACCTGGTTCGATGTTTCGCCGTACCGACAATTGCGCGCCTGGCTGATGAGCTATCGCGACAATTCGGAATGGCAGCAGACGTTATATTGTGGTCCGCGCTGGCGCGCCGATGCGCTGCCGGTTTACCTTGATGCGAGCAGCAACCGGCGCGCTTTGGCGTAATTCGAGTGTTCGCTTAGCCAATGATCCTCGGCTAAGCTCTCCGTACCTTCCTTCCGGCTGTTCAGCTCACCCCCCATGCAAGTGCTGAAGTTCCTGGTGGTCGACGACGCCACTTTCATTCGCGACATGGTGAAAAAGCAGTTGCGCGATGCTTATCCGGGTTGCCAGATTGCCGATGCGCCGAGCGCGGTGCGCGCGCAGGTCGCGTTGAAATCGCAAAATTTCGATTTGATTCTGTGCGATTGGGAAATGCCCGAGATGAGCGGCGAGGAATTTTTGCGCTGGCTACGTGCGCATCCGCAGCACAAAGATGTTCCTTTCATTATGGTCAGCAGTCGCGGCGAGCGCGATTTCATCGTCAAAGCGGTACAGGCCGGCGTCAACGATTATCTCGGCAAGCCTTTCAAACCTGAAATGCTGATTGCGAAAGTCGATAAAGTGTTGCGCAAAGCCGGCAAAGATTTATCTGCACCCACGCGCGGATCCGGCACCGGAGTCACGCAGGGCATCGCCGGCGCCAGTATCGCCGTGCTGACCGGGCACAACGCGCCGACTGTAACGGCGAAGGATGCCGCGGTATTGCCCGCAGGGTTTGCGCCGCCAGCTGCGAAACCGAAGCTGGTCGCGCGCGGTCAGGCGCAACTGAATTTCGCCGGCTTCAACACGCAATGCGTCATCAAAGATATTTCGCTGCAACTGCTGAGCGGCATCATCAAACGCGAAGATCAGGTGCCGGCGATTTTAGAGCCGGTGGTGATCTCGATTTTTGAAACCGAAGGCGATAGCGTCGCGCGCTTGAACGGCTATGTGCACAGTATTCAAGCGGCCGAAAATCGTATCGATGCCACCGTACTTAAATTGGTAATTCGCTTTGTCGACGATGATCCGGCCAAGCTCGATCTGTTGTCGCATTACATTGAAAAACTGTAAGTACGGTTTTTCGGGGATTGATTGTTTGGTATTTAATTAAATGGACAGTGTTTGTTTGCGATCTGGAATAAATCGGCGCCGCTGTCAATACGCCAAGTTACCTGGGGTTTCGCGGAAAGCCACCATTGACTCGGCCTGGATAGCGGGGCAGAGTGTAGGGCCTTTTTATAGCCCGGTTTACGACATATGACGTATTGTGTCGCCATGCGACTGCGCGAAGGTCTGGTATTTGCGGCGGATACTCGCACCAACGCCGGCCTCGATCACATCGCCACCTTTCGAAAGATGCACGTGTTCGAGCGCCGCGGCGAGCGCTCAATCGTACTGCTGACTTCCGGCAATCTGGCGACGGCTCAAGCCGTGGTCGGCGAGTTGTGCGAGCGCATCCAGCTCGAAGACGAAATCAATTTATATACGATCGGTTCGATGTTTGGCGCCGCGCAATTGGTGGGCGACACGATTAACGAGGTAATTGCGCGCGCATCGGCGGGTCAACAGACCGGTGGCGTCGACTTCGGTCTCAACGTGCTGCTCGGCGGACAGATCGTCGGCGAACGGCCGCGTCTGTTCCACATCTATCCGCAAGGCAATTTTATCGAGTCAACCGAAGACACCACTTATTTTCAAATCGGCGAAGTCAAATACGGCAAGCCGATTATCGATCGCATCGTCAATTTCGATACCAGCATCAACCACGCCACCAAATGCACGTTGATTTCGTTCGATTCAACGATTCGTTCGAACTTGTCGGTCGGCATGCCGATCGATCTGGCGATTTATCACGAAGACAAATTCGAACTGAAGATCAGCCGCATCGCCGAGAACGACGATTATTTCAGATCGCTGCGGCAGGCGTGGGGCAACGGTTTGCGTCAGCAGTTCGAACAACTGCCTTAATAATTGCGTAATTGCTCGGCGCGCAGCGCCACTAACGGTTTTTGCCGAAATAGTTTTCTGTTGCAGTCGCAAATCGCGGCACACAATCTGCATCGCTTTTGCCGCCGCGCCTGGGCATTCCATCGGTTCTGCTGACTGGGCACAATTTCCGGCAATAAAAACATATACCCTGTGCGTCGCCGTACGATGCTTCTCGCATCCATTATTGATCCGACAGCCATAGTTGTCGGACATCGCAAGCCGCGAAAATTAAGGAATGGGACATGAGTATTCTGGTCGGTCTGCGTCACACCACGACGTATCGTTACGATCGCCGCATCGCATTGGGTCCGCAGTTGGTGCGTCTGCGCCCCGCACCGCACTGCCGCACGCCAATCGTCAGTTACAGTTTAAATGTTCGGCCTGAAAATCATTTCCTCAATTGGATTCAGGATCCGTTTGCGAATTACATGGCGCGGCTGGTGTTTCCGGACAAGACCACCGAATTCTGCGTTGATGTCGATCTCGTCGCCGATTTAACCGCGTACAACCCATTCGATTTTTTCGTCGAATCGTATGCGGAAAAATTTCCGTTCAAATACCCTGATGCTCTGAAAAAACAATTAGCCCCTTTTTTAGAGGTGCAGGATTGGGGCGAACGATTCGCCGCCTATCTCGCCGAGGTGCCGCGCAAGGAAACTGCGATCATCGATTTTCTGGTCGCGATCAATCAACGTGTTTGGAACGATGTGAGCTATACAATCCGGATGGAGCCGGGTGTGCAAAAACCGCAGGAAACATTGGAGATCGGCAGCGGCTCGTGTCGCGATTCTGCGTGGTTGCAAGTGCAATTGCTGCGGCATCTGGGTCTGGCCGCGCGTTTTGCTTCCGGTTATTTAGTGCAGCTGACATCCGATCAGAAATCGCTGGATGGTCCGAGCGGACCCGAAGCCGATTTCACTGATTTGCACGCATGGACTGAAGTGTATGTGCCGGGTGCCGGTTGGGTCGGGCTCGACCCAACATCGGGTTTGTTTGCGGCAGAGGGACATATCCCGCTGAGCTGTACGCCGGAACCGGTCGATTCGGCGCCGATCACCGGCGCGCTCGAACCCAGCGAGGTGGAGTTCGGCTACAGCAATGAAGTGACGCGACTGAAGGAAGATCCGCGTGTCACGCGGCCGTTCACCGAGCAGGAGTGGATCGAAATCGATGCGCTCGGCCAGCATGTCGATACGCTGCTGCAAAAAAACGATGTGCGCTTGACGATGGGTGGCGAGCCGACGTTCGTTTCGATCGATGATATGGAGTCGGCGCAGTGGAACACCGACGCCGATGGTCCGCAAAAGCGCCAGCTGGCGTTGCAAATAACAGAAAAGCTGCAAAAGGAATTTGCGCCGGGCGGCGTGCTGCATGTCGGCCAAGGCAAATGGTACCCGGGCGAGCCATTGCCGCGCTGGCAAAATACGTTGTATTGGCGCAAGGATGGCGTACCGCTGTGGAAGGGATCGCTGCCGAACGGCAATGCCAAACCGGTGCCGGCTGAAGCTGCGCGCGCCTTGCTGCGCATGTTTTGCGCACAATTGGAATTACCGGCGACGGCGATTCATCCATGCTACGACGATCCGTTTCATACGCTATGGCAGCAAGGTGCGCTACCTATCGATGAGACACTCAGCAGCGATCATGCCGATTTGGCCAAGCGCACTTTAGCGCAGGTGTTAGAGCGCGGCTTGAACAAACCGGCAGGATATTGTTTGCCGCTCGGTTTCAATAATGTCGCGCAACGCTGGCAAACCTGCCGTTGGCGTTTTCGGCAAAACGCATTGTATTTAGTGGCGGGCAATTCGCCGATCGGGCTGCGCTTACCGCTTGCGAGTTTATCGCAACAGGCGCGCGCCGATGCGCTCGAGCCGATGCCGAGCGATCCGTTCGCGCCATTGCCACAGGAATTGGTGCCGCAAAAATTCGTCGGCTACGAGCCGATGCCGGATATGGCGATTCATACTGCGCTGTGCGCCGAGGTGCGCGACGGCAAACTCTATGTATTTTTGCCGCCGCTCAGCACTCTTGAACAATTTGTCGGCTTGCTCGATGCGCTCGCGGAAGCGGCGGGCGAATTGAAATTAACGCCGTACATCGAAGGTTATCAACCGCCGTTCGATACTCGCATGGGCAAGCTCGCGGTCACGCCAGATCCCGGTGTGATCGAAGTGAACGTGCAGCCGACCTCGACGTGGGAAGAGCTTAAGCATCTGACCGAAACACTGTATGCGCTGGCGCGCGAAACGCGGCTCGGCACCGAAAAATTCATGCTCGATGGTCGCCATAGCGGCACCGGCGGCGGCAATCATGTAACGCTCGGCGGCGTCACACCGAGCGATAGTCCGCTATTGCGGCGGCCCGACTTGCTGCGCAGTTTGCTCACGTTTTGGCAGCATCATCCGAGCCTGTCGTATTTATTCAGCGGCATGTTTATCGGCCCGACCAGCCAGGCGCCGCGCGTCGACGAAGGTCGAATCGAGCGTTTGTATGAATTGGAAATCGCGTTTTCTCAATTGCCGCACGGTGATTCGAATCAGCCCTGGTTGATCGATCGTGCCTTAAGACATCTGTTAGTCGATCTTACCGGCAACACGCATCGCAGCGAATTTTGTATCGATAAATTGTATTCGCCCGATTCCGCCACCGGACGGCTTGGTATTCTCGAATTTCGCGCCTTTGAAATGCCGCCGCATGCGCGCATGAGTCTCGTGCAGATATTGTTACTGCGCGCCTGTGTCGCATCGTTCTGGGAAAAACCTTATCAGCATAAACTCGTCGATTGGGGCCACGCGTTACATGATCGGTTCATGCTGCCGCATTTTCTCAATCAAGATTTGGAAAACGTGCTCGTCTATCTCAACGAGCAGGGGTTGCCGTTTAAATCGCACTGGTTCGATGCGTTCAAGGAATTTCGCTGCCCAAAGATCGGGCATATCGAAGTTGAAGGCATGGAGTTGGAGTTGCGTCACGCGCTCGAACCCTGGCACGTGCTCGGCGAGGAGACTAGCAGCGGCGGTACCGCGCGCTATGTGGATTCATCGGTGGAGCGCGTCCAAATTAAAATCCGCTTCGGAACGCCGGGTGATCGTTATGTGCTCACGTGTAATGGCAAGCGCGTGCCGTTAATTCCAACGGCGGAAGAGGGCACGTTCGTGGCAGGAGTGCGCTATCGCGCGTGGCAGCCGTGGTCGGCATTGCATCCCACAATCGGCGTGCAGTCACCGCTGGTATTCGATTTTTTTGATACCTGGAATGGCCGAGCGCTCGGCGGTTGTACTTATCATGTCGTGCATCCGGGCGGTCGCAGTTACGAGACATTTCCAGTCAATGCGCTCGAGGCCGAATCGCGTCGCGTCAATCGTTTCGAGGCGTTGGGGCATGCGCACGGGAAGTTGGTGCCGCCCCCGCCGCTCGAAACCGAGCCACGATTTTTTTCGCCGACACCGAACATTGCGGGCAGCGCGCGTTTTTACCGACACGTGCCGGGTATGGTAGCGGCGCCGCCCCCGCCAAAACCCAATCCGAGCTACCCTTACACGTTGGATTTAAGATTCGATAGTTAAAACGCGCAGCGAATTTTGTGCGGGCCGATCGACCGTATTGTTTGCGACGACACGCCGTGAATACGTCCTTGTAGGCTCGGTGTCGGCATTCATGCCGACAACGGTCGCTGCAAACAATACGGTCGACCGGCCATAAATCCGGTGTGAATTTCTAAAGCATTTAGATTCGTTATGGCGAAAACAATCGATAATGAAATGACCGCTCCCAACAAAGCGAGTTGGGATTATCAAGCGCAAGACGGCGCTTACGATGAAATGATGAGCGCGCAGGGAGAACTGCGCCCGCATTGGCGGCATATCGCCGATTTCCTGCGCGGCTGCCCGCCGCACACGCTCGATAATTTAAAACTCGAAACGCAACGCCGGCTCAAGGAGCAGGGCGTTTATTACAACGTTTACGAAGATCCCGCCGGGCAGCGCCGCACGTGGCAGCTCGACCCGGTACCGATGCTGTTGTCCGATCAGGAATGGCCGCAACTGGAAGCAGGTTTGCGTCAGCGCGCGCAATTATTCAGCCTGTTGTTGCAGGATTTGTACGGTCCGCAGCGCGCGCTGCGCGAAGGCTTGATTCCGCATGAAATCATATTGCGGCACCCCGAGTTTCTGCGGCCGGCGATGGTCGCGTACGAAAGCGGCGCACGCATCGCGCCGTTGGTTTTGTATGCGGTCGATCTGGCGCGCGGTCCCGACGGCAGCTGGTGGGTTCTCAGCGATCGCACGCAGGGACCATCTGGGGCCGGTTATGTGCTGGAAGCGCGCGCGGTGACCAAGCGCGTGCTCGGCCAAAGCGTCGGCGCGTATTCGATCGCACCGCTCGCGCAGTTCTTCCATCATCTCAAACGTCATGTGGCGGCGCTGGCGCCCGATCAGCAACGCGAGCCGACCATCGCCGTGTTGTCGCCCGGTATCGGCAACGAAGTGTATTTCGAGCATGCCTACCTCGCCGCTCAGCTCGGAATCACGCTGGTGCAGGGCGACGATCTGACAGTGCGCAACGGCAACGTTTATCTGCGCACGGTCGATGATCTGCGCCGCGTCGATGTCTTGATCCGCCGCGTTGATTCGAGTTTTTGCGATCCGCTCAGTCTGCGCTCGGATTCGATGCTCGGTGTGCCGGGTTTATTGCAGGCACAGCAGCTAGGTCGTATCGGCATGGCAAATACCTTGGGCAGCGGCGTGCTCGAATGCCCGGCACTGTTGCCATTTTTGCCGGCGCTTGCGCGCGCCTGGCTCGGCGAAGATTTATTGCTGCCGAATGTCGCGACATGGTGGTGCGGACAGGACGAAGAGCGCAAATATGTGACGGACGAATTATCCGAACTGGTAATCAAGCGCATCGATAAGCCGGGCGCGGTATTTTTTGGCGATCGCTTGTCGCGCAAGGAATTGCAGCAGCTCGGCGCTGCGATCAAGGCCGAACCCTGGGCTTACGTCGGTCAAGAACATTTGAGTTTTTCGACCGCGCCGACGCTGATAGGAAACGGACTGACCGGCAGCGAAAAATACGGTAGTGCGAAACCCATAACGTCGGCGGCGCCGCGGCCATTGGTACTACGTTCATTTTTAGCCGGCGATGGCGAGCACTACGATGTAATGCCTGGCGGCTTGAGCCGTGTCGGCAGCTCAGCAACATCGACGTTAGTTTCTACGCAAAGCGGCGGCTGGAGCAAAGATACCTGGTTGCTGCGCCGCTCGGGCTCGATGCGCGATGTGCTACGTCTGCATCCGTCGGGCCAGCGCCGTCTGGCCGCCGCAGTGCTGACCAGCCGCGCCGCCGAGCATTTATTTTGGGCGGCGAGTTATCTGGAGCGAAGCGAATCGCTGCTGCGGTTGGTCACGGCATATCAGCAGCGCTATGAAACCTGGCTCGATTACAACTTCGAAACCGATCAGCACGTGCTGCAGCAATGGTTGCCGCTGCTGCAGTTGTATACGCCGAGCGGTCTCAGCGGCGAGCTGCCGCCGGCGCCCGAGACACTGCGCCGCGCCTTGCTCGGCAGCGGCGTCGGCAGTCTCGCTTATAACCTGCATCGCGGCCTCGAAGGCATGTATACCGTGCGCGATTTATGGCCGGCCGATAACTGGCGCGTTATCGAAGAACTCGAAGAGTTACTGACCTATGCCGAGCGCAACAGCGATGTCGTGGCGGTAGATCAGTTGGTCCATCCGCTGCTCAATGCGATGCTCGCATTCTGGGGGGCGAGCCAGGAATCGCTGGCGCTCACGCAGGGCGGTCTGTGGCTGCACATCGGCCGGCGGTTGGAGCGGGTGCAAAACATGCTGCTCGTCATCAGCAATTTATGTCGGCAATTGGTGATCGGCGAGGATGCCGCACTGGCGCTGGAAACATTGCTCGACGCGCACAGCTGCGTGGTCAGCCATCGCCGTCGCTACGGCATCGAACTGAATTTTCTCACCGTGTGGCAGCATCTTTTGCTGGAGGTAACGAACCCGCGTTCGTTATTGCATCAGCTCGAAGAGTTGGAATCGCTTTTGCACTATTTGAATGCAAGCCCGCAGCTCGGTTTGAGCGAACAGGAAAAAATTCTGTTGTCGGTGATTACGCCTCTGCGGCTGGCTGACGCGCGCGAATGGGCGCAAGCTGATACCGCGCGCGCATTGTTGTCGCGTTTTCTCGGTGAATTGAACGGCCGTCTGCGGCAATTGGGAATCGAACTCGATAATCATTATTTCCGGCATACACAGCCGTTCACGCAATTTGCGCGTTAATGACAACCAGCACGTTAAGGATTATTCGCTCGTGAGCAATGCCGATCCGAGAGCAAACGCCGCAAAGCCATTCCGGCGCTTGCAGGTCAAGCATGAAACCGCCTATCACTATCAAAGCACGGTGGCGCTTGGCTACAGTTTAGCGTGGCTGACGCCGCGCTCTATGCGCAATCAACGTCTGCTCGAACAGCGGCTGACGATTTTGCCGAAGCCGCGTTTTCAGCAGGCGACGCGCGATGCGTTCGGCAACACGCAGCATTATTTCGAGGTGCACAAAGCGCACACCGAACTGCGCATTCAAAGCACGGCCATTGTCGAATGCGAACGCGCGCCCGATGTCGCCGCATTGACGCAGCCGTGGGAAAGCGCGCGCCCGAAAGGTTTAACAGCGGGCAGCGGTGAATTGCCGGCGTGGGAATTTATTTATCCCACCGCACTGGTGCCGTTGGGTGCCAATTACACCGATTATGCTCGTGCGATTTTTACGCCGACACGCCCACTCGGTGAAGCGCTGCTCGCGTTCAATCATCAATTGCATAACGATTTTCAATATCTGCCCGGTTCGACAGCGGTGGATACGCCACTGGAAGAAGTGTGGGAAAACCGTGCCGGTGTCTGCCAGGATTTTGCGCACCTTGCGATTGCCGCTTTGCGGGGCATCGGCTTAGCGGTCGCGTATGTCAGCGGTTATCTACTCACGTATCCGCGCGCCGGCGCAACCAAACGCATCGGCGCCGACGCGTCGCACGCCTGGTTTGCCGTATGGACGCCGGATAACGGTTGGATTCATCTCGATCCCACCAACGATACCGTGGTGGGCGATGAGCATATTGTGTTGGCAATCGGGCGCGATTACGCGGATTCGCCGCCGGTAAAAGGCGTTTGTTTCAGCGGCGGTTTACATCAACTCAGCGTAGCGGTGACGGTGAATGAGCTTGCAATCGACGAAACCACAAGTGGTGCCGAATCCGCCGACAGCGGAAGCCGCAGCAGTGCCCTCCGCGCCATCGACCGGGTCGATAAAAACGGCGCCGACAGAGACGGTATCCATGGGGATTAATTGGAAAGAATACGCGGCGGCTGGTCTGTTCGATGAAATGATCGATCAGAACAACAGGCCGCGACCGGTGGCCAAGGCGTTGGCGAAATATTTGGAAACGCTCGAAACCAAAGAGCTCGAACGCTTACAGGCGAGCGCCGATCTCACCATCAAGGAAATGGGTATCACCTTTACCGTATACAACGACGGCGGCGGTTCGATCGATCGGCAATGGCCGTTCGATATCATTCCGCGCGTAATGTCGAAACGCGAATGGGATCGCATCGACGCGGGATTAAAACAACGCGTGCGCGCGCTGAACATGTTTATCGACGATATTTATCACGATCAAAAAATCGTGAAGGACAAAGTATTTCCCGGCGAGCTGCTGAAAAAATCGAAAAATTTTCGCAAGCAATGTGTCGGTATGAATCCGAAATTTGGCGTATGGGCGCATAT
>DASXYH010000066.1:0-4846 GCA_036502545.1 Spongiibacteraceae bacterium
GGCGCGAAGGCGAATACCATGATCGTATCGTTCAGTGCGACCTGCGACAGCGTGAAATACGGATCGCCGTCGCACAGTTTGCTCCACACAAATACCATCGCGGTGCACGGTGCCGCGGCGAGCAAAATCAAACCGGCGATATAGCTGTCGAGTTGCTGCGTCGGCAACAGCGGGGCAAACAACACGCGGATAAAAATCCACGCCAGCAGCGCCATCGAAAACGGCTTCACCGCCCAGTTGATAAACAGCGTAACGCCGATGCCTTTCCAATGCGCGCGCACCTGATGCAATGCGCCGAAATCGATTTTGACCAGCATCGGAATAATCATTATCCAAATCAAAATGCCAACCGGAATGTTGACCTGCGCAATATTCAATTCACCGAGCCAGTGAAATGGCGCAGGAATAAATTGGCCGAACAAAACGCCGGCGATAATGCACAGCGCGACCCACAGCGTCAGATAGCGCTCGAAAAAATTGATTGCCGGTGCATTTTTTATGGACTGGTTCATTGCTTGCCGATCTCGTGTAAATGATCGCGCAGCGCTAAATGATCGAGTTTCTCGAACGGCAGACTCGCGAATAATTCGATGCGCGAGCGCAATACGTGCAGCGTATCGGCAAATGCTTTGCGAATTTCTTCATCGCCGCCAGTCACCGCGGCCGGATCGGGAACGCCCCAATGCCCGGTCACCGGCTGCCCCGGCCACAAGGGGCACTGCTCTCCAGCGGCTTGATCGCAAACGGTGATAATGAAATCGAACTGCGGCGCGCCGGGTCTGGCAAATTCATCCCAACTTTTGCTGCGCAATCCAAGCGTAGGAATTTGCAGGCTTCTCAGCAACTCCAACGCAAACGGATTCACCTCGCCTTTAGGATAACTGCCCGCACTGTAGCCGCGGAAATGGTCGGTCGCGATGGCGAGATTATTGGTGAGCGCCTCCGCCAGAATCGAGCGCGCGGAATTGCCGGTGCATAAAAATAGAATGTTGTAGCGCTGCATATCAATTCCCCTTTACCGAAATTTTCGGCACGGTAACGCAATCGATAGCGCGCGGCTGTTCTCTACAAGACACGCCTTCACAACAATTTTCGGTCAGATAGCCGATCAGTTCGTCCATCGCCGAAAAATTCGCTGCGTAAAAAATAAAGCGCCCCTGCTGCGTTGAAGTAATCAATCCAGCGTTGAGCAATTCCTTTAAATGAAAAGACAATGTCGCATTGGCGATCTGCATTTTCGCGCCGATATCGCCGACGCAAAGCCCTTCCGGCCCACGCTGTACCAGCAAGCGGAATATCGCCAGACGATTGGGCTGCGCCAGCGCGGCAAGACGAGTAACAGCGGCTTTTGATTTCATATTTCGATTTTTATCGAAATGATAAGGCGAGTCAACTACAGATTTATGACAGTACCGAAACTTAAGCGATTAGAAAATCTGCAAAAAACTCAGCAAAAAAAAACCGTCGCAGTTCGACGGCTTTTTATTTCTGAAAAAATTACAGCGCAAGCGTTGCGCGCTGAATCAATTCAATTATGGGCTGCGGATACATGCCGAGGAAAAACATCAGTGCGGTCAGCCCGAGCACCATCATACCGCCGGCCTGCTGACCCCAATCGAGTTCGGCATCGTAACGCGCCATACCGGGCGCGGTGAGATAGGAAGTCACCATCACGCGCAGGTAATAATACAAACCCATCGCACTGCCGAGGACCACCGCGCCGAGCAGCAGCCACAGGTGCGCATCGACGCCGGCTTTTAGCGCATAGAATTTACCGATGAAGCCTGCCGTAATCGGAATGCCGGCCAGCGATAACATCATCGCCGTCAACACTGCCGTTAAATACGGACGACGCCAGAACAGGCCGCGATAATGCGACAGCGCATCGGCATCGTGACCGCGATACGGACTCGACATCAATGCGACCACGCCGAACGCGCCGAGCGTCGTAACAACATACGTTAAGAGATACATCGCGACCGCTTCGAATGTTTGCTCGACGCTGACGCTGCTGCCGGCGACGACAATCACCAGCAGATAACCGAAATGCGCAATCGACGAGTAGCCGAGCAGGCGCTTTACATTGCTTTGCATCAACGCAAGCAGGTTGCCGATAACGATCGATGCGATGGCCAGCGCCGTGAGCACATCCTGCAAGTGCAACAAACTCACGCGCGCGACCTGCGCTTCCGCGATAAATCGCAACAACACCGCGAATACCGCAACCTTGCTCGCGGTGGCGAGAAAAGCGCCGACCGGCGCCGGCGCGCCTTCATACACATCGGGCGTCCACAGATGAAATGGCGCCAGCGATAATTTGAAACCGAGACCGACGATCATCATGGCGACACCGGCAAAAATAATCGGCGCTGACGTAATCAAATCAGCGCGAGCTACAAAATCGGAAAAACGCAGACTGCCGTACTGCGAATACAGCAATGCCATGCCGAATAATAAAAATGCGGAAGCTACTGCGGACAACACCATGTATTTGATGCCGGCTTCGAGCGAGCGCTTTTCGCGAAACAAATACGCCACCATCGCATAGACCGGCACCGATAATAATTCGAGGCCGATAAACAGCGAAGCGAAATGGCGGCTGCACGCCAATACCAGACCGCCGCTCGCGGCGAGCACCAGCAGTAAATAAATCTCTTCGCGATTGCCTTGATAACCTTCCATATAAGCGTGCGACAACGTGGCGCAGCCGAGCGTCGCAATCAGAATGACGCCCATATAAAACAGCGCGTAACCATCGACCATCAATAACGGCGTCACGGCTTGCGGGCCGACCTGCGCGGCGAAATAAATCGAGGCCAGCGCGACATTCAAACCGATAACGGTTAGCGTCGCATTCCACCAATGATGGCGGCGGATGGCGATCGACAGCATTACCAGCACGGCGGTGGCGCTGGTAATCAGCAGCGGAAGTAAAGCGATAAACGATTCGTGAGTCAGATTCATGGCGATTCTATTAAGTAGTATTCATGGCAGTGGTCAGCGCTAGCGAATAGCGGTCAGCGCGAGTGAATAGTAGTGCTGCACTCCCGCCATCGCCGCTGCGGAGGTATTCAAAACCGGTTGCGGATACAGCCCGAGCAACAATAACAACAGCATCAGACTGAACATCAACGTCAACTCGCGACCCGACAAATCGACGAGGCGATCTTCGCTCTGCGGTTTTCCATAAAAAGCGCGCTGCATCATGATTAGCGAATACACCGCGGCAAGAATCAAACCGCTGGCCGCAATGATCGTAATTAATGGTGCGACTTTGAACGTGCCGAGCAGAATCAGAAACTCGCCGACAAAATTGCCCATGCCCGGCAAACCAAGCGAAGCCGCCGCAAAAAATAACGCGATCGGCGGCAGAAATTTAAGTCGCGTCCATAAACCACCCATCAAGCGCAGATCGCGCGTATGCAGCCGTTCGTACAATTCGCCGCTCAAAATAAACAATGCGCCGGCGGAAATGCCGTGCGCCATCATCTGCACAATGACGCCCTGCAACGCCAGCGTGGTATTCGCATAAATCCCAATCAATACGAAACCCATATGCGAAATACTGGTGTATGCGACCAGACGTTTGATATCGGTCTGCACGAACGCGAGCAAGGCGCCGTAAATAATGCCGATCACACCGAGGCACATCGCGATCGGCGCAAACTCATGCGAAGCGTGCGGAAAAAACGGCAGACCGAAACGCAGCAAACCGTATGCAGCGGTTTTCAGCAAAATACCGGCGAGATCGACCGAGCCCGCGGTTGGCGCCTGCGAGTGCGCATCGGGCAGCCACGAATGCACCGGCACCACCGGCATTTTCACCGCGAACGCGGCGAAAAAACCGAGCATCAATATATATTCAACCGCCGGCGCCATCGTCGTGCCGCGCAATATTTCGTAATCGAAACTGAGTACGCCGGTCGCGCGATAATGCACGATCACCAAGCCGAGTATGCCGAGCAACAGCAGCAAGCCGCTGGCCTGCGTGAAAATAAAAAATTTGGTCGCGGCGTAAATGCGGCCTTTGCCATCCGGCGCGTTGTGTCCCCACAGCGCGATCAGAAAGAACATCGGTACCAGCATCATTTCCCAAAAGAAGAAAAATAAAAACATATCGACGGCGAGAAACACGCCGATCACACCGCCGAGATTCCACAACAAATTTAAATGAAAAAAGCCGACATGGCGTTGGATTTCACTCCACGAGCACCCCACCGCCATTACGCCGAGCAGGCCCGTGAGCAATACCATCAACAGCGAAAGGCCATCGAGCGCGAGATGAAAGCTGATGCCGAAACGTTCGATCCACGGCACCTGAAATTCGAGCTGCCATTGCGGCGCGCCGCCGACTGCATTCGTTAGACGCCCAATTTCCGTTAAAGAATAGGGGCCCGAAATCCATAATTGAATCGCCAGCGCCAGCACGATCAGCATTGTGAACAACGCAATCCAACGCGGAACACCCAGACCCAAACGCTCGCCCTGCCAACACAGCAGGCCGCCGATAAACGGGATGAGAATGAGCCAGGTCAGTATCATGTCGAAGCGTTTACCTGTTCGTTTGCCATTAAATGGTTTATCCCGTCTCCTACAGGGAGAAGGGAATAATTAAATCAATACCGCCGCCGCAAGCACCAGCACTGCGCCAATACCCATCGACGCGATGTACCAGCGGATACTGCCGTTTTCTGTCGCGCCCATCACATCATGACCTGCGCGCATCACGCGCGGAATCAAACCGATTGCGAGATCGAAACCATCGCGCTTATTGATACCGGTGATGAAAAGATACGGCTTCACGAAAATTAAATCGTACAGCCAATCGAAGCCCCACGCGTTGCGC
>DASXYH010000067.1:0-13356 GCA_036502545.1 Spongiibacteraceae bacterium
GTGAACGCCGAATGGAAATTCTGTGAAAACCAGTGCCTATGACACTTGTTCTAGATAAACTTCTATATACGCGCGACTCAATCGGTTCTGCACTCGCGCGTTTCCCGGTACCGATATCCGTTCACCTTTTCATACCGCCCCGCTAAATTTGAAGGTGAAACGTTTTCTTTTATTAGCGATATACAGGACGCCCGCTGGCTCATCGGCGGCCCCGCGCAGCACCAGGACCGGGCATTATGTCATCGGAATTCCGATTGCTCAATGCACCGTGCTTCACCCGCGGGCGGGCGGCGATCATATCAATGAACTCAGGGCTTTATCACTAATCGCCAAAACTTCATCGCTATTTTGCCAAAAGCAATCGACAAATAAAAAAGCCATCACGGTGTGATGGCTTTTTTATTTGTATGGTGCGCTTGGAGGGATTCGAACCCCCGACCCTCTAGTTCGTAGCCAGATACTCTATCCAACTGAGCTACAAGCGCGTAGGGCGCGTACTATAGTGACGCGCCTCCATCGAGTCAAGCATTCAGTGTAATATCAACGTGTTATTAGAGACCGATAAGCGCTTCGAGATTACTTTGTCATCACCGCCAACAGGCCGGGGTGCTGCCTGACTATCATCGGCAATATATTCTCAAACGCCAATATTACCCAGCGTAACGACAATGCTATTTAAAATGCCGGCGATGCGCGGATGCTCGGCTTCAAAACCGGAAACCGCCGCTTCGACCTGATCCACCAGCGAATCGTCGGCGATCCCCTCATTCAATCGCAATTCGATATCCGCGATCAACGCGGTTATTTCCGCGCGCTTGTCGGCATCGACTGTCGGCGCCTGCAATTCGGTCGACAATCGCTGTAGCTGCTCACGCAAGTGTTGTTCGTTCATGTCGTACTCCGCTCTCAGAATCGAATCAAGGTGCCGGCTTTGGCTTCGCTTTCAATTTCGATTTCGATTGTTGCGCTTTATCGGTAGCGCCGTGCTCGGGTATTTTCGGACGCTCCAGGCTCGCGTAGCGCATCACCTGATAAATATAATTTTGCTCGACAGTGCGATGAAACAATTGTGCCCACGGTCCGGTCGCATAAATCGGCACGTCTTCGCCGGCATGCGATTCGCTTTTTAACGGTATCAATGCCTGCTGCAGGTAATCGGGTTTGGTGGTATCGACATCGGAAAGATCGCGGCGCTCGCGATCCTGTTTGCCCGCCCCGTTTACCGCTGCGCTACGCACCGCGATCGCGCCGGGGCCATTAATATAATTCAGTGTGGTATAGGGTCGATCGTCAAGCGCCTTGAGCGGTTGATCGTTCGGTTTGCCTTCATCGCCATTTCCCAGCGCTTTACCGAGTATCGGATTGCCGCGTCTCGGCTCACCGGAAATGGTCAATGTATGGCTGTGATCGGCGGTGACGATGATCAACGTTTCCTTGCTATCGGTCGTGCTCAGCGCTGCGCGCACAGCATTGGCGAATTCACGCGTTTCATCGAGCGCGCGATAGGCATTGCCCATATGATGCGCGTGATCGATGCGGCCGCCTTCAACCATTAAAAAAAATCCCTGCGGATTGCGCTTCAATATTGCGAGCGCTTTTTTAGTCATCTCCGCTAACGATGGCTCGCCGCCGCTATCGCTTTTGCGATCGCTTTCGAAATTCATATCGCTGCGATTGAACAGACCGAGCAAATGTTCCGTTTTGGCGGGATCGATCGCGGCGAATTGCTGCTCATTCCAAACATACGCGGCGTTATGAAATTTTTTCGTCCACTCGGCGGTGAGATCGCGCTTGTCGCCGCGCTCGCCCATCGCGCCGCCTTCAGGATCGGCCTGCGTATTCGCGGTGAATTTTCCACGGCCACCGCCCAGCACGACATCGACGCCGCCGCCGAACGGAAATTCGAGCAACTGCCGCGCAATATCCTTGCAGCCCTGTTCGCGCGCTGGCGGCGGTATATCGAGATCGCTTTCCCAATCGCGATCGGGTGTGTGTGCATAGGTTGCCGCCGGCGTCGCGTGCGTCACCCGCGTCGTCGTTACGACGCCGGTACCCATGCCCGCTTTGGCCGCCTGTTCAAGAAACGTTTGCACCGAATTGCCCTGCGCGCTTTTGCAATTGCCGAGCTGCGCATTCTGGTTGACGCCGATCATGCCGACCTTGGTTTTTATACCGGTCATAATCGCCGTCATGGTGCCGGCCGAATCCGGCACCTGCTGATTGGTGTTATAGGTTTTCGCGAGTGCCAGATAAGGAAAATCTTCGAACGAAAGCACATTTTCCTCGCCGTTTTCGCCGCGCAACTGACCATCGAAAATGCGCGCCGCGGTAACGGTTGAAATACCCATGCCATCGCCAATAAAAAGAATGACATTTTTCGCGCGGTTTTCATTCGGCTTCAATTGCAGCGAGCGCTGCAATTCGCCGACACCTTCGGAATACCATTGATGCGGATTTTCATTGCGCTCCGCCAGCGCCGGCACCGCTAGCGCGGATACGCACAGCGCGGCAATTAATTGTTGTGCAAAACGCTTCATGCCCGATCTCACCTGCCCATTGTGTTCGACTGTTGTATCGATGGCTGGATCAGCTATCGAATATTGTTATCGCGAATCCGCTTGTTAATACATCAGAGAAAACAGTTTGCGCTGATACTCCTTCGCTAATGGATCGGTGTTGCCCAGCATCGCGATGATGTCGAGCAATGTTTTCTTGGCCCCGCCCTCGCGAAATTGTTTATTCTTGCGAACGATCTCGATCAATAAATCGAGCGCTTCGCGGTGCTGCTGGTTTTGACTGTATTGCAGCGCGAGCTGATAGGCCACTTCGAGATCGTCCGGCGCTTGCCGCAACGTTTCTTCGAGCGAGCGTATTTCGGGGGTTTTTGCCGCTTCGCGTTGCAGCTCTATTTGCGCAAGTAATTGTTGGTGGCGTTGATCGCGATCGACCAGCTTGATGAGATCGAGTTGCGCGCTCGCTTCATCGAAACGCTTCAGCGCAATCAACACCGCGGCGAGTTCCATGCCGATATCGGTGCGCTTGCGCGATTCTTCATACGCATTGCGCAATAACGTCAGCGCGCTGCCGTAATCGCCCGCTGCGATCGCGGCGCGCGCCTGCTCCAATTGCAAATCCCACGGCTTCGGCAAAAATTTTTCCAACATCTGCCGTACCGCGGTTTCGGTCTGCGCACCGACGAATCCATCCGCCGGCTGCCCGTCTTTCATCAACATGATGGTGGGAAGGCTGCGCACGCCGAATTGCTGCGCGATGCGCTGCTCCGCATCGCAATCCACTTTCGCCAACAAAAATTGTCCGGCGTATTCGTTGGCCAGTTTTTCTAAAATCGGCATCAGCGATTTGCAGGGCTCGCACCAGTCCGCCCAAAAATCGACAAGCACGGGGCGCTGAAACGATTCGTCGATCAATATTTCTTTGGCATTGACCATGGTGACATGAACAATATGTTCACTCATTGCATTAGTTCCCAACGGACGGCTCCAATCGATTTGTAAACGCGCGCGATCGATACATCACGGCGCTAACCAAAAATTTTTTCCAAGCGTCTAACAGCTTCTTCAAGCCGCGGCATGCCGGTGGTATACGCAAAGCGCACATGTTCGCGCGCGCGGTGGCGGCCAAAATCGACGCCGGGCGTAATTGCGATACCGTGTTGTTCGAGCATATCGATGCAAAACCGTTCGCTGTCGCGGGTAAATTTTGTCACATCCGCGTACAGATACAATGCGCCTGCCGGCGTGTGTGGAATGGCGAATCCCAAACGCCGCAAATGTTCCAGCAAAAAATCGCGGCGGCGGCCGAATTCCGCGCGGCGTTCGCGGAAAATCGCCTGTGCTTCCGCGCTGAAGCCTGCCAGCGCACCGTATTGCGCCGGCGTCGACATCGAGATAAATAAATTTTGCGCGAGTTTTTCCAGCGCCGGCACAGCGGCGGCCGGCGCCACCATCCAGCCTAGGCGCCAGCCTGTCATACCGAAATATTTGGAAAAACTATTGATGACGAATGCCTGATCGGTGATTTCGAGAATCGAAGGCGCGTCGGCGCCGTAGGTAAGGCCGTGATAAATTTCGTCGACGATCAAAGCGCCGTTGCGCCGCTCGCACAAATCGAATAGATCGCGCAGTTCATCGCGCGCGAGAATTTCGCCGGTGGGATTGGCCGGCGATGCGACCAATATGCCGGCCGTATTGTCGCGCCAATATTGCTCGGCTTTCGCCGCATTTAATTGATAGCGATCCTCCGGCCCGACCGGAACCAATTGCCCTTCGCCCTCGACGAGTCGCAAAAAGTGACGGTTGCAGGGATAACCGGGATCGGTCATCAATAAACCGTAACCGGGATCAAGCAATAGCGAAGCGACCAGCAGCAGCGCGCCCGATGCGCCCGGTGTGATGAGAATTCGCTGCGGCGCCACATCGACACCGTATTGCTGCGCGTACCAATCTGAAATCGCTGCGCGTAATTCGAGAATGCCCGTTGCTTGCGTATAAAACGTTTGTCCGCGATCGAGCGCCGTCTTTGCCGCTTCAATGATCGGACGCACCGTGCTGAAATCCGGCTCGCCCGCTTCCAGATGCACGATATCGCGACCCTGCGCCTCCAGTGCTTTGGCGCGCGTCAGCACCTCGACGACGCGAAACGGTTCAATATCGTCCAGGCGTTTGGCAAATCGTCTCAACCGTAGGTCTCCTGAATCAAATTCGCATGGCTATAACAAGGCGGCTATTGTAGACGCGACGGCGGTTGGCGTCGCCACGAAAACGCCACATTTTGGCGCCGTAATGCTGGTGGCAGGCGCGCGTGACGAAGCTCAATCTGGCGGTAGCGTTGCGCGAAGATATCTGGTAGGTTGGCGCGCTCAATCACGGCCGGCGGCCAAAATATTCGCGATATCCGCGATCGGCATTGCCGCGAACTGAACGCATATATAAAGAGGCGTTGATAATGTCAGCTAAGAAGCAAGAGGCAGTTGCCTCGTTCAAGAACTTCGAACCTTATAAACCGAAGAAGGGCGAGGAGTACATGAGCGATCGGCAGAAGGAGCACTTTCGTCACATCCTGCGCCAGTGGAAAGCCGAACTGATGGAAGAAGTCGATCGCACTGTCTCGCATATGAAGGACGAAGCTGCCAATTTCCCCGATCCGGCCGATCGCGCCACGCAGGAGGAAGAATTCAGTCTCGAATTGCGTGCGCGCGACCGCGAGCGCAAACTGATCAAAAAAATCGATTCGACACTCGATTTGATCGATAACAATGATTATGGCTATTGCGAAGCCTGCGGCGTCGAAATCGGTATCAAACGCCTTGAAGCGCGGCCGACTGCGACGCTGTGTATCGACTGCAAAACTCTCGATGAAATCAAAGAGAAGCAAGAGCACGGCTGAGTTCGATGCGCACAGCTACGTGCGCTATCCATTAATCGGCATCGCCTGATGGCGCAATCCCGTTCTTCTCATTTTCCTGCTCATTACGTAGGGCGCTTTGCACCCTCTCCCACCGGTCCATTGCATTTCGGCTCGCTGCTGGCGGCGTTGGCCAGTTTTCTCGATGCACGCGCGAATAACGGACAATGGCTGGTACGCATCGAGGATATCGATCCGCCACGAGAAACTCCGGGGGCCGCAACCGCCATCTTGCGGTGCCTGCAAGCGCACGCGTTGATGTGGGATGGCGATGTGCTTTATCAAAGCACACGCACAGAAATTTATCGGCAGGCATGCGCACAACTTCTTGAGCAACGGCGCGCATTTTATTGCACGTGTTCGCGTCTCGACCTGGCGAACAATAACGGCGTTTATTCCGGACGCTGCCGCCATTGCTTGGAGCGACCACGGCAGCTTTGTACGATCCGACTGTGTACCGATGCGCTCGACATTCATTTCGACGATGCGATTCAAGCTTCTTTCACCGTTAACATGGCGCGCGATATCGGTGATTTCGTTATTTATCGCAAGGAGAATTTGCCCGCGTACCAGCTCGCCGTCGCGATCGATGACGCTGCGCAAAATATTACGCACATCGTGCGCGGCTTCGACTTACTCGATTCGACACCGCGTCAGATTTTTTTGCAGCATTGCCTACACTTGCCGACGCCGCATTACGCGCACATTCCGGTTATCGCCAATTCGCAGCGGCAGAAATTAAGCAAACAAACATTTGCGCGAGCGTTGAACAACGCGAACGCCGTGGACAATTTATTGGCCGCTCTCGAATTCCTGCGACAACCGCTGCCACCGAAACCGCACACCAAATCTGCGACCAATGTTTTGGATTGGGCGATCGCGCACTGGGATATGGCGCTGATTCCTCGGCGCGACGAATTGTATGGCGATGCGTTGCCGCCGCGCTGTCGTCACTTTGCAACTTGAGCCGCGCTTCCAGTACCATCGTCCGCTTGCCACAAATGCCTTACTCAGCAGGTGTCCTATGTATCTCAATCCAACGTTATTGCTGCTGCTCGGCCTGATGTTTGTCTTTTCGCCTTCGCTGCAAGAGTGGGTACTGAGCGGAAACGACGCCTGGTATCGGCCCTATATCGTGTGGATCGCGCTGATCGCATTTATTTACTGGAGCCAACGCGGCAAGGCGCGCGATGAGTTTTAGTCTTGTTCATCTGCTCGCCGCCGGGCTGGCGTATCTGCTACTGCTATTTGCCATCGCCCATTTAAGCGAGCGCGGATATATACCGAAGCGACTGCAGCGGCACCCCCTCGTTTATATTTTTTCACTCGCTGTATTCGGCGGCACCACACTGATTTACAACACCATCGAAATCGCCTACAACTATGGCTACGGTTATCTGGCGATGTACACCGGCATTGGCGGCACGTTTTTATTTGCACCGTTGCTATTGGCGCCGCTGCTGCGCATTTGTCGTTTATATCAACTCAGTTCACTGGCGGATTTGCTGACGTTTCGCTTTCGCAGCCAATGGGCCGGCTCGGCTGTTACGCTATTTTTATTGCTGGCAATGATGCCATTGCTGGCGCTGCAGATTCGCGCCGTCGCCGATACCGTGCATATTCTCAGCAGCACCTCGCAAAGTTTTCTCACGGGGAAGCGCGCCGATAATCTCGCGCTGGTGTTTTGTATCATTATTTCGATCTTCGCGATTTTATTCGGATCGAAACATCGTTCCGCGCATCAGCGTCACGATGGCCTGGTTGCGGCAATCGCGTTTGAATCGCTGCTTAAACTCCTGGTGTTGCTCGGTGTCGGCGCTGTTGCGATGTTCGCCGTATTTGACGGTCCGCGCGGTCTCGATAATTGGCTGATCGCCAATCCGAGCATGCTGTCGATATTGCGCTCGCCGATACAGCGGGATTCCGCGCGTTCGCTGATGCTGATCTTTTTTTCCGTCACGGTATGCATGCCGCATATGTTTCATATGTTATTCGTGGAAAATCCAAGTGCGAAAGCGCTGCATACGGCAAGCTGGGGATTTTCGATTCTCTTACTTTTATTAAGCCTGCCGGTGCTACCGATCCTGTGGGCCGGATTTAAGCTAGGCAGCCCATTGCCGCACGAATATTTCGCGCTGGCAATCGGTATCGAGCGTCATCAACCATTGCTCACCCTGCTGGTGTTTATCGGCGGACTGTCGGCCGCTAGCGGAGTGATTATCGTCACCACGCTGGCAATGGCATCGATGTGTTTGAATCATTTAATTCTGCCGTTTTATCAGCCGGGCAGCGAACGCGATATTTACCGCTGGCTGTTGTGGATTCGGCGCACATTGATCGTCGCGATCATTTTATGCGGCTATTGGTTTTATCAGGCGATCGGTGGCCATGAAACGCTGTCGACTCTCAGCATGGCCGCGTGTGTCGCCACGCTGCAATTTATGCCGGGCGTACTCGCGGTGCTTTATTGGCCGCGCGGCAATCGCGTTGGATTTTTGGGGGGCCTAATTGCAGGCTTCGTCATTTGGTTTGCATTTTTAATGCTGCCGCTCTTCACCGAATTTAATCCGGCAACTTTATTGGCAATGACGCTGAATATAGAGCTGTCCAAAGAATTATGGAGCGGTGCAACGTTGGTATCGCTGGCGCTGAATACGCTGATTTTCGCCGCGCTTTCATTATTGGCACCGACATCGGACGAAGAGCGCGCCGCGGCCGAAGTGTGCGCGCTCGATGAATTGAACCGGCCCAAACGCTTAATGCTCAAAGTGCGCGATGCGCGCGAAATCGAGCAGCGGCTCGCCGGAGCGCTCGGCGAAATCGGCGCACAGCGGGAAGTCTCGCGCGCGTTGACGGATTTAAAACTCGATCACAGCGAAAATCGGCCTTACGCGTTGCGGCGCCTGCGCGATCGCATCGAAATTAATTTATCCGGCCTGCTCGGCCCGGCGGTTGCACTCGATATGGTTAATCGCCTGCTGCCGTATGAACAGGCTGGCGGCGAAACCACCGAGGATATCAATCTGATCGAAGCTCGCCTGGAGCGCTATAAATATCATCTCACCGGCTTAGCCGCCGATCTCGACGGTTTGCGCCGCCATCATCGGCAGACTTTGCAAGATTTGCCGATCGGTCTGTGTTCGCTCGGGCGCGATCGCGAGATTCTCATGTGGAATCATGCCATGGAAGCGCTCACCGAGGTAAGCTCGCGCGATGTCATCGGCTCGCATGTATCGAACCTACCGCAGCCTTGGTCGCAATTACTCGACGGTTTTTTTCATGCACCGGAAACTCATGTATATAAACAGCGCGTGGAAATAGATGGCAGCGCGCGCTGGATCAGCCTATTAAAAGCCGGCGCTGAATATGCCAATCACCACGATGGCGAAGTTATCGTGGTGGAAGACATGACCGAAACGCAGCTGTTGGAAGAAGAGCTGGTTCACAGCGAGCGGCTTGCCTCGATCGGTCGGCTCGCCGCCGGTGTCGCGCATGAAATTGGCAATCCTGTCACCGGCATCGCGTGTCTTGCGCAAAATTTGAAATACGATACCGACAATGCCGAGAGCTTGCAGGCCGCGGACGAGATTCTTACGCAGACGCATCGCATTTCTCGCATTGTGCAATCGCTGGTGAATTTTTCCCACACCGGCGCGCGCACTCAACCGGAGCCGATACCGCTGAGCCCGAGTATCGATGAAGCGATTCATTTGCTGGCGTTGAACAGGAGCGCACGTCCGGTGCAATTCATCAATTGTTGCGCAGTGGATACAGTCGTGGTTGCCGACGATCAACGCCTGCTGCAGGTGTTTGTAAACCTGCTGTCGAATGCACGCGATGCAAGCGCGGATAATGCAGCGGTTATTGTCGATTGCGCGACCGTTGACGGGCTCGTGCACATCACCGTGACCGATCGCGGCAGCGGCATCGCCAAAGAGCATATCAGTCGCGTTTTCGAGCCTTTTTTTACCACGAAAGAGCCCGGTCAGGGAACCGGTTTGGGACTTGCGATGGTCTATAGCATTGTTGAAGATTTACATGGCAATGTGGATATCGAAAGCCCCGTGGCCGAACAGAATTGCGGGACCCGTATTCATCTGTGGTTGCCAACCGCCGCGTGAGTGGCAAAAAACCGCACGACGCGTTATGGTGCTTTGCCATACTGGATGTCATGCAAACATTTACGACAAGCGCTGTCGATGGATATCGTGCAGTGACGCGACATACAAAAGTTTTCTGGTGAAGCTCTGCATGGACAAAATTCTGATCGTCGAAGATGAAGACGTTATCCGCAGCGCACTGCGTCGTTTGCTGGAGCGCAACGGCTATGGCGTCTCGGAAGCTGCGTCCGTACAGAACGCCATCGATCGCTTCATCTTGGAAGATTTTCAACTCATCATCAGTGATCTACGTTTGCCCGGCGCGCCCGGCACCGATTTAATTCAGAAAACCGACGAAGTGCCGGTACTGATCATGACCAGTTATGCCAGTGTGCGTTCTGCAGTCGATTCGCTGAAGGCGGGCGCCGTCGATTACATCGCCAAGCCTTTCAATCACGACGAAATGCTCATCACCGTAAAGCAGATCATCGAAGACAATCGGCGCGAATTTGCCGGCGATAATCCAGGCAATGTACCGCGGCGTACCGGCAAGCGCGGTCAACCGCAACTCGGTGGCATGATCGGTAACTGTAAATCGATGTTGAAGCTGTACGATCACATCGGCAAGGTCGGCCCCGCAAACACTACTGTGCTTATTCACGGTGAAACCGGCACCGGTAAGGAACTTGTTGCGAAAGCGATTCATCAGCAAAGCAAGCGCGCGGCGGAGCCGCTGATTTGCGTGAATTGCGCGGCGATTCCGGAAACGTTGATCGAATCAGAATTGTTTGGATATGAAAAAGGCGCATTCACCGGCGCCAACACCAATCGCATCGGCTTGATTGAAGCCGCTGACGGCGGCACTCTTTTTCTCGATGAAATCGGCGAATTACCGGTTGAGGCGCAGGCGCGCCTGCTGCGCTTCATCCAGGAAAGCGAAATTCGCCGTATTGGTGCCGTGCAATCCAAACAAGTTAATGTGCGTCTTATCTGTGCCACGCACCGCAATCTGAAAGTACTTTGCGAGCAGGGTAAATTTCGCCAAGATCTTTATTATCGAATCAACGTCATGCGGCTGACACTGCCGCCATTGCGCGAGCGCGGCAAGGATATTTTGGAAATCGCCGAAGTCCTGCTGGAACGCCGTTGCGAAGAGTTGGGCAAACCGCTGCTGCACTTTTCACCGAAATCTATTCAAGCCATCACTACATATAACTGGCCTGGCAATGTGCGCGAGTTGGAAAACGTAGTCGAGCGGGCGGTACTTTTGTGCGAAAGCGATGAGATAGACAACGATTTGCTTGACATCGATCTTGAGTTGGTGAATGTTAACCAGTTGCGCGGCAATCGCGATCCTCTGCTATTAAATATTGGAACAGAGTATGTGCCAACCAAGCCCCTGCCGATGGCCATTAACAGCGATCCGATAGAGGACCTTTCCCTGGAAGATTATTTCCAGCGCTTCGTACTCGAGCACCAGGATTCGATGAGCGAAACCGAACTGGCGCAAAAGCTGGGAGTCAGTCGCAAATGCTTGTGGGAGCGTCGTCAACGCTTCGGCATACCTCGTAAAAAAACTGGCGGTAAAACCGCTAACGCATCCTAATGATATCGCGGCCGTAGCACCGCATTACTTAACTGTCAATTTTTAGTACGTTACCAATTTGTCATATGCGTAACGCATTTCGAGAACGAACGTAACAATTTTAAAATAATATGTTTTTAGTGGTCGTCGTTATTAGATTAACTTATTGAAAAATATTATATATTTTTGTTGGCATACGGCGTGCTTTTGTAATCTCCAAAACATAACAATAAATAATAAAACAAGCTGATTAAGCCAATTTCTACTAAGCAGATCAGCTCAAAAATAACAATAATGAAAAGCTAGCTTCTAATAATAACAAAAGCTGATATGAGACCTGGATGGGGAAGATTGTTCTTCCCCGTTCGCTCCCTGACTAATCTCTCCCGCGTTTATTTCCTAAGCATCGGATTACCGTTACCAACAGCCGTTAAAAGTAACAAAATACGGGGCTTTTTGTAACGTTCAAACATTCATTGATCAGTAATTATTTGTCTTATTCATATAAATTGTTGTTTTTTAAGCATTCAGTAGATTGGCACATAAGCTGCCTTCTTATTGCCAGAATAAAAATAATGAAACCAATAAGAATAACGACACAACAAGAGACCTGGATGGGGAAAAATTTTTCCCCTTCTTCCCCTAGATTTCCCTCTCGCCGACTCTTCCTTTCTCATATTGTGCGGAATCGCTATGCTAGAATCCGCGCCTGAATCTTCGCCCGACATGTCAATAAAGAGAGAGCTTTTGCTTGAATTGGCTAACAACCCTTCTGCAACAGGTCATAAATAGACGAGTAAGTACATTCTCCATTTTTGGAGCAACCGCAACGGCTTCCGCGAAATCAAATAGCCTCGCGCCCGCAATTATTCCGCGTGACCAACATAATATCTCACGCAAATTAATTAGCAGTGGAACGCTCAAGGTTATCGCTCGCCTACGCGCTGCTGGCTTCCAAGCCTATCTGGTTGGCGGCGGCGTTCGCGATTTACTGTTAGGTGGCCATCCGAAAGATTTCGATGTCGCCACCGATGCGCATCCGGAACAAGTGCGCGAATTGTTCCGCGGCAGTCGTATTATTGGCCGCCGCTTCAAAATTGTTCATGTGCGCCTCGGCGGCGAGACCATAGAAGTAACTACATTTCGCAGCAACCATAATGCGAGCGCCGACGAAACCGAGACTGCGCCGAATCCACAACATTCCGCTCGCAATGAAGATGGCATGCTATTGCGCGATAACGTTTACGGCACGATCGCCGAAGATGCTGCGCGCCGCGACTTCACCGTTAATGCGCTGTATTACACAACGGAAAATTTCGCCGTTCACGACTTCACCGGCGGTATGAAAGATTTAGAAAACCGCTTGATTCGAATTATCGGTGACCCAGCCACTCGCTATCGCGAAGATCCGGTGCGAATGCTGCGCGCTGCACGATTTGCGGCCAAACTCGATTTTGCTATCGAGCCGAATACCGCCAAGCCGTTGCGCGAATTAGCTCATTTGCTCGGTAACGTTCCCGCCGCGCGGATGTTCGATGAAGTATTGAAATTGTTCATGGCCGGCTACGGCGCTGCAACGTATCGGCAAATGTCGGAACACGGTTTATTCGCACCTTTGTTCCCCGCCACCGCCGCAGCGATCGACGTCGGACAATCCGCCGCGGAAATGTTAATTATGCAAGCGTTGCATAACACCGATCAGCGCATTGCCGAGCACAAACCGGTCACCCCCGCATTTATTTATGCAGCGTTACTCTGGCCTGCCCTGCAGCGCGAGCTGCATGAGCTCACGGCAAATGGAATGCCGGAATCGGTAGCGACGCAGCAGGCAACTCAAACTACGCTTGATCGCCAACAACAACTCACCGGTATTCCACGCCGCTTCAGCCAGCCGATGCGTGAAATTTGGGAGCTGCAAGCGCGTCTGCAACGACGCGACAGTCGGCGCGCATTGACATTACTCGAACATCCCCGCCTTCGCGCTGCCTACGATTTTTTACTATTGCGCGAACAAGCCGGCGAAGCACTAGGAGACATTGGCGCGTGGTGGACTGAATTCATGGCGGCGGACGAGGAGCAACGCGAACATTTGCTGCGGCAAGTAGCAACCCCGCGCAATAGCGGCAGTCGCCGGCGTCGTTCGCGTAAGCCCCGCGTTGAAACATGATTCGCTGTTTCATCGGTCTCGGCAGCAATCGGGACGATCCCGAAAATCAAATTCAACGCGCGCTGCAAGCATTAAGTTTT
>DASXYH010000068.1:0-12716 GCA_036502545.1 Spongiibacteraceae bacterium
CAGTTCGAACCATTCGGTGGGCTTGATCGGCTCCGGCGAACACACCATCGCATAGAGCAACCCCTGAATTTGCTGATAGTTGAGCACCGCGTCGCGGCTACCCAAGTGATTGAGGAAGTTGAGCAGCGCCTCTTCGCTTCGCTTTTCGAAATGCAGCATGCCGGTGGCTTGGCTCACATCTGGTAAAAATCGGCTCCATACTAACGCGGTCGCTGCGCAAATACCACGCTCGCGCCGGCGCCGGCACTCCTCTAAACTTCAATGCAATTGGTGACGGAGCTGTGACAAATGGGTGCCTCGCTGGAATCGCCTTGCGTGCGCAATTGCTGCCTCGATAGTGATGATGTGTGCTTGGGTTGCGGCCGCAAGCTCGAAGAAATATTGCAATGGCATCGCGCATCTGATAGCGAACGAAAAACGATATTGGAGTTAGCTAAAACGCGCCGCGAAAATTTTAAAATCACGTCGAATTACCGTCACAAATAGTATAAATACAGAATTTCTGCGGTCGAGTGTCAAAAGTGTGAACAGGTTCCGAGACATCACTTGCCTCGGAGGAATTGCCGCGTTAATTTAGTTTCAACGTTTTTAAGCATTCATTTACACGGTCAGCGCCCCGATGGTGCTACTGCAAACGGAGATTGCGCACCACTGCGGCCCTAACCGCATCGATTCAAACACCAACCGCTTCTCGGGCAACCCCTCGTCCATCACCAACCCTGTGCGGACGAGGGGTCTTTTTTTTGCAGCCATTCCTAATACCTCCTCCATTTCATTCTCGTGTCGACGTCACTTCGCGTATATTTACTTCATTGTATTTAAATTTTTATACACCTAACGCTCGACATCAGCATTTATTGCGATAATGAAAATGTATCGACTTTTTTCACCGTAATCGGCATTGAAAATAATCCGCTGGGCTCTAATGTTGTTAGCAACTCGTAGTTGATTTTATTTTTAGGCTTTGCCGTTATATCGCGAATCAAGCCGAAACCGCTCATCAAGCTAATTGAAGCTGGCACCGTATATTTTTGCGCCTCGCCTGCGGCGATTTCCAGCGGCTCTCGACTAACTCCGTTAATGAGATCGCGTCCCTCAATACGCACGTGATAATTAATTGCATTCAATTTCAGCGACGTCGCATTAGGATTGGTAATCATCAAATCGATGAACACGGTTTGATACATGCCTTCGCTTTGTCCTATACGCAATCCGACCAGCGCCACATCGGGCGCTTGCAAATGTCCTTGCAATGCGCTGCACGCCGCCAATCCGCTCAATAAAATTAACAGTAAAACTCGCTTCATGGCGTCGGCACCAATTCGATTTCGACGCGTCGATTTTGCGCGCGACCGCTATCGGTCCTGTTGTCTGCTATCGGATATCGCGGGCCATAGCCCGCGGTATGAATGCGTGCCGCGGTAACCTGGCGATTGATCAAATAATTTCCCACGCTCTGCGCGCGATGCTCCGAGAGCTGCTGGTTATGTTCAAAACTGCCGGTACTATCGGTGTAACCTTTGATATCGACCATAGTTTTGCTGTATTCGCGGCACAGCTGTGCAACGTTATCGAGCACTGTCAAAAAACGCGGTTGCAGCTGCTCGCTATTAACAGCAAATGCAACGCTGCCAGGCACAATCAATTTAACCGTATCGCCATTGCGCGCAATTCGCACCGGCATGCCGGTCAATGTATCGCGCAACGCCGCTTCAATACGATCGGGATAAGGTCCGCTATAAACTTTTGGCGTGGCCGGAATATTGCCTTGTGGCTTGCTCGGTACCGCAGGAGATGAAGGCGCCGTGGCGGGAGTTGTGGATTTGCGGGTTGGCTGCTGAGGTTCGACAGCGCAACCTGCCATATACAGCGTAACAGCAAGTACGCCGATACCGGCAACAACGCCTATATTACATCGAAACATGTATCGCCCTTAATTACCGCCTATGTCGCTGCTGTCGCGAGCCGATGTTTCTCGCCACTGCGTAACTTTGGCGCCGCGCACCGACAATATTTCAGTGATACAGCGTTCCGACCAGATGCCATCGACCAGGTAGCGCTCGAAGCGCTCTGCTTCAACACGGCCATCGTTGGACGACACAATATCGCCGAAGCGATATCCAGCCAATTCAGTCTCCGCTATCGCCGCGTTAAGAGCTGACCAGATGGCATCATGACCACGCACGGACGCGCGCGCTAATGGTTGAAACACCGTCTCTTCGGTGAAAAACGATAGCACGCGTTCGCGATCATTGGCGCGCAAAGCATCGAATAGATGCAAAACTACTTGCTGATTTTTTGCGGCAATACGTTTGTCTTGCATGAGGCCTCCAACGCTGACAGGATCAATGAGTTAAATCAGCTATTTATCTTTCTTGGGTGAAGGTGTTCTATCAATTTCACCGCCACACGAATTACAACACAAACTTAATTATTACTTGCCCATGCTGACGAATCGCTACCAGGTAACCATTCGATTCTCGCCGGGCTATTTCGCACTGAATTATCTTGCACTGAACCGTTCCGCGCTGGACCACCTTTTAATGGGGCACCGCTTGACCGGTCGTGGCGCAAATAATCTTGCAGCGTGTTGGCAATGGTCGCGTCATCGGCGAATGGCGCCACTCGTGCGACCGCGACCCAATCATGCGGCGCGGTTTCGTTCAGGCTGAAAACGCCATCCTTGCCTTTGGGCAGATAAATGCAACCGCTGGCAAAATCTACCGCGAATGCCACCACTCCAGGCAAAATAAAAAAAAGTAGCCCGACTGCGTCGAGCGCAACCACTGTGCCATCGACATGATCGCCGCGCTGACCCTGGCGCTCGGGGTAAATTAAATAGCCGCACGCGACGGTGTTCAGCGTTGCAACGGTCAGAACAATATTGAGCAGGCGTTTAATCCGATGCAGCATTTGTTACCCATACATTAGTTATTGGTATCGTCATACCAATGTATTCGATCTTCACCTAGCCCGTCATTTTAGGCAAGTGCCCTGTTCAGTACCGGTTCAGCTGCCTCGCTCTAAGCTTCAATTTGAGGAAACGGCCGAACACTTTTACGGAGTCATTATGAAACACCTTGCCTGTTACAGTGCAGTTGCCCTGCTCGGCGCCGCCAGTTCGCTGGCGTGCGCGCACGGCTATCGCGAAGATTTCGATTACGCGCGGGTAACCCGCGTCGAACCGATTTATGAAACCACTTCGTATCGCGTACCGCGCGACGAATGCTGGAACGAACAAGTGCCGGTGCATTCCGACGCCCGCCCGCGCAGTTATACGGCGCCGCTGCTCGGCGCCATTATTGGCGGCGCGATAGGCAACGCGCTTGGTCATCATGAAGTGAACAAAAAGGTCGGCACAATTGCCGGCGCCGCACTCGGTGGATCGGTAGGTCGCGATATCAGCTATCGCAATCGCGGCGATTACGAGCGCGTAACCTATACCGATCAGCACGTGTGTCAAACCGTGAGCGATACGGAGACGCGCGAAGAAGTGGTAGCATACCGCGTATTCTATCGATACAACGGTAGGGATTTTGTGACACGCATGCCAGAAAACCCGGGGCCGCGCTTGCGCGTTCGCGTCAACATCGAACCGGATGATGATTGATACAACGATGTTCGCATTGCGCACATTTTCGCTCGCGCTACTGCTGGCAATCGGCAGTTGTAACGCGCTTGCCGATCCGCCGCATCGGCATGATCACCGCGACGATCGCGAACAGCGCAATGACTATGGCCGCCGTCCAGTGCGCGATGTGATCGGCGAAGTCGAGCACAACTATCGCGGTCATGTTGTCGATGTACAGCCGCCTGCAGCGAACGAAGGCATGTATCGCGTGCGTGTGTTGCAGGATGGCGGCCGCGTAAAAACGCTGCGCGTACCCGCGGAGCGCGAGCGCCGTCGCGATTGAGTAATAAATCCGTTTACAACGTTTTAAAAATACACCGCCATAATCCAACATTTTGAAAATCGCCGACGATGCGTTTATTGCTGGTTGAAGACGAAGCCCCTCTGCGCGAGCAGCTCGCGCAGCATTTGCAGCACAATGGTTACGCCGTCGACAGCGCGGCCGACGGCCGCGAAGCGCTTTATCTGGTGGGCGAATTTTCCTACGATCTTGCCGTCATTGATCTCGGCTTACCGATCGTCGACGGCATCACCGTCATTCGCAAAATTCGCGAGCAGCAAAAACGCTTTCCGATATTGGTATTGACGGCGCGCGGACGCTGGCAGGATAAAGTGGAAGGCCTGGAGGCAGGCGGCGATGATTACGTCGTCAAACCGTTTCATATCGAAGAGGTGTTGGCGCGATTAAATGCGCTGCTGCGCCGCAGCGGCGGTTTCGCCAGTCCGCTATTGCAATTCGATAAATTGATTATCGATACTGCCAAGCAGGAAGTGCGCGTCGACGATCGCGCCATTGAACTCACCGCCTTCGAATATAAAGCGCTGCTTTATCTTACGCACCGCCATGGCCAAGTGATTTCAAAAACGGAATTGACCGAGCATTTGTACGATCAGGATTTCGATCGCGATAGTAACGTCATTGAAGTGTTCATCGGTCGCCTGCGCAAAAAACTCGATCCCGACCATACGCTGAATCCGATCAACACCGTGCGCGGACGCGGCTACCGTTTCGAGCTGAAGAGCAGTGCGGATGCCGATTGAGCGCGTCACGCAACTGCTAAAAAATAATTCCTGGTTCGTCCGCGCACGCGAACTCGCGCAAAAGCTACCGGCACCGAATTCGATTACGCGGCGTCTGCTGCTGGCCAGCGTGATCGTGTTGCCGCTTTATCTCGCCAGCATCGGTTGGTTTTTATCGCGCTCGTTCGAAGCCAGCCAATTGGCGGCGGCGCTTGAGCGTTATCGCGTGCAATTTTATTCGCTGCTCGGTGCAGTCGAATTCGATAACGAAGAAATCAAGGTCAACGCCCACACCGGTGATCCGCGTCTGCGCCAATTGAATTCAGGTTTATATGCCGCGATTCAACATCCACAGGGAGAGGTCTTATGGCAATCGCCTTCGAGCGAAGCGGTGGAGCTGACGCGCGAGTTGCTCGCGAGCGATGATCCACCACTGGCCGGACAGGAACGTTTCGAAGTGATTTCACGGCCCGCGCCATTTCTGCGCTTTCAGTATCAAACCATGTGGGAAACCGAAGATGGCGAGGATATTCCGCTCGTCTTTACCGTACTTGAAGATCAAAGCGCACTGCGCACCGAATTGCGCGCGTTTATGCGCCAGTTGTGGCTCGGTCTCGGCAGCGCGGCATTGCTGTTGACGATCGCGCAGGCAGTCATTCTGCGTTGGGGCCTGCAACCACTGCGCAAACTCGCGCACGATCTCAGTGATCTTGAGCAGGGGCGACGCGCAGAATTACCCGAGCGTTATCCGGAAGAATTGCAGCCGCTCGCCGCCAATTTGAATCAATTGCTCGATCGTGAACAAAAGCAACGCGAACGCTATCGCAACACGCTCGGCGATCTCGCGCATAGCCTGAAAACCCCATTGGCGGTGTTGCGCCAACAAAGCACCGTGACAACGACGGATAATGCGCTACTGAACGAACAAATCGCGCGCATGGATCAATTGATCGGTTACCAACTGCAGCGCGCCGTGGCGAGCAGCCCGCATCGTCTGCGACAAAAATTTTTATTGCGCCCGCTCATCGATAAATTGATCGCGACATTCACCAAAGTGTATTTCGACAAACAGCCGCAATTTCGCATCGCGATCGATCCGACTTGCGAATGCCGCGGCGATGAAGCCGACCTGCTCGAAGTGCTTGGCAATTTACTCGACAACGCCTGCAAAGCGTGCCGTCAGCACATCGCCATCAGTGCCAATTACAGCGAACGCTGGTTATTGATCGTGATCGAGGACGATGGCGCCGGCATACCGGAACATTTGCGCGCCGGCATTTTGCAGCGCGGTCAGCGCGCGGATACTTATCAGCCCGGACAAGGTATCGGCCTCGCGGTGGTTATCGATATTCTCGACAGCTATGCGGCCGAACTCGATATCGGTTCCGGTGCACTGGGCGGTGCGCGTTTCAGCATGCGCTGGCCGCGCTGAATCGGCAAATAACCTGAACGACATTCGCGACAATCGGTCGAATGCCAAACACTGAAAATTCTGCGTATCGATAACGAGGAAATTTTATGATTCTTTTCAACACGAGAAAATCGCTGCGTCAACTATTGGTTTGTATCGCGCTCGGACTCGCCGCGGGTGCGCATGCAGAATTAAAAGGCAGCTATCAACTGAATCAGGGCAAGCAAAAACTGGATTTATATTATCTCGATGACAACCACATGCGGGCGAATCTCGCCGACAAACAGCAATTGGTATTGAAAGGATCCGAATCATGGCTGCTGCATCGCCAGGGCGAGCAGTGGCTTGCGGTCGATGCCGAGCAAGCCAGCGCGCTGTTGAAGGCGACGCATGGCAATGAGCTCAATCGCGAAGTCGGCCCTGTGCAATTGCGCGATACCGGCCGTAAGGAGTCCGTCGCGGGCTATGCCGGCAAAGTATATGAATTGACTGTCGGCGACAATACATCGGAAGTGGTACTCACCGACAACCCCGACGTACTGGCGTTGACCAATGGCTGGCGCACGCTCGCGCTGAAATTATCGAAAGGTCTCAATTCTGATCAGGCCGCGCAGTTGCAGCAAGCGCTCAGCAAAATTCCGCAGCGCGGAATGGGTGGACTGCTGCGTCAGGGCAACGCGCTGACACTGGTTGCTATCGATAAAAATGTCAGCGCGCGCGATACCGATTTTCCCGCCAATACGCAGGTGCTGCCGAAGCTACAAATTCCCGGGTTGTGAACGCGTTCACTCGATTTACATTTCCGCCCTGATCCCAATCAAATTTCGCAACGAAGCACCTTATCTTTTTAACGCTCTACGCAAATTCCGAAACTAGCAAGATCGAACTTCTCCGCTATCCTTGGGAAATACTCAAACGAATGGATGCCTCTTCTCCCAGCGGCGAGTTAGCGCTGTTTCCGACCAGTCTGGAGCTTTCCTGAATGAATGTTTTGCTGGGCCTCGTTATTTTATTTGCGGCCTGCATAATCGGCTTTTTATTGGCCGGCGGCCATCTGATCGCCCTCTTCCAACCGTTCGAGTTGCTGATTTTGCTGGGCTCTGCCTTCGGCGCGATGATAATTGCCAACCCACTGGCGGTGACGATAAGTACGTTCAAAGCCATCGGCGGCACTATAAAACCCGGGCCATATCAAAAAGATTTGTATCTCGATTTGCTGGCACTGCTTTATGACCTGTTTAACAAAATGCGTCGCGAAGGCATGCTCGCCGTCGAGGCCGATATCGACGATCCCGGCACCAGTCCGCTTTTCACCAAGTATCCGGCGGTCGAAAAAATTCACGGCTCGATCGAATTCATCGTCGATTATCTGCGCGTGATGATGATCGGCAGCATTGCCGGCCACGAGTTGGAGGCATTGATCGATGCCGAGCTGGAAACGCATCACGCCGAAGCGGGACTGCTGCCCAACGCGCTCAGCAAAGTGGCCGATGCGTTGCCCGGCTTCGGGATCGTGGCAGCGGTGATGGGTATCGTGATCACGATGGGCTCGCTCGGCGGTCCGCCGGCCGAACTGGGTCACCATGTCGCGGCCGCATTGGTGGGCACCTTCCTCGGTATTTTATTGTCGTACGGCATTTTCGGTCCGCTATCGACTTTGCTCGAACACAAGGTCCGTGAGGAATCGAAATTTTACGAATGCATTAAAGTTTCACTCATCGCAACATTGAATGGAGCCGCGCCGCAGATTGCAATCGAATTCGGCCGCAAGGTGCTGTTCCACGATACACGACCCAGTTACGTTGAAGTCGATGAACGCGTGCGTCAAAAATAATTCGGGGATGCGTCCATGAGCGGTTCGATGCAGCCCATCATCATCAAAAAGAAGAAGGTGCATGGGCACGCGCATCACGGCGGTTCATGGAAAGTCGCATTTGCCGATTTCGCGACTGCCATGATGGCGTTCTTTTTATTGATGTGGCTGATCGCCGCGGCGAACGATCCGCAAAAACGTTCAATCGCCGGTTATTTCAACGATGTCGGCGGCGGCCTGGTCGGCCCTGGTGGTGCGAATACCGGCGTTATTCAATTCGATCATCCGCAAACCTCGCAAGAACAAATGAAACCGCCGACTTTGCAAAAAACCGAACCGGGCGGTGAAAACTCGCAGAGTAACGGCGAAGGCATTGCGCATCCGTCACCGATTCCGATGACGGAAGAGCAGATGCGCGAACAATACGAAAAACAGGAACAGGAAAGTCTGCAAAAATTAAAAGAACAGTTGCAGAACGAATTAAATAAAAGCAATTCGGTACTGCGCGAAGTGCGCGATCAGATTCTGATCGATTACACCGGACTCGGCCTGCGTATACAAATCGTCGATAAAGAACAGCGCCCGATGTTCGACGTCGGCAAAGCGAAGCTGAAAGATTATTCGCTCAGTGTACTGGAAGCACTGGCGCCGCTGCTCGACAGCGTGCCAAATCACGCATCGATCACCGGTCACACCGATGCCACCAGTTACGGCAATGGCTCGAGCTATTCGAATTGGGAATTATCGACCGATCGCGCCAATGCCGCGCGCCGCGCATTGATCGAAGGCGGTTACCCAGAGGATAAAATCGCCAATGTGCAGGGCATGGGTTCGGCGGCGCCGTATAAACCCGATGCGCCGAACGATCCGATCAATCGCCGCATCGCAATTCTGGTTTTGAAAAAATCGGTGGAAGAGGCACTGTTGGGTAAAGCCGGTATTAGCAGCGAACATGTGATCGAAAGCAGCGGCGGTATTTTAATGCCGGAGGACGCGCCGACACCCGACGCCTCACCCGGGCAGCCGCAATCTCAACCACAAATACCGCAACCTGAAACACTGGCACCTTAACGAAAGTTGCGCGAATCACACCAGCGGTTGGCGAAACATAAAAAATACCGCGCCGAGCAAGCACAATCCCGCCCAGATAAAATCCAGTCGAAACGGCTGCTTCATATAAAACACCGCGAACGGCACAAACACCGACAGCGTGATCACTTCCTGCAAAATTTTTAATTGCGCGAGATTCAAAACCGAATAGCCGATACGATTGGCCGGCACCTGCAACAAATATTCGAACAGCGCAATACCCCAGCTGGCGAATGCTGCAATCCACCACGGTTTATCGTGCAGATTACGCAGATGCGCATACCACGCGAAAGTCATAAAAATATTCGAACATACCAGCAGCACGCTGGTTTGCAACATCACGCCGGACACAAGTCACCTCATTTTTGAACGATTGCAATATAGAAATTTTAAGAAAGCTCTGAGTAAGTGTTTCTCTAGAAAGCACGCTGTAGCAGAGCATGAGGCGCCGGAGGGGGTTCTCTTTTTCAGGACAAGAAGGTGATCTTATCGAAGCTATGGTGCCATTCGTCATCGGAGAAGTCGTCGACTTCTGCTAGGCCGACCACACCGAAGCTACATGAATGCTCGCCACAGTAGTCCTGAAAAAGAGAACCCCCTCCGGCGCCAACCCGCTGCGAGAACGGTGCAATAGTTAAAATTGAGAAACACTTACTCAGAGCTTTCTTAAAATCTCATACGCGGCGCGAATCGCGAGAAATTGCGCCGCATCGCCACCGCGATCGGGATGCGTTGCAGCGGCGAGACGGCGATATTGCTGTTTGATTTTATGTATATCGGCAGTGCGATCGAGCTGCAGCGTAGCGAGCGCATCCGCGCGCTGATCGTGCGCATCGTAACGCAGCCAAAAACTCGCGATCAGATTCGCCACTGCGTCACTGTCGGTCGCGATGAATTGCTGCCAGTCGAGATAATAAGCGCGCAATGCGTCATCGCTATGCACCGATAATTTTTGTTCGGCCGCAGCGGTATCGATCGTTTGGACGGCGATGCGCAGCGGCGATATCGTCAGCCACACCTGTTCATCGCGCCACAGCGATTCCTGCAGACGATACAGCGCGTTCATAATCAGAAAATGTTTTTGAAACAACGCGAGCTGGGAGTCGTCTTTCACTTGAGCAAAGTGGGAGCCATCGGCCTCTATTTGCTTCAGCATTTCGTATTCGCTGATACCGGTCGGCGCAACGCGCAGCAATTGCAGCACCAGCGACAGTAGCGGATTTTCAGGCGTGCTCATCGGCCGCGAAACCAACCGGCAATACTGTAACGATCCGCCTGCGTCGGTAGCACTTCGTGCGGAAATTCGGCACTGAGAAAAAAAACCGCAGTGCCTGCGATCGGTTCAATTTGTGCTAGTGGTTTATCGTCGTGCCACAATAGTAATTCGCCGCCGGGCGCGCTGGAGTTCAAATAGAAAACGCTCGAAACACTGCGCTTCGGCGCCGCTTCGGTTGCCGCTTGCGCCGTAAACGCATCGCGGTGACGCCGATAAAAAGCGTCGGGGGCGTAATGCGCATAATGCGCCTCATAGTCGAACAGGCCCAGATATAAATGCCGATTGAGCTGAACACGCAGCACTTCCATCGCCCGCAGAAAATCGCTTTGCACCGGCGTATCAGCGTGCAGCCATAACGTGGAATCGCGGCGTTGATCGAATAATTGTTGGCGTGCGCCGGCACGCCCGACTGCCGCTGCCGTGAAGACCGAGCGCTGGCGCAGACAATCGGCAAGCAGTGTCGTCGTCGTTGTCGCATCGAAAAAATTTGGATGCACGCACCAGCCATCGCTGTGCAATGCGGCCGCGATTACATCCGCTTGCATCGTGCTGTCGATGCTGTCGAGTTGAAAGGTTGGGTCCATACCTTCGCTACAAAATCAATCGATGCAAAGTTAGGCGTTTTCGCGGCGGCAGGCAACCAGCGCTCGGGCATGGATTAGCCCCGCTTGGCCGTTTGGTTTATTCTTTACCCTTATTTTCGTCGGGCCTAACCTTTTATAGGCTATAAGTTTTCCCATTTACACAACTTCAATAACAACAAGGCAGCGTCAATCGCAATGAAAACTCTAGTGATCGAGGACGATCCGGAAATGCGCGACTTTCTGATTCAGGGTCTCGCGCGCGAAGGTCATACCGTGGACACCGCGGCCGACGGTCGCAGCGGGCTTGATGCGGCGCAACAGCCGTACGATGTCATTATTCTCGATCGCATGATGCCCGGCCTCGACGGTATCGAAGTGCTGAAAGCATTGCGTGAGCGCGGGCAGACCACACCGGTGTTGATGCTGAGCGCACTCGGCGACGTCGATCATCGCGTCACCGGTTTACAGCACGGCGCCGACGATTATCTAACCAAACCATTTTCGTTCGTCGAACTCGCGGCGCGCATCGAAGCGTTGCACCGACGCGATAGCAGCAAGAGCGAAGCGATCTCGCTGCAAATAGCGGATCTGCATCTCGATTTAATCACGCACAATGTCACGCGCGACGGTCAGGTGATCGAGTTGTGGCCGCTCGAATATCGCCTGCTCGAATATCTGATGCGCAACGCCGACCGCGTGGTTACGCGCAACATGCTGCTCGAGCACGTGTGGAATTTAAGTTTCGATCCGCAGACGAATGTGGTCGAAGTGCATATGAGCCGTCTGCGCGGCAAAGTCGATAAAGGCTACGCCACACGCCTGATTCAAACCGTTAGAGGCTCGGGCTATGTCATCCGCGAAAATTGATGTGCGCCATTGGTGGCATAGCTCGTCGCTGCGGCTGGCGCTGATCACCGGCCTCAGCATGTGGCTGTTGAACAGCATCGTGGTGCTCAGCCTGTACGATTTCACGCTGCGCGCATTGGTGACGACTATCGGCGGCAGCATCGATACCAAAATCGACAAACGTCTGGCCGATTGGCCGAAGCAATTGCCGCAACACGCCGGCGTAACCAGTTGGCTGTATCGCAAACTCGCGGTCGAAATCGCCGAGCTGGAGGACTGCGCGGCGTTGACGGATGCCGATGGCGAAGTTCAGCTCGCCAACATAGATACGACGCAGGCACCGGAATTTCGTTATCGGCAGTACTTTACCGCAACGTTCACCGGCGATCGCTGGCGCACCGCGAATAGCGATAACGGCGTGGGGACCTGTCTCGTCACCGCGCGTATTCTCACCGACGGCGGCCACTTCGTTTACGGCGTGCCGTTCGATAACTACATGGCGACGATTCACACACTAAATAAACTGCGGTTCTGGGGTTTGCTGATCACCGCGATGGCCTCGCTGCTGGTGACACTGATGGCTACGCGGCGCACATTGCGACGGCTGAGTGCGATCTATCAGGTATGCGATCGCGTTGCCACCGGCGATTTGAAACAGCGCATACAACTGCGCGGTGGTAATGACGATATCGATCGCATCAGCTCCGCCATCAACAATATGCTCGATCAAATCGAGCATCTGATGGAGGGCGTGCGCGAAGTTTCCGACGCCATCGCGCACGATTTAAAAACGCCGCTCGCGCGCCTGCGCGGCCAGCTCGAATTGCTGCTGAGCATTTCCGAGCGCAGCGACGACGCCATCGACGCCGTTATCGCCGAGGCCGATCAGGTATTAAATGCGTTCAATGCGCTGCTGCGAATCGCGCAACTCGAACAGGGCACGCGGCGTCAGGCCTTCGTGCATTTCGATTTTATTGCCGTGCTGCAACAGGTTCGCGATATTTTCGAACTGGTATTCGCCGATAAAAATATCCGCTTTGCGATCG
>DASXYH010000069.1:0-3304 GCA_036502545.1 Spongiibacteraceae bacterium
GTGCGCTTCGATCCGCAACAAAAACCGAACGCTCCGTATCAATCGTGGGGCACCGAAAAAATTTATGTCGATACCGATAACGGTAAATTCATCAGTCTTGTGCATATTCTGGAAATGCGCATAGTTGATGATGAGGGAAAAATAAGCGAACCATTCGTCACTAAACATTGGCGGCAGGATTGGCGCTACGAGCCGACGGAAATCGTCGAATACGCCGGCAACGATCGCTGGCGCCGCCGCGAATTAGCAAATATCAAAAAGCAATGGTCGCAAACGGTGTATCAGGTCGACGAGTCGCCGCGTTATGCCGGCCTCGGCAACTGGCAACATACCGCCACTTACTCATCCTGGCTGAGCGACGACACCTGGCGCCCGTTGCCGCGACGCGAATGGAGCGTGCGCGATGATTATCAGGTTTTACTCGGCAGCAATCGCCTCAGTATCGTTGCAAATGGTTGGATTCAGGAAGAAAACAATTTGAAAGCGGTGCTGACCGCGCAGCGCGAACTCAATTCGCAACCGTTTCTGGCCCGTGAATACGGCGTCGCGCGTTATGAGCGCATTCGCGGCGAGGGATTTGCCGAAGCCGATCTTTATTTTGAGCGCACGCGAAAATTCTGGGATGAAGTGCGCGATGCGTGGGCCACCACGTTTCGAAAATATTCGACCATCACGCTGCGCGGCCCGGTCGATAAATTAGGCTTGTTTCAACCGTTATTCGCACGTGCCGATCGCATCGCCAACGGTGAAGCCGCTGCGGATGATGGCAACGCTGCAATCATCCGATCGGCGTTGGCAGACATGGGCGTGCCGACCTCCGATTGATTTTTCTCGTCACAATAAAATTATTTGGTCTGCCCTAGCTTTTGCACCGCGGCGAGAGACTGCTGCACATTTTCCGCCGGCGATACGCCGCCGACCGTCGTTGCGATTTTACCGTCGGGAGTGACAATGAAGGTCGTACGCTCGGTAAAACCGTGATCGATATCGACACCGCGCGAATCTTTTTTGCCGGGCGCCGCATCGCGCACTACCAGATCGTATGATTTCGAAATTTTACCGTCCGCATCCGATGCGACAGGCAACTTGCCGGCGCAATATTGCGGATCGGCGGAAAAATCGTTCAGCCGTTCGATGCTGTCGAGCGATACGCCGATAACCGACGCGCCGGCGGCGGCGAATTTATCGATGTTTTCGGCGAATTCATGGGCCTGGATATTACAGCCGCCCGTGTAGGCCGAAGGATAAAAATAAACGACTACCGGTCCTTTTTTTAAACTGTTCTGCAAATCGAAATTAAACGATTTGCCGGCCAGCGATGCTTTCGCTTTGAATTCCGGCGCGACCTCACCTTCCTTCAGTGCGGCGGCGGCTTGCAGAGAAAATGCAGTGCATAACAAACAGCCTGACAAAATATTTTTAAGCGATAGCGTGGTCATGGATCAGCTCTCCTTTATCTGAATCATCTGAATCTGGTCTATCACCGACATCGGCGGAACACTTGTTTTGCCGCTATTGGGTCAGCGGCTTGTAGACATCGTGACAGCTGCGATAGTTCTTCGTCAATGCGCGCGCGGCGGCGGCCTTATCGAAATCGTTCTGCTCAAGCGCTCCTGAATGACCGCATCTGCGCGAACAGTGAATATTATTGGGGAAACTTTGATTAAGTGTTTTTATTGCCTAATTACTGCACCGTTCTCGCAGCGGGTTGGCGCCGGAAGGGGTTCTCTTTTTAAGGACAAGAAGGTGATCTTATCGAAGCTGCGTGCCATTCGTCATCGGAGTAGTCGTCGAGCACTGCTAGGCCGACCACACCGAAGCGACTTGAATGCTCGCCACGGAAGTCCTGAAAAAAAAGAACCCCTTCCGGCGCCTCATGCTCTGCTACAGCGTGCCTTTAACAAAAACATTTAATCAGAGTTTCGCTAGGTAAACGGAATATATTTATTCAAATAAAATGCTGCAAATTTTCCAACACACTGCGAAAAGCAATCAGCCGTCGATACTATTCAGCTGCGCGCGCGCAGCCTGCAAACACTTATCGAAAAACTGTTCGAGCGGCGCATTGCAGCCGCGCAGTCCGGCAACCACCTGCGCGCTCCAGTCCAGATAATTCCGGCGTCTTTCCAGCGGCCAGTCAGCCGGCGGATTATTCGCGATCGCATCCACGTTGGAAATTTTATCGGCCAGTTTCACTAACTGCGCACGCGTTGAAATATGCGGCGCGTGTTCGATTTGCAGACGCTTACGCTCCTGCTTCGGCAAACGTTTATCGTCGGTGACTTCAAGTACCACGGCGCGAACTTCCGCACCGAAATGCGCTTCGAGTTCCTCGGCGCTGGTAGCGGTATCCTCGATCGTATCGTGCAGAATCGCGCTTTGCAGGACGACGATGTCATCGACGCGACCGATACGCACCAATAATTCGGCGACTTCAATCGGATGATTGATATATGGCGAAGCCTCGCGATCCTTGCGGCGCTGATCGCGGTGTTTGGCCGCGGCAAAACGCAGCGCCTTTAGCAGTGCGGCATCGTTATTCATGGCGTGACTGATTCATGCATGACGGCACTCGCTTTTACAGCTCTCGTCATTAATCGAAGTCGTAGCGATTAATGCATTCTCGAAAAATACCACAACCACAGCGCCGCACAGACGACGCTTCGACTATCGATTTTAGCTGTTAAAGGCTGAACACGCACGGCCGATGTTTCCGTATCAGCTGATTTACAGGCAATTTATTTGGCGGCAGTCGTCCCAGCTTTTGGTTCATCTATTTCAAATGGAATAACCTAGGAAGTTTTTCTTATTTTTTAATGTTCTATTAGTAATGCTATGTTGATGTCGAATTCAATAAACGGACATCGCGCATCATGAGTATTTCATCGATCAACCCTCGCAATCAATTTCACGGCGCCGTTTCGCATATCGTGCTCGGACCCGTTATCAGTGAAGTCGAAGTGCAAACGCCTTCGGGTATCGTCACCTCGCTGGTCTCCACCCGCGCGGTTAAAGAACTCAATCTTCAAGTGGGCACGGATGTCATCGCCTTCGTGAAGGCGACCGATGTAGCACTGGCCAAACTCGATTAGGACTCACGATGAGCGAAGTGGTTGATCCATCCTTCGATACTACCGGTCATGCGGGATTCGGCACGCTGACCGACAATCAGAAAACCGAAGTGGTTGCGTTCGACAATCCGGCGGCGTATTCGCGCAGCATTCGCGCCACGGCATTGGTGTTCGAAGATCCGTTGTCGGAGGCGCTCTACGAACGCTTGCAGCGTCTCGCGCCGAGCAACGCC